>JANXZX010000216.1 GCA_025355325.1 Geobacteraceae bacterium
GATCGATACCTGATGGGGAGCAGTGAGTTACCGTAATATTCCTAATATTTGAGTTGACCGCATAATAATGTGGCAAGCGTGAGGCAAAGAGGCCTGTCCGATTTTTTCGGACAGGCCTCTTTTTTTGAATCTGATATAGTTGTAATAATGTGTATAAAAATGGCAAACTGCCTTGTTTTTAATCATACTAAATTTATTTTGCGAAAGTATAATAACTTGCTTCTTGACGCCGAATTGAGGTAAGAGACGGCACGCATGCATATTACGTTAACGTGACGGTAAGGTTAATGCATTAAAAGTTGGCATATTGACTGCGGGAGAATAATCCATGCTGATAGTAGTCTGCATCAAACAGGTTCCGGATACGACTCAGGTCCAGATTGACCCGGTTACAAATACCCTGGTTCGTGAAGGCATCCCTTTTATCGTCAACCCTTATGATACCCATGCTCTGGAAGAAGCCTTGCGCCTGAAAGACCGCTTCGGCTGCACGGTTGCCGCCATTTCCATGGGTCCGCCAAATGCGGAAGGCACACTGAAGAAGGCTCTCGCTCTTGGTGTTGACCATGCCATTCTGCTGTCTGATCGGGTGTTTGGCGGCGCTGACACCCTTGCAACCAGCAATGTCCTGGCTGCTGCGATACGCAAGCTGAATGCAGAAGTGGGTGAAGTCGGGTTGGTGTTGTGCGGTAAACAGACGATCGACGGCGACACTGCCCAAGTCGGCCCTGGTATCGCCAGTCGCCTCAATTATCGACAGTTGACGCTGGTTGACAAAATTGTCTCTCTGGACGTAACGGCTCAGAAAATTCGTGTCAGCCGCAAGCTGGAGGGGCGTCATGAGATTGTTGAAGCCCCTCTGCCGGCGATGTTGACGGTCGTACGCGAGTTGAACCGACCGCGCTACCCCAAGGTGGCGATGCGGCTGGCTGCGGATACAGTCGTTGTCGAGGTATGGAATAATAAAGTTTTGCAGTTGGATGAACAGAAAATAGGCCTGAAAGGTTCTCCTACCTGGGTCTCTAAAATTTTCTCTCCGGAACGGGACAAGGGAGAAATCCTAGGCGACGGCTATGCCGATCCGGCGGGAACTGCCGCATTGCTGATTGAAAAACTGATGGCGAAGGATATGTTACCATTATGAGCGAGCCACAACTACAACCGAAACCCAAGAAACCGCGGGGCGTCGCCCGTCTGCTTGACGGGAAGTGCATAGCCTGCGGTGCCCGCTGCCAGAGTGTCTGTCCGGTCAACTGCGTCGAAATGACTGAAACCGGTGAGCCGATCATCGAAGAGGGTAAATGTATCGGCTGCCAGAAATGTGTCAAAATCTGTCCGGCTGCCGCTTTGGAGATGTTCTTCACTGCAGAGGAGCAAAAGATTCTCGATGAACTGGCCAAGATGGCACCGGTTGCCATCGTGGAAGAGCTGGATGAAGAGGCCGCTGCTCTTGCCCGAAAGCTGGCGGAGTACAGCGGCGTCTGGGTCTTTGTCGAGCAGACGGAGGGCGAGCCGGCAAAGGTCTCCTGGGAATTGCTGGGGGTTGGGGGCGGTCTGGCCAAAACTCTTGGCGTGGAACTGTGCGCCCTCGTGATCGGTGAGAATGTAGAAAACCTTTGTTCGGAAGCGTTTGCCTATGGCGCCACGAAAGCGTATCTGCTTGACGCTCCGGTCTACAAATATTATCGCACCGAAGCCTATGTGGAGGGGTGCTGCCACCTGGTCGAAAAATATAAGCCGGAAATAATCCTCATGGGTGCCACCGGTATGGGACGCGATTTGGCCGGGGCAATTGCCACCAGGGTGGCAACCGGATTGACGGCTGACTGCACCGGCCTCGCCATCGACGACAAGCGCAACCTGATGCAGACCCGTCCCGCTTTCGGCGGCAACATCATGGCTACTATCATGTGTGACAAGTTCAGGCCACAGATGTCCACAGTGCGCCCCAACGTCATGCCGATGCCGGAACGGAGGGATGGAGAAAAGGGAACCATCATTCGCGATTCGTTTGCAGTTCCTGAAGAGAGTGTCCTTACGAAAGTTATCGAGATTA
The DNA here is from genome assembly GCA_025355325.1 of Geobacteraceae bacterium. Classification (GTDB taxonomy): domain Bacteria; phylum Desulfobacterota; class Desulfuromonadia; order Geobacterales; family Pseudopelobacteraceae; genus JACRCG01. The sequence continues at coordinate 2,057 of JANXZX010000216.1, forward strand.
TCCGTGACTCACATAGTAAAGGTGCGGTCGATATAACCGGCGCAGAGTTTATTGTCTCCGGTGGGCGTGGAATGATGGCTCCTGAGAACTTTGCCATGTTGCAGGAATTAGCTGACGAACTGGGCGGTGTGGTGGGTGCTTCCCGCAGCGCTGTGGATGCCGGCTGGCTGCCGGGGGATCGTCAGGTCGGTCAGACCGGCAAGACGGTACGGCCAAAGATTTATATCGCCTGTGGAATTTCCGGCGCCATCCAGCATCTGGTGGGCATGCAGGATTCAGACGTGGTGATCGCCATCAATCGCGACAGCAGCGCTCCGATCTTTGAAGTAGCGACGTACGGCATTGTAGGCGATCTTTTTCAGGTTGTCCCGGCGCTGACGGCAAAGATTCGAGAATTGAAACAAAAAAACTGAGGTTTTGACATGACACCAAGTCCGTCCATATTCGCCCCCTTACTCTTTGCTTCCCTGGCCGTATTCGCCTGGGGCTGCTGGAAACGATTAAGCCTGATTTCACTTGGCCGGCCGGAAGAACGCTGTGACAACATCGGCGTCCGCATCAGGGAAATGCTACTCTACGCCTTTGGCCAGAAACGGGTGATTGCAAAGCCGTTCGGCTTCAACCATTTCATAATATTCTGGTCGTTCCTGATATTGATGGTTGCGAACACCGAGTTCATTCTGAATGGTCTGTTTCCTCGTTCAATCAAGCTCATCATGCTGCCGTTCGAGCTGTACGTGCCACTCGCCTTCATGATTGATATCGCGTCATTACTGGCACTGATAGCGGTGACGGTTGCGGCTGTACGACGGCTCGTTTCGCCCCCCTACCCGGAGGCGCGTACCATTGAAGCATTCTTTATCCTCGGCCTGATTGCAACGTTGATGCTTGCCTCGTTCACGCTCAACGCCGCCGAGCTGGCGGGATTCATGTTAAATACCGGAGTTGATCCGGCCTTGTTTCTTGCAACCGCGCGAAAGGTCATGCCGGTTGCGTCTCTCGTTGCAGGTATGCTCCCGCCCATGCAACTGGAGATAATCCATACAGCCGCATGGTGGGCTCATGCCATTGCTCTGCTGGCTTTTGTCTGTTATCTGCCGAACAGCAAACATATGCACATTCTGACCGCGATCCCGAACTGCTTTTTTCACCGCTTGGAAAAGCCGAATACCCAACCACGGGAAGAGTTTTCCGTCGGAAATGACTTTGGTGTTGGCCGTGTTGATCGCTACAGTTGGAAAGATCTGCTGGACTCCTTTGCCTGCACTGAATGCGGACGTTGCCAGAATGTCTGTCCGGCCAGTATTACCGGCAAACCGCTTAACCCGCGCGCGGTGATTCATGAGATCAAGGTTAACCTGCTGGAAAACGGCGATGCCCTTAAAAGTGGCGGAGACCCCCGGATTCCATTGATTGGTGACAACGGCGAAGGGAGTGTTTCCGAGGACTCGATTTGGAGCTGCACAACGTGCGGAGCCTGTATGGAAGCCTGTCCGGTCTTTATTGAGCAGATGCCAAAAATTATCCAGCTCCGACGTCATCTCGTTGAAACGGAAGCTAAATTCCCTGAAGAATTGCTGAACCTTTTTGAAAATATGGAGGGCCGGAGCAATCCATGGGGAATCGCACCGTCAGAGCGGACCAAATGGTGCAGCCAGATGGACGTTAAGCCGTTCGATAAGGATACGACTGAATATCTGTTTTATGTTGGCTGTGCCGGTTCCTTTGATTCCCGCAACAAGCACGTCAGTGTTGCTATGGCCCATTTGCTGGATAAAGCCGGAATTACGTGGGGCATTCTCGGGAAGGATGAAAAATGTTGCGGCGACAGTGTTCGGAGGCTGGGCAACGAATACGTTTTTGACAAGATGGCCAAAGAAAATGTCGCAACATTCATTGAGCGTGGCGTGAAAAAGGTCATTACCCAATGTCCGCACTGTTTTACGACTCTGAAAAACGACTACCGCCAGTATGGCCTTGAGCTGGAAGTCATTCATCACAGTGAATTGCTGCGTAATCTGGTGCAGGATAAACGGTTGGTGCTGGATAAAACTACAAAGGAAATGGGCACAACGGTATTCCATGATTCCTGTTATCTGGGACGTCATAACGATGTGTATGATGCGCCGCGAGGAGTGATCGAAGCGGCAACGGGAACCGCACCGGCTGAAATGCGCCGCAATCGGAACAACGCCTTCTGCTGCGGTGCCGGCGGCGGCAGGATGTGGATGGAGGAGCATGTCGGCGAGCGCATCAATCTGACGCGCGTCAACGAAGCACTTGAGCAGAAGCCTGACACGATCTGTGTTGCCTGCCCATACTGCATGACGATGTTCGAAGATGGCCTTAAAGATGTCAAGGCTGACAATGTAAGGGTGCGCGATGTGGCCGAAGTGATGGCCGAGGCTCTGCTGCGCTGAAAATCGTTGGGGGTGGGCTGTTTTTGTGAAAATCGGTCCGGGTCCTGATATATTCATATATACAATACCCAACGAAACCGGATATGCCTTTGCTGCTATCCGGTTTCATTGTCCCTAAAATTGTGTAACTACTCACTACTTTGAATTACCCCCCCAAATAACCGAATCCCCTTGGCAGACCGCAGAAAAATTATTTTACAATCATGCCCATTTAAGTTCTTTTTTTTTAGGCATCGGTGTGCTATTTAATCGAAACTAAATTTTAATACCTCAATTGGGGAGGCGGCATGAGTTACGAAGTGAAAAACGAGCAGCTGGTCAAGTGGGTAGCAGAAGTTACAGCACTGTGTGAGCCTGAAGCGATTCACTGGTGTGATGGTTCGCAAGAGGAATATGAGGCGCTCTGTAAACAGTTGGTAGAGAGCGGCACATTTAAGAAGCTGAACCAGGAAAAACGTCCGAACAGTTATCTGGCATGGTCTGATCCGGGTGATGTGGCGCGCGTCGAAGACCGTACCTTCATTTGCAGTATCTCAAAGCAGGATGCCGGCCCGACCAATAACTGGATGCACCCGAAAGAGATGAAGGAAACGTTGAACAAGCTCTTCAAGGGGTGTATGCGCGGGCGTACCATGTATGTCATCCCGTTCAGCATGGGGCCGCTCGGTTCGCCGATTGCCAAAATTGGTGTTGAAATTTCAGACTCCCCCTACGTTGCCGTAAACATGCGTATCATGACTCGTATGGGTCAGGCGGTGGTTGATGTTCTTGGTAACGGTGAATTCGTGCCCTGCCTGCATTCCGTTGGCGCCCCGCTGGAGCCGGGCCAGAAAGACGTACCGTGGCCCTGCAACAAGGAAAAATATATTGTTCATTTCCCTGAAGAACGTTCCATCTGGTCGTACGGCAGCGGTTACGGCGGCAATGCCCTGCTAGGTAAAAAATGCCTGGCTCTGCGAATCGCCTCCAAGATTGCCAAGGACGAAGGATGGCTGGCCGAGCACATGCTGATTCTCGGCATCGAGTCGCCGAAAGGTGAAAAAACGTATCTTGGCGCCGCATTTCCGAGCGCGTGCGGTAAGACCAATCTTGCGATGTTGGTACCGCCTGAGGGATTCAAAGGCAGTGGCTGGAAAATTACTACCGTCGGCGATGATATCGCCTGGATCAAGCCCGGTCCTGACGGGCGTCTCTATGCCATAAACCCGGAATACGGTTTCTTCGGCGTAGCCCCCGGTACTTCCGTAAAGACAAACCCGAACGCCATGGCTTCATGCGCCTCCAACTCGATTTTTACCAACGTTGCCTTGACACCTGATGGCGATGTGTGGTGGGAAGGAATGACCGACGCCAAGCCGCCGATGCTGACCGATTGGCAGGGCAACAAATGGACGCCTGACTGCGGCAGAAATGCAGCGCACCCCAATTCCCGTTTCACTTCACCGGCCGGCCAGTGCCCATCTATCGATCCTGATTGGGAAAATCCGAAAGGTGTCCCGATGGCAGCCTTTATCTTCGGTGGCCGCCGTAATAATGTTATTCCGCTGGTGTATCAATCATTTAACTGGAGCTTTGGCGTCTACCTGGCTGCAACCATGGGTTCTGAAACAACCGCTGCTGCAACCGGCGCAGTCGGGAACGTGCGTCGCGACCCATTCGCCATGCTGCCTTTCTGTGGCTACCACGTTGCCGATTATTTTGCCCATTGGCTGCAGGTAGGTCGCACTACTCCGGTACCACCGCGCATTTTCAGCGTCAACTGGTTCCGCAAGGATGCCAACGGCAATTTCCTGTGGCCGGGATACGGCGAAAACATGCGTATTCTGAAGTGGATCGTCGAGCGCGTTAACGGTAATGCAGCCGCAGTGGAAAGTCCGCTTGGCTGGATGCCGAAGTATGAGGATCTTGATTGGACCGGTCTCGACAGCGTCAGCCGTGAGCAATTCTACGAGCTGATGTCGGTTGACCGCGATGTCTGGAAGGATGAAGTCGTTTCCCATGAGGAGCTGTTTGTCAAGATGTACGACCGGTTGCCCAAGGAGTTTCTCCACATTCGCCAGCTTATTCTGTCCGGCTTGTGGCGTTCCCCGGAGCATTGGGAACAGTTCCATTCAGGAACCGATCTGGACGATTAAGCAAACAGTTAATATTGTTTCCTTCTGAACGAAGAAAGGGCGCTGCTTATGCAGTGCCCTTTCTTAATCGTTAACTTCGATTTCCCGTACTCGCAGCTCTTCCCCCGACACTATGGTCACCCGGTTGCTGCCGCACTGCTGGCATGCCCCGTACAGCTCCGTCAGAGGTGTCTTCTGGCCGCATTCCTCGCAATGTCCCATACCATCGGTTTGAATAATATTCATTCGGGCACCTTCCAGCAAAGTATCTTTGCTGCATGCCTCAAAACAGAACTCAACCGCTTCCGGTACTACGCTGCTCAGCTTTCCTATTTCGACATCCAAAGAAAGAATCCGGCGACCGCCTGCGTGTTCAAGGCAGAGATCTATGATCCCTTGAGTTATGGACATTTCATGCATTGATTCCTCCTATGCGCATAAAAAAAGCCTGCGAGGCCGAAACCACGCAGGCTTTGAATTTCCCTAAGGAAAGCGGCTTAGTGTTTTTTCTCTCCAGCAGGAGCAGCAGGAGCTTTTGCATCAGCAGCAGGAGCGGCAGCAGGAGCAGCGCCGGCTTTAGCAGACATAGGAGCTTGAACTGGCTTCGGTGCCTCAACAGCAGGAGCAGGAGCAGGAGCAGGAGCTTCTTCTTTTTTCTTGCAGCCAGCTGCGAATACAGTGGCCAGTGCCAGTACCAGGGTCAGAGAGATCAGCTTTTTCATGTGTGTTACCTCTTTCGTTTGTGTATTTACCATTTAAACGCAATGCGCATGGTTTCTAAATCGACCTAGGAATATACGCATATAATTCTAAGAGTCAAGTTTTTTTTACGTGTCTACGTTTTTTAATATTTGAAAGTTTTTTTGAAATCCATTTCTGCACTATTGACAAGTGAGTCAAGGTCAAGCTGGATCGCATCACCATCAGCCAGGTGGCACGTTGAAACGGCAAAACAGTTATCGGGAGGATTGCCGAATAGAATTTCATCTTCAGGGACTATTCTGACTACCGTATCAACGAGAAATGCGAGAGAAACGGCTTCCTGATTGAGTATAATGACCTTGTCTGGCGTGCTTGATTCCGGCAGCCCCAGGAATTGCGCCAAATTGATTACGGCGACAATGGCTCCATGAAAATTCATTGCACCGGTATAGAAAACAGGGGACAGCGGTATTGGCGACATCTGCGGCGGATCGCTGACTTCGGTGACCAGTGCCAGATCAAGCGCGTAGCGCGATCCACCCAGGGAAAAAATCAAAAATTTTCTATTAGAGTCGGTCATAACGGTCACGTTATACGCGATCAATCTGGAATCGTTCCACTACGGTCATCAACTCTTCAGCCAACTGGGCAAGTTCTTTGGTCGCAACAGCCATATCCTGCATTGCTGCCAGCTGTTCTTCGGTTGCTGCAGAAACCTGTTCAGTCGAGGCGGCATTGTAATCGGCAACTTTTGCGATTTCGTCAATCGCTGTTACCATCTTTGCTGAGCCTTCTTTCTGCATCATGGATAAATCGGCGATGCTGGAGGCTTTTCGCTCGGTATCAAGAACTGTATTGATAATTTCCTGAAAAGCGCTGGCGGTAACGTTAATATTGTCTTTTCCTTCCTTGATGCTTCTGGAGCTTTCCACTATTGCATCATGGACATTGTGGCTCTCCTCGCGCAGGCCCTCGATCATTTCACTGATATCAGCAGCTGATTGAGAAGAGCCGTCAGCCAGTTTACGCACTTCTTCAGCGACTACGGCAAAACCCTTGCCGTAGTCACCTGCTCTTGCCGCCTCTATTGAGGCATTGAGTGCAAGTAAATTTGTCTGCCGGGCAATATCGCCTATGCAAACAGCAACCTTGCTGACTTTCTGGAGCTTTGCGTTGAACGCAGCAAACTGATTACCGATCTGTTCCTGCTTTTCAAAAAAGTCTTTCATTCGCTCCAGGGAGTCATTCGCCAGCGCCCCGCCATGTTGAGCCGTCAGGCTCGTTTCGCGGGCAGCTTTAGCGGCTTCGCGGGCACGAGTGGCAACCAGCTCGATCGAAATGGCCATCTCCCGAATATTTTTTGAGCCTCTTTCAACAAGCTCGGCCTGGGCCTCTGCCCCGTGCGAAATCTGTTCAATCGCCTGGGCAACCTCCTCGTTCGAAGCGTTAATTTCCAAAGCGTTTGAACTTATGCTTCGAGCTGAATCAGTTAATTGTGCAGAGGTTTTCTTGATGTGGCTGACCAGATCCCGCAGATTTTGAAGCATCAGATTAATCAGGACGGCCAGTTCATGGCTTTCATCAGGAATTCGGGAAGGGTTGATTACTACATCCCTTGTGAGATCTCCACGGCTTATGGATTCAGCAGAATCGGTCAAAATCTGGATATTGGCAGTAAAACCTTTAGAAAAGAGCCAACCCAGAATCAGGCCGATCGTCAGGGCCACTACATACCCGAGAACCTTGCTGATCTCTTGTGAATAGCCGAGCAGACTCACCAGTTGCGGGCTGAATGCCACTGCAGCGACAACAACGACAAAGCCGATAATAAACTTTTGGCCTATAGGAATACGCATAATCGAACCCCCCTCAGATATGCTTGATCAGCCGCGATACTATTGTCACAGTTTGCGATAGATTCTTTCCACCGGACAGATTGTAGTAAAATGTCTGCGTGTATCACCCACCAGCGTTTCCGATTTTCCGAGCACCAGTATCCCTCCGGAAGGTAAAATATTTGCGATGCCACGCAATATTATTTCCTGATCCGGTCGGGTAAAATAGATCAGGGTATTTCTGCACAGGACCATATGGCACGGCTGAAATGTACCAACATCCATAATGTTTTGCTGATGAAATGATACCATCTCCCTGATTTTAGCCGACAGTTTTAATCGTGGCCCATTCGGGAAAAAATAACGTTCTTTTATGGTATCAGGCAGATCCTTCAACCGGTCTTCGCCATATTCGGCACAAACGGCTGCCTGCAATATATCTGCATCAATATCGGAAGCGTAAATCTCAACCGGCGAGCGCTGGAGTTCCCGCGCAAAATGCTCTTTCAGGATGATACCAAGGCTATACGCTTCTTCACCGCCCGCACACCCGAGGCTCCTGAATCTGAGCTCTTCCCGTGTGGCCTCTGCCAATTGAAAGAGCTGGGGGAGTGCAATTGTTTGCAATTTATCAAACATTGACGGGTTGCGAAAAAACTGACTGACATGAATCGTGAGGGTTTTTTTCAGTAAATCAAGTTCCTGGTCACTCTGTTGCAGCAGATTACAGTACGCAGCGGCGTCAAGGCAGCGGCACGAACGCATTCGTATGGCTATACGCCGCTTCATGCATTTGTCCTTATAGACGGAGATGCTGAAGTTTCGCAGTGTTTCAAGAATCCGGCTGATTTCACCGAACGCTTCATCGCCGATTTCCAAAGAATCAATCAAGGTGTGCCCGGACAGAGTAGGGTTCACTGTAGCCTCATCATCACTGTTCTCGCTACTGTCTTAATTAGCACGAAGCTCTCTGCGACGCAACTGCTAGAAAAAAGTGCCAACCTTCCCGGAAAGACACTCCAGCCGTGCGGTATAAAATTATTGCGAGGCGTATGGCGCAGTGCTACAGTAATCTTCATTAATTCATTGAATCAGAGAGCGCATTATGTCTCAGGAACCGCCAATTGAAACGATAACAGGCGTCGTGCCGGAAAACGCACACCTGGAAGCCCTCACAGCCGACAAGGACACTCTGTTTTCCGTTGTACAGGATACCAGGGAGGAGGTTCTGCTGGCTGCACTCTGCAACCCAATCCTTGACCAGCAGCACCTTTTGGCGCTCCTTAAACGGCGTGGCCTCGAACAGGTAATTGCCGCGATATATGCCAGTAAACGGCTCATTGACGCATATCAGGTTAAATTTGCCCTGGTTGCCCATCCGGACACTCCGCCGCATATCGCTCAGGCCTTGCTTCCGCTCTTGTATATCTTTGATCTGCTGAAACTTTGCCTGATCCCGGGGGTGACCGCTGACATACGTCTGGCCGCAGAACGTAAAATTGTACAACAGATACCGACTCAACCGCTTGGTAACAAACTTACGCTTGCGCGACGGGGCACAGCGGCAATTCTGGATGCGCTGCTTCGTGAAGGTTTGCAAACCACAGTGGAAGTCTGTCTCGACAATCCGCACTTGAAAGAGGGGTCTCTTTACCAGTTTCTGGCTTCCTCTCACGCAACTGCGGAAAATGTGTCAATAGTCGCCCGAAACAGTCGCTGGAAAAACCGGCCGAATATTCGTCTGGCCATTCTCAAAAATCCGCGGACACCATTGATCTGGTTTACCACATTCCTGCCTTCGCTGCCTCCCGCAACCTTGCGCGAACTGCTTGCTTCACCGCGCCTGACGTTTGCACAGAAGGAATTAGTTCGCCAGGCCCGCCCACATTCTCATTCATGAAATCGATTATTATTTTTATCATTATTTTTGGATATGCCGCCTGTATACCGGCAACAGCCGCTGAATACGCAGTAGCACGCAGCTCAACCCCGGTTTTGAATAGTATGGATTTCAAAGCGGTATTTGGTGGTGCAAGTGGGCATGATTTGAAAACAGATCGGTGTGGGCAGGTTCGGGAGCTTGAATATATTGCTTTGCCGGGAACCGTCTTTACGATACTGAAAAAACATAGCTCCGGAACCGCCGATATCTATGAAGTTAAAACGGAGGATTACAGCGCTCCGCCGAACGTTAAACTGTATGTTGACGGGCTTTTTTTAAAGCATGAACGTTCGATGCCTCAACAGCGCCGTCCACAGCTTGCACCACGTGAAGAGGTTGTATCGGCACTTAAGGTGGCTGTCGGAGCTCACTATGTCTGGGGCGGCAATGTTTTGGCCGGGGTGCCGGAACTGGCAGCATTGTATGATGATTTCAAAAGTGGTGACGGGAAACGGCTGACGCTGGCCGGGCTGGACTGTTCCGGATTGTTGTATCATGCTACCGGTGGCTGGACTCCCAGAAATACCTCGCAGTTGATTACTTTTGGTCGAAGCGTAGAAATTGCCGATAAGCAGCCTTATGAAATTGTAAAAATGCTTCAGCCGCTTGATCTGATTGTCTGGAATGGCCATGTCATTATTGTGATTGATCAGCAGACCACCATAGAAAGCCGCCTTGAATGCGGCATGCCGGGTAATGGCGGAGTAGTGATATCACCATTGTCCAAGCGGATTGCTGATATCATACGGACGCGCCGTCCGGTAAATGTCTTACCGGAAGGAAAAAGACACAAAGATGCCTTTGTTGTCAGGCGTTGGTATCCCCGGTGATCCGCTTGGTCAAACAATAATAATATGCATCTCAGTAAAAAAATAATTGACTTACATAAAATAATTGGATATAAAGCAGATCCTTTCGCGCTTCATTGGGCATGATTCCTTAAATGGAACGGCGTGACAGGATCATACGTCCCCTTCGTCTAGCCCGGCCCAGGACACCGCCCTTTCACGGCGGCGACACCGGTTCAAATCCGGTAGGGGACGCCAATAAAATCAAGGGATTAGCTGTCAAGCTAATCCCTTTTTTATTTTTCGAAGCACATTATCAATTTTCGCAACCAGACAATCTATTTACTTTCAGTTTTATACACAAGTGATTTTATGTGGATGTACGCTATCTATTCAAATCCGCAATCAGGATTTGAATAGATAGTACACAGTAAAGTGAAAAACACAGAATAAATAATAGGGCGTTGA
>JANXZX010000048.1 GCA_025355325.1 Geobacteraceae bacterium
CGTCCAATGCCATTACCCATACGGACTATCATGCGGTAAAAAACTTCTACCGAGACGCCGAATTCTGCCAAAGGATGGGTAAATTCCTATGAACACGACAGATTCCCAATATGTTCTTGAGCTTACGCAAGATGATTATCAGAAGGCCACGGTTGAAGTTGCCTTTCTGCTGGATGCTTTTGCCAGTACGATCGACAATATCATGGGCGGCAACACTGCGCCGGTCGGCAGGATCGCCGGCCGTGACACGGCGAGCAAACTCCCGGTTCACCTGACGGATCCGACACTGGAGGATATCATTACACTGTTGGGCGAGCAGATGCATGCCGGGTTCGATTTTGCCCTTGATGGTGACGGCCTGCTGTTTAAATCCTGCATCATCAGGGATATGTGCGCGATGCGTAAAATTGAAACGGGAGGAGCGCTCTGCCGCCTGTTCCACTCCTATTTTGACGGCATCGTAAACGGACTGTTGTGCCGCCCGGTGAAATCCACAATCGAATCTGTTGGTGCCGAATGCCGTCTTCAGACCGCCGTACAATAATTATCTGCATCGGCAATGAACTGATTGCCGATGATGCGGTCGGTTTCGAGATTTATAACGGACTTGCCGGCTGCAACGCTCGTCTTGAGTATTGCAGCGTCGGCGGCATAGACCTGTTGCCGATGCTGGAAGGGGAAACCGATCTGGTCGTTGTGGATGCCGTTCAGTTTGGTGCAGCGCCGGGAACTATACATGTCCTCCCGTGGCATGAGCTGCCCTGTGACAGCAGCGCCATTTCATCACACGGCCTCGGCCTGCGTGAAACCATCGAGATCGGATCAACTCTGTACCCGGGGACCATGCCGGAGCGGATTACCCTGGTTGGCATTGAGGGCCGATGTTTCAATCGCACGAGAGAGTATATGACGGTTGAGGTTCAGGATGCTGTAAGCACCGCTGTTACCATGATTGAAGAAATTGTTGCAAGGGGGCAATAATGAGCGCGTCTGTCTATGAAGTGGTAAAACAGTTATCCGGGGCTATGGTTGCCGGGCAGCTTGACTCCAGAGGTGATGCTTCCGCTTTGAAAGGGAATGATGCTGAAACTATTCAGTTGATCAATGAGATGATCGATGCACTGGTCTCGCCGATGCGCCTGGCCGGAAATGCCCTTGATGAAATTGCCCACGGCAAATTGCCGCCGTTTGTTATTAATGACTACCACGGCGAATTCAACCAGATCAAACAGAACATAAACACCTTGCTGGCGATCCTCTACGGCATGCATGGAGAAACTGAACATTTGATCAACAGCGTCAGCCAGGGCAAACTGAAAACCCGCGGCAATGACTGGGATTATGAAGGCATCTGGAAAGATTTGATCGGTGGCATGAACTCTACGCTTGATGCTGTAATTGCGCCAATCAACGAGGCGGGTGCCGTGCTGGACAAGCTGGCACACTTCGATCTGAATGCGCGCATGAACGGCAGGTATCACGGTGATCACGCTGCCATCAGAAAGGCGATGAACACGACTGCCGAGTCGCTGCATGAAGCGATTTCCCAGGTCTCCGAAACAGTCGGACTGGTATCGGAAGTCGGCAGGCAGATTTCCCGTGTCAGTTCGGTCGTCACAAGGGGGGCAGAAGAGCAGAGTGTCCAATTGAACGAGACCTCCATGAGTCTTGCGACTCTTTCGGAGAGCGCCTCACATAATGCACAGAGCACCACTGCTGCCCGCGACAATGCCAAAACTGCCACTGATGCTATTTTGAAGGCAAAGGAATCCATGGACCGTATGGTTGCCTCCATGGGCGACATTAGTGGAGCCGCCGAAAAAACGACTTCCATCGCAAACGAGATTGACGGCATAGCCAAGGAAACCGGGGTGCTGGCCGGCACCGCAGTGGCAAAAGCGGTGCGAATGCGCATCTCCGCTGGAGGTTTTGGCGTTGTTGCACAGGAAATCCGGAAGCTGTCACGGCAATGTTCCGAGACGGCACATGCCATGAAGGTGTTCGGTAAGAAAATGGGTGAAGATCAGCAGGGCGAATTTGATGAGTTGATAACGAACCTGATGGGTATAGCCCGGTTCTCAAACCTTCTTGGTGTTAATGCCGCCATCGAAGCTGCCCATGTTGAAGGGGCGGGCAACGAATTCAAGGATATGACCGACGAGATTCACAATCTGGCAGTCAAGTCGGCTGATGCCGCCAGCAAAACCAGCGCCCTGACGAGAACATCGGCATCCCTTTCCAGAAGCGGCGTACAGCTTTCCCAGGAGATCGACCAGCAGCTTGAAGGAGCCGTGAGGGGTGCGCACGCACTCAGCTCATTTGCCGATGATATATCGGCCAGTATCCATGAGCAGACCACGGGCCTGGAACAGATCAGTAAAACTGCGGCACAAATCAGTGAGGTAACTGACAAGAATGCAGAGGGAGCAGCCGAGTCACTTGATGCGGCTAAAAATCTGGAACAGCAGGTAGGGAAGCTGACTAAAATGGTAAATCGCTTCAGCTTCTAACTCGATCTGTTACTTATCAAATCACTTCCGGACGATGTGATCTCTTTAGGCACGCCGAATAGAGCGGTGTGCCAATGAGTATGTTGGCCACAGGGATTATCTGTCTTCAACCGCGAAGAACTCTGCAATGGCCGCTACGGTCCGGTCAATTCCTGAAGCATCAACATCCAGATGAGTAACAAAACGCTGTCAAAAAAGCCTATATTTACACATGCGGTAGTATTATCCTTTAACAACACGCTTGATTGTTAATGATTAAAGTGATATCCTTTAATAGCGTGCTCTTCCATTAAAGGATATTCCCATGAAGAAGGCTGATCTCAGTCCAGCCAGGCAGAAGCAACTCGTTGCAGTAACAACACACCCGGGAGCGTTTGCTGTTGTCCCACCTGCCCCCCCACGGTTCATACCCTCAAAAGGCATCATAAAGGAAGTTATTCACGCCCACGAGGCCTTGGGTGAACTTCGAGTCTCCACGGCACGGCTGCCCAACCCCAACCTTGTTACCAGAACATTTGACCGACGAGAGGCAGTTCGGAGCAGTCAAATCGAAGGAACCAGTTCGGACATGAATCAACTCTTCATCTATGAAGCCACCGGTAGCGATGAAGGCTTACCGGCTGATGTACTGGTCACACTGAACTACGTCAGGGCACTTGAAGCCGGTCTGAATATGGTCAGAGATCGAGGCCCGCTTGCGGTTGATGAAGCCTTGATAAAAGAACTGCATCATAACCTTATGAATGGCACAGACTATCGCGGAGCCATTGGCGAGTTTCGGGAAATACAGAACTGGATTGGCGGCAGCAAAATCTACCAGGCTCGTTTTGTCCCGCCCACTGCCGAGCATGTCCCGAACTGTATGAAAGAACTGATCGACTTTCTCCATGATGTACCTTCAGAAGAGGATATGTACGAAGTGCCGGTTGTCATCCGTCTGGCAATCGCCCATGCTCAGTTCGAGATGATTCATCCTTTTGTCGATGGTAATGGCCGTGTCGGTCGCCTGCTGTTGCCGATCATGCTTGCTGCGGAAGGATATCTGCCGGTGTATGTTGCCGGGTTTTTGAAAAACTATCAGCAGGAGTACTATGACCGACTGGCAGGAGTACAGTTGCGAGAAGAGTGGCAGCCGTGGATTCAGTTCTTCGCCACAGCTGTAGAAGAATCGGTCAAGGAATCAATCCAAACAGCCACCGCGTTGGATAACCTGTTGCGACGTTGGGAAGAGCAGATAGCAGAGATGAAAGTCAGGTCTGATTCGGCGGTGAACAGACTGCCGCAACTGCTGATCGGCAGACCCGTTGTTACAGCCCGCCAGGTTGAAGCGGAACTGGGCATCTCGTTCCCCGCAGCTAATAATGCCCTGGTCAAACTGGTAGAAATTGCCATTCTCAACATTCCGTATGAGCAACAGCGTAACCGTACCTTTGTTGCCCATGAAGCAATTGATATTCTCAACAGCAGGTAACTATGATAATCAGTTCAAAACCCAAGGGAGATTTCAGATGCCTATAATGGCTGCAGGAATTATCTTTTTCACACCGCAAAGAACTCTGCAATGGCCGCTATGGTCCGGTCAATTCCTGAAGCATCAATATCCATATGAGTAACGAAACGGAGGCGGTACAAGCCAGTGGCTAAGATGCCGCGCGCCTTCAAATGCTGCATTAACTCCGCCGAGCGGTTCTTGGCAGATCCCACCAGATCGACGAACAGGATATTAGTCTGTGGCGCTTCCACATGCAGGCCGGGAATATTTGCCAAGCCCTCTGCCAGTCTCCGTGCAAGAGCATGATCCTGGGCCAGTCGATCCACATTGTGATCCAGAGCGTACGTTCCTGCAGCGGCCAATATGCCGGCCTGGCGCATGCCGCCGCCAACCATTTTTCGAATACGATGCGCACGTTTAATGATCTCGCTGCTGCCGCACAGCACTGAACCCACCGGAGCACCCAAGCCCTTGCTCAGGCACACCGAAACGCTGTCAAAACAGCCGGCAATGCGCCGTGCTTCTTCGCCAATATCTTTTCCGGTTAATGCGGCCTGTGCCGTTGCGGCGTTGAACAGTCGGGCTCCATCAAGATGCAGGCTCAACCCTTTGCTCCTGGCAAGTTTAGTTGCCTGCTGCAGATATGCAAAAGGCAACAGCTTGCCTCCGTGGGTGTTCTCCAGCGCCAACAGCCGGGTGCGGGCAAAATGGGCATCATCCGGTTTGACAGCAGCCTCGATATCTTCCAGCCTCAAGGTGCCATCCGCCTGATGTTCCAGAGGCTGCGGTTGAACGCTGCCTAATATCGCCGCCCCTCCTCCTTCCCAACGGTAGCAATGGGCAAACTGCCCGACAATGTATTCATCACCTCGTTGGCAGTGGCTCAGTATTGCACACAAATTACTCATTGTACCGGATGCCACAAACAATGCAGTTTCAAACCCGAGCAGTGCGGCTATCTTCTCCTGCAACGCATTGACGCTGTGGTCGTCACCAAACACATCGTCCCCCAGCGGGGCCGCAGCCATGGCCTCTCGCATGGCAGTAGTAGGTTGTGTTACGGTGTCGCTACGTAAATCAACGATTGGTATCATTGTAAGCTCCTTCCGGAATAGATAGATGATAATGAAAAAAGGCTTCACGGAATTTCCGTAAAGCCTTTATTCATCAATGGTGCCCGGGACTAGACTCGAACTAGCACACCCTTGCGAGCACAAGAACCTGAATCTTGCGTGTCTACCAATTCCACCACCCGGGCAAGTGAGCTGTCTTAATAGCATCTCCATTTTTTTATTGCAAGCAGAAAAAAGTAAATTCGTGCGTAAAAGCCCTAAAAACTTGACAAACATGCACACGCGGTGATATCAGGAGAGTTCAGATTTTAGATATTATTCGGAGGAATCATCATGGAACGTACTTTCGCAATCATCAAGCCGGATGCAGTTGAGCGCAAGCTGGCTGGCCAAATTCTGGCAAGAATCGAAGAAAAAGGGTTTAACATTGTTGGAATGAAGAAAATTCAACTGACAAAAAAACAGGCCGAAGGCTTTTACTATGTGCATAGTGCACGTCCATTTTTCAACGACCTGTGTGCTTTTATGTCACGCAGCCCGGTGATCGTGCTCTGCCTGGAAAAAGAAAATGCCATTGCTGATTGGCGTACCCTGATGGGCGCTACTAATCCCGCTAATGCCGAGCCGGGAACAATCCGCAAAGACTTTGCTGTCAACATTGAAGAAAACTCCTCTCACGGTTCTGACGCACCTGAAACCGCAGCATTTGAAATCCCGTATTTCTTCAGCGCGCTGGAGCTGGTATAACGGCTTACAGCATACTAAACGATACAAAAAAGGCCCTGCGATTGCGGGGCCTTTTTTGCTCTAAGATAAACAAGGGCGCTCTCCATCAGGATGCGCCCTTGTTTTATCCATGTGATAGTCGCACCACTGTTTCTACTTGAACAGCATTACCGTTCCCTCATCCAGATCATACTTGGCGGCGACAATTTTTATTTTCTTTTCTTCTGCCAGATGCTTGAGGATTTTGGATTTTTTCGTCAGGCTTGCGGCAACCGTTTTGGCGTTTGCATCAATCACGCACTCAACAAAGTCACTTTTCTTTGATTCAGCACATTTCTTTTCACCCTTACAGGCTTCGCAATCCTTGGCAGCAGGCTTCACGCTGGGCTCAATAGCCTTAACAATAGCGTCAATGTTGGCGCTGCCGGTGCTCTTTCCTTTTGATTCCACCGTTGCTGTGACCGCACCGCACCGCTCATGGCCCAGGACCATGATCAGTGGTGAACCAAGATGTTCAGCGGCATATTCAATGCTTCCCAGTACGACAGGATCTGGAATGTTCCCGGCAACCCTTACCACAAAGAGCTCTCCCAGGCCTTTATCAAAAACGATTTCCGGCGGCACGCGGGAATCTGAACAGGTAAGAATGATGGCGTAGGGTTTCTGTGATTTGGCCAGCGAGGTGCGAGTCGCTGCATCACTCCTGGCGGCATTTGTCAGCTTGTTTTCAACGTAGTTCTTGTTGCCGTCCATCAGTTTCTGCAAGGCTTCGTCCGGCGAAACTCCCGGTGCACCGCCGGAGCTTGCATAGGCGAGTCCGGCGACAAAGACCGAAAAAGCGGTGAGGGCAAGTCTTCTGATCATTCTGTTTTTGTGCATGAAACATTCCTCCATAAAATGTAATTAGTGATCCTCCGCAATTTGTATACATATAACGCCCAATTATGTCTATAAGAGAATGTAACATGAAAAATGGCGCACTAAGAAGCGGGTGCCGTTTCCGTGCTGTCTGAAGTGATGCTCATTTCTTGCCTAATATGATCCGGTTCGTTTATAATCAGCCAAACCCTCAAAGGAGGCCCTATGAATGTAACGTTAAACAGGATGCCAATAGCCGCTTTGCTGATATCGTTCCTATGGTCAACTTCCGTAATGGCGGCAGTTGTATCAGTTGTTCCATCAGGAACTTCTTCGTACACTATTCAGGGCGTGCAAATGAACGGAGTTGCCGGTATTCAGCTTGATATCTTCTATGATTCTGCTTCTCTGGCAACCCCGGCGGTAACGCAGGGGACACTTATTAGTGGTGCTATGTTTGCGGCAAACACCACAATTCCCGGAGTAATTAAAATTGCAATTGTCAGTACCAGCGCTTTCTCCGGGAGCGGCCAGATTGCAGCAATTTCTTTTGCCACTAAAAAAGGGAACGCCGGCATTACATCGATCAAGACAAGCATGATTGACAGCAAAGGTTCAGCGATTGCTTCTTCCGACAGCCCTGTAGCTGCCAATACAGACCCCACAGGCTCCGGGTTGATCCCGACTGCCGGTGTGCCGTTCAGTCAGCCATCAACTCAAGCCTCATCAACCACACAGCAGCAATATGGTTCTGCCGTTGTGTCCTCCGGCACAGCTTCTGCCACAACACCAGCCTATCTTGGAACAGTGACAATGCCGGGAGATATTCCGCAGCGAACCGATACTCCTTCGGCAATTCCTGCAACTCCTCCTGTTCCGCGTGAAGAAACTCAGGAAACAACTGCATCGATGAAGCCGGAACAGGTGCAACCACCCGGAGACTCCGCGGCTGCTGCAAAAACGGAAGAAACTCCGCAGTATGTAATCTATGAAGGGGTCTTGGATCGGTTCAGGCTGTATAAGGGTAATAAAGACCTGTCGGCGTTGGAAAAGCTTTTTGAAAAGAGAGCAACTCAGCCTTTCAATCAGGAACCGGCTGTAATATTGAGTGACGGGAAAAGCAAAGTTGTTCTGATCGTTGATATTACTAAAAAATCAAGTTCTTCCCCAAAATTCGCCGTAAACGGTGGCACACTCGTCTCATTCAAACAGGATACGCAGAATAAAAATCGCTGGGTAGTTGAGGTTCTGCCCGAAACGGGTGCTGCCAAGGTCAGTGTGACAATAATCGCCGGATCGGATGAGTCTGAATTTCCACTAACTGTTGCTCCTGTTGCTAAAACTTCACTAACTCTCGATGAACGTGGCTGGGGAGTTTTTCTGAAGGAGACAGGGAAGGCTAAAGCTCCCCTGCATGACTTGAATAAGGACGGGGTTCGTGACTATATGGATGAGTTTATTTTTGTTGCAAATTATCTTTCAAACAAAATTAAAGCTGCGGCTGTGATAAAGAAAAAATAACGCGAATACGCTGTAGATCAAAGAAAACAGTAAAACAGAAAAGGCACCCAACTCGCGGGTGCCTTTTCTGTTTGCAAACTTATGTAGTGCTATTGGGCAGCATGCGGAAGGCTGAGGCTTTGACGGCGGCGTAAATTGTGTTTCCCGGCGTAATGCCCAGTTCAGTGACTGCATCCTGCACAACCTCGGCAATCAGTGTATTGCCGTTGCACTCCAGTTCGATGCCGATCTTTCGGCCTGAGTGAAACAGCGAGCGAACGTCGCACTTCAGCAGATTTCTGGCGCTGGTGGCTTCGGGGTGCTGTTTAAAGAGGATAATATCCTTCGAAGAAAGCTCTGCCATTGCTTCGTCCCGGCTGGATTCGGCTGACAGCAGAAGCTCTGCCGTACCCCATGGATAGGCGAACAGCCCGTAGCGCTCTGAAGGGCGTCCGAGTTTCAGAAGGTTGATGTAGCCGGTGGGACTTAGCCCCATGCGGTTTCTGGCTAGCTGTTCGCCGGACGTCTGTCCGGTCATAGCTCCCTTTTCAAAAACCAGC
>JANXZX010000082.1 GCA_025355325.1 Geobacteraceae bacterium
CCGGAGTTATCGGTCTCATCGCCAACCAGCAGGCATATCTGGGCATCACTAAAACAAGTAAGGATGACCTGCAGCATCTTTCCTCCTTCTGCATCGACCTGCTCAATTCCCATTATCAGCAATTTCAAGTCTATAAGCTGGACAAGGCTCGCAACCTCAACAATGAATTAGCTACGTTAACGGCGCTTTCCTACAATCTCGTTGCCTCTGAGTATAACCAGCAGGTAAAGGGAAGGGTTAATCTGAATACGGCAAAAAATGAAGCCCGACAGGCGTTGAAAAAAATAAATGTCGGCGAAAGCGGCTACATATACGCCATGACAACGCGGGGCGAACTTCAGGCTCATATTGCCAGGGAAGGTGAAAATGTCTTCAACGAACGCGATGAAAATGGCCGCTATTTTATTCGTGAGATGTGTGCGGCAGCCCGTGCCAGCAAACCGGGCGAAACACTGTTCATAACCTATCCCTGGCGCAATGCGGTTTTGGGAGATACAAAGCCACGCACCAAAGTGGTGGCCTATAAATATTTTCGTGAATGGGACTGGATCATCGCGGCCGGAAGTTATCCGGATGAAACTACCGGTGATGCAGCATTTGAGCGACAATCGTTCGCAAAACTGAAAGAGAGTATACGAGCCAAGCGAGTCGGCGCCAGCGGCTATATTTTCTGCATGGACAGTAAAGGCACCTTCACCATCCACCCGGACTCCGAGGGGAAAAATCTCATTAATGCAAAGGATATGGACGGGAACAACTTTATCAGGGAGATGTGTACCAATAAGAGTGGATGGATTCGGTACCCCTGGAAAAACAGCACTGATTCAGAAGCCAGAATGAAAATTGTCCGTTATGAGTACTTTGAACCGTGGGACTGGATCGTTGCAGTCGGTTCATATGAAGACGAATTTTATCAGGAAGCTTACAAGATCAAAACTCACATTCTGTTTATCATGGCGCTCCTTATTTTGGTGGTCGGCGCGATTGCGATAACTCTGGTTGTCTGGATTTCCAATGTATTCACCAGCCCGATCACTCACATGATGACAGTTATCAAGCGGATCAAACGAGGCAATCTGGACGAAAGAATGATCGTGAACGGTGAAGACGAACTCGCCGAAATGGCAAGTGCCTTCAATCGCATGACCGAAATAATCCAACAAAACAAGACTATAGAAACAAATCTGGCCCAACAGGGAAAAATGGCGTCCCTCGGTGTACTGTCATCAGGCGTCGCCCATGAAATTAACAACCCTCTTGGAGTAATTCTGGGGTATGCAGGGTATCTTGAAAGTAAAATGTGTGAAGAAGACCCGAATTACCAATACGTCCACGAAATCAAGCGGGAAAGCAAACGCTGTAAAAAAATTGTTCAGGACTTGCTTTCATACTCCCGAACTCCTCGTCCGACCCTTGAACTTACTGATCTCAACCATCTCCTGCAACAGATTGTCGATTTTGCGACCAATCATACCGATATGCGGGGCGTAACAATCACCACCGCGCTCGCACCCGGACTACCTTTTGTGGCGCTTGATGGAGATCAGATGCGTCAGGTTGCAATCAATCTTATTCTCAATGCCGGCGGCGCCATGCCGAACGGTGGCAACCTGACCGTGAGTACTGAAGCGGTCGATGCCTCTCATATTCGAATCACATTCCAGGATAATGGTTGCGGCATCCCTGAGGAAAGCCTTGAAAAGATTTTTGAACCATTTTACACGACAAAAGCGCGCGGTACGGGCCTCGGCTTGGCCATCACCCGACAGATCATCGAGCAGCACCACGGCGAAATCCACATTGACAGTGTTGTAGGCCAGGGAACAAGCGTCACCGTCACGCTGTCAACTGAAGGGGAGGAAATATAAGTGACTGACAAGAAGCGTATTATGTTGATTGATAATGAAGCAGGCCTCTGCCGGATGATGGAAAACATTCTGCTGGATCATGGTTATCTTGCACGATCATTTACTTCGCCCCAGAAGGCGGTTGAAGAGTTTAAGGCCTCTGCATGGGATCTGGTCATCAGCGACATCAAAATGCCTGGTATGAGCGGTTTGGAGGTATTACAGGCGCTCAAGACCAAACAACACGATATTCCGGTCATCATGATTACCGCATATGCAACCGTTGAAATGTCGATACAGGCTTTGAGAAAGGGCGCGTACGACATGCTGACCAAACCGTTCGAACCTGACGAACTTGTCTATCGGGTAAAAAACGCCCTGCAGCAACGGCAACTGCTTGAAGAAAACCGCGAACTGCGTGCCGAGCTTGAAGACAAATTCCGCTTTGAAAATATAATCGGCGCATGCGAAGGACTGAAAAGTGTTTTGGAACGTGTGGCAAAAGTTGCCGTCCGGGACACTTCAATACTTGTGACCGGCGAATCCGGCACCGGCAAGGAGTTGATCGCTCAGGCAATTCATTACAACTCACCGCGTAGAGAGAAGCGATTCGTTGCTATCAATTGCGGCGCGTTGCCGGAAAATCTGCTTGAAAGTGAGCTGTTTGGCTATAAAAAAGGGGCCTTTACCGGAGCAACAGAAAGCCGCAGCGGTCTTTTGGAGACAGCCAGCGGCGGCACCCTTTTTCTGGATGAAGTTGGCAACCTGCCGATGAATGTCCAGAAGACGCTGCTGCGATTTCTTCAGGAAAAGGAGTTCAACCGATTGGGGGATACCACCCCGACGCGGGTTGATGTCCGGGTGCTGTCCGCAACCAACTCCGATCTGAAAGAAGCAATAAAAAGCGGAGCTTTTCGGGAAGATCTCTATTACCGCCTGAATGTCGTGAACATTCATCTCCCTCCTCTACGGGAACGCTGTAGTGACATTCCACTGCTTGCCGCCCACTTTATCCATCATCAGAACCATAAATTTGCAACAACTATTAAGGGATTTGAAAGCGACTCCATGCGGATTCTGTGCGAATTTGAATGGCCGGGCAATATCCGCCAGCTCAAAAATGTGATTGAAGCGTGTATGGCAGTGGAAACCGGCGAATACATCTCACGCGACACTCTGGCTCAATTTATAGAGGCTGCTCCGGAAAAAGACATAGCTACAGGCGAAGATATAGAGAGGGTTGGCACTGACATGCCCTATACTACCGCAATGGAGCAATTTGAAGCGGATTTACTGAAAGGTCTTCTGAAGCGGCATGGCGGCAACATTGATGCGGCGGCGCGTGAAGCCGGAATGAACATGGTTACCATGTATCGAAAAATCAAGCGGTATGGAATCAGAAAAGAAGATTACTGATCAGATCAAAACTGCAACGAATAGGGGAGTTGTTGCACTGAAATATGCGACAACTCCCCTTTACTTAGATATAAATCTTCACCCTGTATTCTACGCCGGATCTACCATATCCTCCAGCTGCAACTCCTTAATAGCCATTTCTCTCATTTTGAATTTCTGGATCTTTCCGGAAGCGGTCATCGGATAACCATCAACAAATTTTACGTATTTCGGAATTTTGTAATTGGCTATTTTCCCACGGCAGAAATCCCGAACCTCGTCTTCGGACATCTCCAAACCCTTTTTGAGAATGATGGCGGCCATGACCTGTTCGCCGTATTTCCTGTCCGGAACACCATATACCTGAATATCCGAAATTTTCGGATGGGTGTAGAGGAATTCTTCAATCTCGCGAGGATAAATATTTTCACCCCCCCGAATAATCATCTGCTTGATGCGCCCGGTGATTTTGCAGTAACCATTCTCGTCCATGATAGCCAGGTCACCGGTATGGAGCCAGTTGTCGGCGTCAATAACCTTGGCCGTTTCCTCCGGCATTTTATAATATCCTTTCATGACCATGTAGCCGCGGGCACAGAGCTCACCCTGTTTCCCCGGCGGCAGCGTCGCACCGGTTTCGATATCAACTATTTTTACCTCTGCGCCCGGAAGAGCACGGCCCACCGTCGCCACCCGAAGTTCGATAGAATCCTCAGTGCGGGTCTGGGTAATGCCCGGTGATGATTCTGTCTGACCATAGACGCTGGTAATCTCTGTGACATGCATATCCCTCACCGCCCGTTTCATTACTTCAATGGGGCAGACGGAGCCGGCCATAATTCCGGTGCGCATGCTGGAGAGATCAAACGTGCTGAATTCCGGGTGTTCCAGTTCGGCAATAAACATGGTGGGGACGCCGTGAACAGCGGTGCATTTTTCTTTTTCAATAGTCTGCAACACTTTAAGCGGATCAAAAATTTCTACCGGAACCATGGTAGATGCATGAGTAACGCAAACCATGACCCCCAGAACACACCCAAAACAGTGGAAAAATGGAACCGGGATACAGAGACGGTCTTTATCGGTAAATTTCATGCACTCACCTATATTGAAGCCGTTGTTGACGAGATTATAGTGGGTAAGCATGACACCTTTGGGAAATCCGGTAGTGCCGGATGTATACTGCATGTTAATGGTGTCGTGGCAGTCCAGGGTGGCTTCAACCGCATGCAGTTCGGAATCGGGAACTTCATCCCCCATCTTGATGATCCGGTCAAAGTTAATCATACCAGCCGGCGTTTCCTGGCCGATGAAAACTATGTTCTTCAAAAAAGGGAGCTTGGAAGAATTGAGCGTGCCCGGCCCGGATGCCGCCAGTTCAGGAACTACACTTGCAAGAGTATCTACGTAGTTGGTATCTTTGAATGAGCCGACCATAAAGAGTGATGTGGAATCGGACTGGCTGAGAATATATTCAAGCTCGGCAGATTTATAACTGGTGTTTACTGTAACAAGAATGGCACCGATTTTAGCGGAAGCAAATTGCAGGAGAACCCACTCAGGGACGTTATAAGCCCATATGGCGATGTTGTCGCCCTTCTTAACGCCAAGCTTCAAGAGACCCTTGGCAACCCGGCGACATTCTTCATTAAACTGTTTGTAGCTGTAGCGCAAACCACGTTCATGGTAGACAAGGGCTTCATTATCCGGAAAACGCTGTGCCATTTCGTCCAAAAGACCGCCGATGGTGTGAGTGAGCTGGTGAGACATGAGAACCTCCAATAAAATAATGTTTCAGTTAAAAATCAACAGATGTCCAGTAACATAATTATTTTCTAAAAAAAACGATTTTTTATTACCCGCTATTCGATCCCGTATTCTTTCAGCTTATATAATAACGAACGATGGCTGATTTCAAGAATTTTGGCCGCATGCGTCCGATTACCACCGGTTTTGGCGAGTGCTTTCCGGATCAGTTCACGCTCCATGGCGTTCTCGGCCTTTTTTATTGACAGATTTTCGTCAGCATCGAACTCTCCCGCGTTGGTTTCACCACGCAACCTGACAGTGGACGGCAGAAAATCAGCCGTAATACAGCCGTTTTCGCAAAGAATGCTGGCTCGCTCAATAACATTTTCCAGCTCGCGAACATTTCCGGGCCAGCGATACGCCATGAGGCTGCGCATAGCATCCGGCTCGATTCGTAAAGCCTGCTCATCGCCTTTCCCATAGCGCTTCAAAAAATGATCCGTCAGCAACGGAATATCATCCACACGTTCACGGAGCGGCGGCAACTGAAGGCTAAATACATTCAAACGGAAATACAAATCCTCCCGGAAGATGCCGGCCTCAATGTCAGCGGACAGGTCCCGCGACGTTGCAGAAATCACCCTGACATCAACTTTCTTCGCCGAAGAAGCGCCTACCCTTCTGATTTCACCTTCCTGTAATGCCCGTAACAATTTGACTTGCAATGCGAGTGGCAACTCACCGATCTCATCCAGAAAAAGAGTTCCATTATCGGCCTGTTCAAAAAGGCCGGTTTTGTCGTTCGAAGCATCGGTAAAAGCGCCCCGGACATGCCCAAACAACTCGCTTTCAAGCAGATTTTCAGGAATTGCCCCGCAATTAACCGCCACAAAGGGTTTTTCAGAGCGGCACCCGTTATTATGGACAGCCTGGGCAACCAACTCTTTTCCGGTGCCGGATTCACCCAATACTAGTATGGTCGTCTTCAGGTCTGCAACTTTTCCTATCTGAGTGAAAATTTCCTGCATTTTTGGATTACGACTCAGGATGCCACCATAGGAAAACCGGCCCGCCACAACTTCCCTTAGATGCTGGTTTTCATTTTTCAACCTCTCCCGCTCTTCGGCCTTTTTAAGCACCATAACAATTTCATCTTTTTTGAATGGCTTGGAAATAAAATCATAGGCTCCCAGCTTCATACACTCTATTGCTGTTTCAACAGAACCGTAAGCCGACATCATGATGACCGGCGCGGTGACATGCTGAGCCAGTGCCTGCGCCAGAAAGGCTTTACCATCCATTTCCGGCATGCGTATGTCACACAGGATATAATCGTAAGCCATATTAACAAGACAGCTCAGCCCTTCTATGCCATCAGTCGCCTGATCCACCTGGTACCCCTGACGAGTCAGCATGACAGACAACATATGGCGCATGTTTTCTTCGTCATCAATAATCAGAATATGCTGACTGATACTCACGAAACCACCTCTTCTTCCGCATGCCCCGCCGACAACCAGATACTGAATGTACTCCCCTTACCGACCGTACTGGCTACGGTGATACGCCCCCCGAAACCCTCGACGATCCGTGCAGAAATCGCCAGCCCCAGACCGGTGCCCTTTCCGGGCGGCTTGGTGGTATAGAATGGGTCGAAAATTCGTTTCAGTGACTCTTCCGAAATTCCTGATCCGCTGTCAATAACATCCAGAAAGATATTTTTTCCTTCACATCGGCCTCTGACGGTAACTGTTCCGCCCGCAGGCGTAGCATCACGACTGTTGAGAAGCAGGTTGATAATCACCTGTTGAAGCTGGTGCTGATCACATCTGGCAATTAACTGCCCATCGTCAAATTTGCTGTTAATATTCAGTTGTTTAAATACGCCCTGTTGAATCATCAGATCAAGTGTTGCGGCAACAACTTCCCTTACATCGGCACTTTCACCGCCTGGAGTCCGTGGTCGTGAAAAATCAAGCAGGCCCCGTACAATCCGGTCTATCCGGGAACAATCCTCAGTGATACGCCGGGCATAATCCTTGATGGCCGAGGTATCGGACTGATCACCTGCTGACAGTTCTGCATACCCCATGATTGAAGCAAGAGGCGTCCCGATTTCATGGGCCATACCGGCCGCCAGAAGACCAATTGAGGCCATTTTTTCCGTACGAATCATCTCTTCCCGGGCAAGGCAAAGATCACTGTTAGCTTTTTCAAGATCGGCCATCTGCATGGCAACCTGACGATCTTTGGTGCGCAACGCCGTGGCCATTTCATTGAAAGCGGTGGCCAGCCGGGCAAGCTCTGCACTTCCGGACACATGCAAATTCTGCGCATACTGTCCGCCGGTAATTTTTTCAGTTGCGGCCAACAACCGGTTAATCGGGTTAACAACAATCCGTGACAGGACGAATGATCCCAGGCAAAACAGTAAAATGAAATCAAGCACAAAATAGGTGATCAACATCTGCCTGGATCGATTCAGACGGGCTTTTTCCGGAGCCAGTGAAAGCAGCAAACCGGCTTTGCCGACCGCTACCCCGTCACGCATAACGGTGATAAGGTGAATTATTCCGCTTCCGTCCGGTCGAATATAACTCCCATCCGCCGAATTTGAAAGTCCCTGAAACGGTGAGTATGAATCACTCCCGTCCCGACCGGCGCTGAAGATCGGTTTACCGTTTCTGTCCAGCAGGGTCAGGCGACTGAAGGCAGACTCTTCGGAAAGCTTTTGAACATACCACGATGCCTGGGAGTCGGGAGGAATGAATCCTTCCGGATAGGTTGGAATTGAATCAGGGAGCAGCGTAACAAAAACCTTAAGCAATGTACGGGCATGTTCGCCCTTTTGGGCATACAGATCATTTGCCGCGGTTTTGAAGGCCAATATACTGAAGAGGAGCCAGGTCAATATCAGCAGCAACCCCAGAAAGGCCAGAATTGAAACAATCAGACTGGGACGGTAACGTGTCATGGTTATCCCTGATGATAGCCACTCAGCCCAAGGTACCACCGGATGAGAGTTTTCCCGTAAAAAATGTACAGCACCGCACCAAACGCAAGGTAAGGACCAAACGGGATCGCAAGTTTGGAATCTTTCTTTTGCAGCACCATGATGGAAATACCGACCACCGAACCGACCAGTGAGCCGGCGAAGATAATAAACGGCACCGCCTTCCACCCCAGAAATGCGCCCATCATTGCCAGCAACTTGATATCGCCGCCCCCCATACCGTCTTTGCCGGTAAAGCGCTGATAAGCATAGGCAACCAGCAGCAGAGTGCCGCCCCCCAGCAGAATACCCATCAGTGAATTAAGCCAGGTATGCCCTTTCAGAAAAAACGACAGAATAAAACCGACCACAATGCCGGACAACGATATCTCATCAGGAATTATCTGGTGTTCAATGTCGATAAAGGTAATTACCACAAGAGCGGAACAGAACAGGAACAGCACACCAAACACCGGTGTTGGTCCGAATCTGAGGAACAGAAGCAGGGTTAAAACTCCATTAAGCAGTTCCACCAACGGGTATTGGAGTGAAATATGAGCGCCACACCCACGGCATTTTCCCCTGAGGAGCAGATAGCTCACCAACGGAATATTATCATACCAGCGAATCTGGTATGGACAGTACGGGCAATGAGAAGGCGGGGAAACTACTGATTCATCCTTCGGCATACGGCATATGCAAACATTCAGAAATGAACCAACCACGGAACCAAACAAAAATGCGAAAAGAGAATAGATTAACGGTGGAGTCATCAGTCAATGCTTTCGGTTACATTCATGGTTATTTGAGATTTGAGATACATTTCCACTTCCCCTGCAGTTGAATAGGCAAAACACCCCTCTGCAATTCTGGCGGCACGTTCCAGGGTGCAACGTCGAAGAATCTGCTTCACACGCAAAATTGACCACGCGCCCATTGACAGTTCGTCAAAACCAAGTCCGAGCAATACCGGCAGATAGAGTGGGTCACCAGCCATTTCTCCGCACAGGCAGGCCGGAATTCCGGCACCATGAGCCGCCTGAACAATGCGGCGCAGTGACCTTAACACCGCCGGATGCAGCGGCTGATACAGATGCGAGAGTTGTTCATTGCTGCGATCAATAGCCAAAGTGTACTGAATCAGGTCGTTAGTTCCTACGCTGAAAAAATCCACTTCACGCGCCAGCAGATCGGCAAGAGTAACTGCCGCCGGTATTTCAATCATCACACCGACTTTAATAGCACTATAAAACGGAATGCCAGAGGCACTCAGCTCCAGCTTTGCCTCTTCGAGCAGCGCCTTTGCCGCTCTGACTTCTTCCATTCCGGAAATCATCGGAAATATGATTCTGACCGGCCCGTCGGCACTGACGCGTAAAATTGCCCGCAGCTGTTTTTTAAACTCATCCGGCATACTCAACGACAAGCGGATCGCCCGGACACCAAGAGCAGGATTGGCTTCTTCAGACCGGTCCATTCCCTCAAGCAGTTTGTCACCGCCTGCATCCAGGGTCCTGATGGTGAGCGGATGCGGCGCTACGGCCTGTAGCATCGAACGGTACAGACCCAGCTGTTCGTCTTCATCAGGCATATCGGGACGATTCATAAAGAGCATTTCGGTACGGTACAACCCGACACCGCTCCCGCCATGCTTCAAAACAGATGAGCCCTCTTCCGGAATCTCAACGTTGCCAAGCAAATGCACTTCGTGTCCATCCAGCGTAACCGCCGGCAGAGGAACCGACTTTAACAGTTCATATTCAACGTATTCATAATGCTGCTTACGACTGAGGGACGATTGGAACGTTTCCTGATCCGGATCAATATGCACAGTGCCGGACAGACCATCGACAATAACAGCAACGCCATCAGGAAGAAAATCCGTTATCCCCTCGACACCCATAACGGCAGGAAGATCAAGGGCGCGCGCCAGAATGGCCGTATGCGATGTCCGGCCGCCAATCTCCGTGATAATGGCTTTAATATTTTTACGATCAATCTGTAGTAAATCAGCGGGTGAAAAATCGTGCGCCGCTAAAATTGTGTGCCCGTTGTGCTGTGGAAACGGTTCAACGACCTGACCGTTCATGTTGCGCAATACCCGTTCAATCACGGTCTCCACATCGCTGATTCGCTCACGCAGATACGGATCATTGATGCTGGCGAACTTTTCCCGGTATCGGTGCAAGGTTCGGCGTAAAGCACCTTCGGCGTTAATCAGGCCGGTTCTGATAATCTCGGTTGTTTCCGCTACCAGCCGTTCATCAGCCAGTATCATCAGGTGTACTTCAATGAAAAAAAGGTGGGCTTCTCCGGTTGTTTCTGCCAGGCGGGATTTAAGCGATTCCAGATCGATACGAGTGATTTCAATCGCCTGAGTCAGGCGGGCTGTCTCATGAATAACCGTATCTGAAGAAATGGGATATTCGGATACGGTGGTTTGATGTCGATCAATTACGCACAGTTTCCCCATGGCAATCCCGGGCGAAGCCGCGATTCCGTGGAGGACTTGCATATCATTCTTCCCCGAACCCGTTGGTAATCAGTTCACCAACGGTCTGGAAAGCTTCTGTTTCGTCTTCACCGTCAACGGTCAAACTGACAAAAGTCCCTTTCGAAGCCGCCAACATCATTATACCCATAATGCTTTTACCGTTTACTTCGACACCTTCACGAGCCAGTTTAACTTCAGATTTGAAACGACTTGATGTTTTCACAAGGAGAGCTGATGCACGAGCATGTAATCCGAGCTTGTTAACAATGAGAAATTCTTTCTGGAGCATATTTCAGTTTTCCTTGCAGTTTGTGTAGTTACTTTAAAAACTCACCGGCGACAATGATGCCTTCACGACCGACTCGCTGCAGATTTGCCGCAATCTCTGCCACCGACATTCGCTCTCTTCGCGAGCAGAACTCAATAAGCATCGGCAAATTGGCTCCGGTAATGACTTCAATAACCCCTTCTTTTAAAAACGACATCGCCATATTTGAAGGTGTGCCGCCAAAAAGATCCGTCATAATAACAGCTCCATCCGAATGGACCGCTTCAACCGCAGCAACCACCCGAGCCATGATGTTATCGGCCCGTTCATCGGGAGCAACTTCTACCGTAGCACAGCATTCAATTGGTCCGACGATCATCTCCGCCGACAATTTGAGAGCAGTCGCCAAACCGGCGTGCGTAACAAGAACTAACCCTATCATTTAAGCCCCTTTTCTATGTCCCTGTGAATAATACGCACTGCACCGAACGCCTCCTGCAAGTGCTTTCCCGTGGCCTCTGCAATGGCAACAGAACGATGACGGCCACCGGTACAACCAATTGATATGGTTAAGTACGACTTCCCCTCTTGGCGATGTGCCGGTAGCAGCATATCCAAAAGCGGAAAAAAATGGGAAATAAATTGGGCCGCTACTGCATTATCAAGAACATAATCCCGAACAGCACTTTCAAGACCTGAACCGGAACTCAATTCCGGCACAAAAAACGGATTCGGAAGAAAACGAACGTCCATAACGATACTGGATTCAAGCGGAACACCATATTTATACCCAAATGACTGGACTTCCACCACCATTTGGTTTTCTTTGTCTTCGTCTCTAACGATTCTCAGGATAAATTCTTTAAGCTGGTGGACCGAAAATTCCGAGGTATCAATAATCTTGGTCGCCAGCGGCCTGAGACCACTCAACCGACTCCGTTCAATACGAATTGCCTCGCCGACGGTACACTGCTCATCGACCGGATGACGCCGACGCGTTTCAGAAAAGCGCCTGAGCAGAACTTCGTCAAGAGCTTCAAAGAAAAATATTTCTACCGTATGCCCTGACTTGGCAATTGTATGGAATGCGCGTTCATATCCCTTAAAAAATTCCCGGCCCCGAATATCAGCAACCAGTACTATCCCCTTAAAGGCTTCTCCTGATTTGTCGATCAGATCGACAAAACGCTTGAACAGTCGCACCGGCAAATTATCGATACAATAATACCCTTCATCTTCCAGGGCCCTTACTGCGGTAGATTTTCCGGAACCGGACATGCCGGTAATGACTATTATGCGCATGCCTACTCTACCTCATCTCCAAGCGGTCTGGCTTCAATACGGGCCAGCAGGCGCTCCTGGAAATCGCGTGCGGAGTGATATCCCATGCCTTTAAGGAGGTTATTTCGAGCGGCAACCTCAATGATCGAACCAAGATTTCGACCGGGTCTAACAGGAATAACTATATGTGGTATCTCAACACCAAGGATCGTAACCGTACTATCATCAACTCCCAATCGGTCGTACTCATGTGACTCATCCCACTCCACCAGTTCCAACATCATGTCCACGATCTTTTTATCGCGAATCGCCGAGACCCCGTATAGATCCTTGATGTTGATGATACCAAGGCCGCGAATCTCCATCAGGTACTGCAGCGATTCTTCCGCATGCCCGACAAGCACGGCGGGCATTTTTTTCTTTATGAAAACCATGTCGTCGGCAACCAGACGATGTCCGCGCATTACAAGATCAAGCGCACATTCACTTTTACCTATTCCGCTTTTTCCGGAAAGAAGGACACCGACACCCAGTACATCCATCAAAACACCGTGCACATGTGTTGTCGGCAATAACCGTTCTTCCAGAAATTTGGTTATCAGTGAAATAAATGTCGATGATTGATGAGCAGTTGCAAGTACCGGAATAGCATGGGAGTCAGCCAGATCGAGCAGTAGCTGCGGCGGGCGCAAATTTTTGGTAACAATAAAGCAGGAAATAGGGAAACTGCAGAGAGTAGCCAGGTTTTCTGCAGCGATCCCGCCGTCGATGTATTGAAGGTAGGATATTTCAGTATTTCCGAGCACCTGCAACCGATCAGGGTGCAGGTGCTCGGAGTAGCCGGCCAGAGCTAATCCCGGCTTTTGAATACGGGAGCTGGAAATACGATGAGACAATCCCTGCTTACCGGCCAGAAGCGACAAACCGAGACCATAATCATTTTCAGACAACAGGTCCTGTATCGAGAGCGAAATACCGTCCATGGCCGCGATATATCTAGGCGCGTTGAGGTTCGATCAGGCCGTAATTTCCGTCTTTACGACGATACAGAACATTGATTTCGCTGCTATCGGCATCGGTGAACACAATGAAATCCTTATGAAGAAGATCCATCTGCATTACGGCCTCTTCCACCGACATCGGCTTGGCGGTTTCAGTGGTGGTTTTGATAACGACTGAACCGGTGCTTGCTTCAATGCTTTCAGCCTCGAAAACCTTTTTGGAAAGCTGACGACCATGCTCATCACCATTCGGCTTATGCGCTTTAATCTTTTCTTTGTAGCGGACAAGCTGACGTTCAATCTTGTCGATGACCGCATCAATGGACGCATACATGTCGTTAGTCGCTTCGGACGCTTTGGTGCTGATTCCTTTTGAATTGATCACAATTTCGACAATGTGCCGGATCTTCTTTTCCACGGAAAAGTAAACCTGAGCATTAATCGGTCCGTCGATATACTTTGAAATCCGCTCGAGTTTTTCTTCAGCATACGCCTTGAGAGCATCACTCTGCTCCATGTGCCTGAATGTCATCGTTACCTGCATACAATCCTCCTGTTTGGTTGGTGCTGTGAAATGGACGCCTGCCGTGTGTCGGCAGTGCGTCAAAAATGTCGTTTACGTTCAGAAGATGATCCCAGATTAAGCATCTCCCGATATTTAGTCACCGTACGGCGAGCAATGTTCACCGTTTCCCCTGTGAGCATCTCGGCGATTTTCTGGTCAGAAAGCGGTTTCTGGGTATTTTCTTTTTCTATAATCTCTTTGATTCTGTTTTTCACGCTCTCGGAAGCGACAAAATCTCCTTCGCTGGTCGAGAGACCGCTGTTAAAGAAATATTTCAATTCCAGCAATCCTTGCGGTGTCTGCATATATTTATTGGTAGTAACCCGGCTGATGGTTGATTCATGCATGCCGATATCTTCGGCAATATCACGCAACACTAATGGACGGAGGTACTCAATCCCCCGATCAAAATATTCACGCTGAAAGCGGATGATACTTTTTGCGACCTTATAAATCGTCCTTTGACGCTGCTGAATACTTTTGATCAGCCAGACCGCTGAACGCATCTTATCATTAATATAATGTTCCGTCTGAGAATCAATCGAGCCATTGCCACGGGAATCAGAATACTGGGAGCTGACTTTCAGATTTGGCAACCCTTCTTCATTCAGCATTACCACGTAATCATCCCCGACCTTATGCACAAAAATATCCGGAGAAATATAATGCACATCGTCGGTGCTGAATGAGGAGCCGGGGCGCGGATCAAATCCGGAAATTATTTTGGAAGCCACCAGCACCTGATTCATGTCAACCTTCAATGAACGGGCAATAAGCTTATAATTCCGTTTTTCCAGGTCACCAAGATGACTCAGAATAATTTTTTCGACGACACTCCCCTTCATTCCGAGACTTCGAGCCTGAATAAGAAGACATTCACGCAGATCGCGGGCGGCAACGCCAGGTGGATCAAATTCCTGGATGCATTCGAGTACATCCAGAACATCCTCTTCGGTCGCAGAACTCGCCGCTGCGATTTCCTGAAGAGAAGCACGAAGATAACCATAATCATCAACATTGCCGATGATCACCTCACCGACGCGAACATCCATCTCGGAATACTGCCCCATATGCAGCTGCCACAGAAGGTGATCAATCAGGGTACCTTTGCGCGTCAGCAGATTTTCAAAGGAGGGGCGCTCATCGTCGCCGCCATACTGCTGCTCGCCGGAGCTGTAGTTGTAGCCGTCAAGATAGCTGTCCCAGTCCCGCAACGTATCCTCGCCGGTTTCCACCTCATGGAAATCAACGGTATCCTGAGCCGGTTCAAATTCCTGCTCCGCCACCTCAAGTGTATCAGGCTCGCGAATCTCTTCCTGCTCGGTAGTTTCTTCAAGAAGCGGATTTTCTTCCAGCTCCTGAAGCACTAAATCCTGGAGTTCCAGACGCGTCAACTGAAGGAGCTTGATTGCCTGCTGCAGCTGGGGAGTCATCACCAGTTGCTGGGACATTTTCAGTTGTTGGCGCATCTCCATTGCCATGAAACATTATCCTCAAACCCGAAGGGGTAGAATTCAAATAGTATTAACTTATTGGATCAGAGGCGGAAATCTTTACCCAGATAAATCTCTTGTGCTTTCTTACTTGCCGCAATCTCGTTCGGAGTACCGTATTCAAGCACCACGCCACTGCTCATAATATATGCTGTATCACAAACACCCAGCGTTTCCCGCACGTTATGATCTGAAATCAACACACCGATATTTTTATTTTTGAGAGAAACAATCAGCTCCTGAATATCAGCAACTGCAATTGGATCAATCCCGGCGAACGGCTCGTCCAGAAGAATAAATGAAGGGTTGGTTATCAAAGCCCTGGCGATTTCAACACGCCTCCGTTCTCCGCCTGACAGTGCATATCCTTTGGACGAAGCAATGTGCGTGATAGAGAATTCTTCCAACAATTGATCCATTCTCTCACGACCGCGACGCTTGTCAGGCTCAACCGTTTCAATAATTGCCATCAGGTTATCAGCCACCGATAACTTGCGAAAAACCGAAGCTTCCTGAGGAAGATAACTGATACCGCGCCGCGCCCGCTGGTACATCGGAAGCGCCGTTATCTCTTCATCACCAAGATAAACCTGGCCGCCATCCGGTTGGGCCAAGCCGACGATCATATAAAAAGTCGTTGTTTTACCCGCGCCGTTCGGCCCGAGTAGTCCGATCACTGATCCGGAAGAAATAGTAATATCGACACCGCACACAACCTGACGACTGCCATAACTTTTCTTGAGACCCTGCGTCCAGAGTTTGGAAGAACTAACGACTTCCGGCATCATTCTTCCTTGCCGGCGGATTAATAACCGCCTCAACTCGTGCCTTCGGATCACCGTCACTTGACACGTCGCTCTTTTCCTCATCAACGAAATAGGTAATGACTTTTCCGGTGATGCTGTCACCCCCCTGCACAACACGAGGAGATCCGGTCAAAACGATGCGGCCGTTACGGCTATCATACACTGCCTGATCTGCAAAGCCGGTTCTTGTCTGCTGCACAATCCTGACATTACCCTTGGCTTCGACTTTTTCAACGTCCTTGCTCTTGTCCGCGTAGCTGACAACAAGCTTATCTGAAAAAATCGTTATATCACCCTGTTTCGCAACAACCCGGCCGGAAAAAGTAGCCATTTTCCCTTTATTATCAACGGTCATTTCGTCTGATTTAACGGTAATCGGCAGATTTGAACGGTCTTTGTGGGTCGTTTGAGCTGCTGAAACCAGTGATGCCGGAGACAGGCAACAGAAGCACAGTATCGATATGCAGAGCAAATGTAGTTTCATATATGTCTAATCCATAACAATCGAAGCAGCAACCGAAGATGTAAAACGAGCCCGCTGGTCCTTAACGTTCAAATCCATGCCAATGGCGGTAAGCCGAATTTTTTGCTGCCGGAAGGTCACTTCATCAGCTGTTGAAAATTTGCCTTCCACACCTGAATAAACAATCGACCTGGTGGTAAAATCGGCACCGTCCCCGGTGACTACATGAACATTACCATTCAACCGAACAATTTTTGCCGAACTGAGATACTCGCCTCTGTCAGCGGTAACTGTTATGGTCCCGTACGACCGGCTCTGCTTAAATTCCATTCGAATATTGGAAAGATATGCCGTATCCCCACTTTTATCATAGGTAACCTTTTCAGCAACAAGTTCCCACGTAACCAGACCATCCTGGATTTCAGAAAATCGGGCATCTTTCAAGGCAACATCAATATTGCGGGGTAGCGGTTGATTGGCCGAGCGGACCGGCGTCGACCCTTGAGGATTACTCCGGAGAACGACGACCGCGATACCGACAATCGCCGCCAGCACAAGAAGTGCCAGCAAGGTCCTGATATAAACGGGCGATACCATAATTGGGGGGGATTATATCATCGGGGAGCTGTGCTGTCCAGCAGAACGTAACAAGTTTGACGTTTTTG
Source organism: Geobacteraceae bacterium (assembly GCA_025355325.1). Taxonomy (GTDB): domain Bacteria; phylum Desulfobacterota; class Desulfuromonadia; order Geobacterales; family Pseudopelobacteraceae; genus JACRCG01. The sequence goes on from JANXZX010000082.1 coordinate 17,020, forward strand.
GCATAGAGATTGTATCTACGACAATTCGTAGCGGGCGGCGACCTCATGCCAAAAGCCCCGGCCCTTTAAAATAAGGTCGCAAACTTCACGCACCGCACCTCTTCCGCCACCAAGAGAAGTCACGTAGTGGGCGACGTTACGCGCTTCAGCAAGCGCGTCGGCAGGAGCTGCGGCAAAAATCACACGGCGCATGACCGGCACATCAATGACATCATCGCCTATATAGGCGATCTGATGGTCACCAAACCCGGTTTTCTGCTTCACGTCATTGTAGCTCTCAAGCTTTTTCAATGCACCCTGATACACCAACTCTATTCCAAGCTCTTTGGCCCGGTAATCAACAACCAGAGAAGTACGTCCGGTAATGATTCCGACTTCAATGCCATATCTCTGCAGCATCTTGATGCCATGCCCGTCCTTGACATTGAACACTTTGGTTTCAACCCCGCCCCCGTCATAGATGATGCCGCCATCAGTCATAACGCCATCGACATCAAGCAGTAACAGCCGGATATCCGCAAGTCTGTCATTCATCAGGCAATACCGGATTTGAGGATATCATGCAGGTGTATGATTCCGCACGGAGCAGAGCTCTGATCATTTTCAAAAACAAACAGGGAAGTAATGGCACGCTGCTCCATAATCTGCAAAGCAGCAGCGGCCAGCTCCGACCGCTTGATACGCAACGGCTTGTGCTTCATAATTTCCGAAGCGCGCTGGTTGAGGATATCAAACCCCCTCTCCAGCGATCTGCGCAGGTCTCCATCGGTTATTACACCAATCAGCGCACCGTCAGAATCACAGACACCGGTAACACCAAGCCCTTTGGCGGTGATAACGAACAGGGCTTCTCTCATCAGAGTATTTTCCTGCACAAATGGTATGTCATCACCGGAATGCATCAGGTCTTCAACCCTCAGAATCAGTTTTTTGCCCAACGACCCGCCGGGGTGAAATATTGCAAAGTCTTCAGCCTTGAAACCACGCTTCACCAGCAGAGCAACAGCCAGCGCGTCCCCCATGGCCAGCGTCGCCGTTGTGGATGCAGTTGGAGCCAAACCGAGCGGACAGGCTTCTTCCTGTACCGATACATCAAGAAAAACATCACTTGAACGAGCCAGATTCGATACCGGGTTGCCGCTCATAGCCACCAGAGGCGCACCAAGACGCTTGATGGACGGCAGTATTCGCAGTATTTCCTCTGTTTCGCCGCTGTTTGAAATGGCTATCACGACGTCACCGGACATGATCATGCCCAGATCGCCGTGAATCCCTTCGGCCGGATGCAGAAAAAAAGCCGGAGTACCGGTTGATGCCATCGTCGAGGCGATCTTCTGCCCAACCAGACCGGACTTGCCCATCCCGCTGACAATCACCCGCCCTGAACTCCCCAGAATCAGGTCAACCGCCCGCTCAAATGAATCGTCAATACGGTCAGCCATGGCGGACAGGGCCAGCGCTTCAACCCTGATAACCCGGCGCGCCTCATCGATTGCCGTCATGACGTCGGCCTCTGTTTAACGAGGGAATCAAGCGATTTCAACATTTTCAGCAGCCCCGGAAGCTCATTCAGAGGGATCGAGTTTGGACCGTCACAAAGCGCATTGTCAGGATCTTCGTGCACCTCCATGAAGATGCCGTCAATGCCGGTGGCAACTGCCGCCCGCGACAGGTACTCCACAAATTCGCGCTGG
>JANXZX010000131.1 GCA_025355325.1 Geobacteraceae bacterium
GCCAAATGCATCAAATGCTACGCCTGCCGCCAGGTCTGCCCGTTCTGCTTCTGCGAACAGTGCCTATGTGACCGCAATAAACCGCAGATGGTGGAAACCACCCCTCGCCCGGCAGGCAACACCGCCTGGCACATCGTGCGCGCCATGCATCTGGCCGGCAGATGCGCCGGCTGCGCCGAATGTGAACGGGTCTGCCCGATGGATATCCCGCTCAACCTGCTGAACCGCAAAATGGCGAAAGAACTCAAAGAGCTGTTTGACTACGAAGCCGGCTTTGCCGTGAACGACACAGGGCCGCTTACTTCTTTTACTGATAAAGATGATCAGAGCTTTATAAAATAAGTGCTGCAAAAGCATATTCACCGCAGAGGACGCAGAGAGCGCAGAGGAAAACCGGGGAAAAACAATTCGTAAAAAAGATTGATTTTGGTTTACCCCAAAAGTTTTTTTTGTTTTTGACTTTCCTCTGCGTTCCTCAGCGTCCTCTGCGGTGAAAAAAGGTTTATACATGCAAAAATACATCTCCGAACAAAACTTGCACACCCTCATTGACACGCTCATCACCACCGGCACCCGGGTGGTCGCGCCGCGCATCAACGCCGGTACGCCACTCTACGAACCACTCACGAGCGCCGGTGAAATGATCACCGACCAGCTGCCGAAAAGGTCCGCCAAAGAAGCGTTCTTTCCGGTCTGCGAAGACATCATGACCTACGAAAAAGAAGGCCAGAAAGTCTCGGTTACCGACATCGATCCGAACAGATTCCCCGAAACCGTGCTGGTGGGAGTGCGTCCGTGCGACGCCGTGGCGATTCCGGTGCTGGATGCGGTCTTCTCCTGGGATTACAAGGATGAGTTTTTTCTGGAGCGGAGAAAGAAAACTACAATCATCGGCATGGCCTGCACCACCGCCGACGATGCCTGCTTCTGCACCGCCGTCGGCCTTTCCCCTACAGAAACCAGGGGAAGTGACCTGTTCCTGACGCCGCTGGAAGGGGGGGGCTACGCCTGCGAAACCTTCAGCGAGAAAGGCGAAGCGCTGGTCAGCAACCACCAAAATCTCTTCAGCGAACCGACAAATGATAAAGCAAAAGCGCTGGCACAACCGTCAGCAGAAAAAATCGACCTGAAAAAAGTCAAGTCCTGGCTGGACGATCACTTCGAAGACCCGCTCTGGGACGGCGTTGCCGTCCGTTGCGTCGGCTGCGGCGCCTGCGCCTTCGTCTGCCCGGCCTGCCACTGCTTCGATATCGTTGACGAAGGTACCGAGAAATCCGGCAAGCGAAGAAAAAACTGGGATGCCTGCGGCTTCTGGAAATTCACCCACCATGCTTCGGGGCACAATCCGCGTGACCTACAGCCCAAGCGCTACCGCAACCGCATCATGCACAAGTTTAAATACTACGATGACAAATTCGGTCAGACCCTCTGCACCGGCTGCGGCCGTTGCGTGCGTATCTGTCCGGTCGGCATTGATATTGCGGCTATAGTTGAAGAGATAAACAACAAATAATTCTATGTAATTCTGCTCACCGCAGAGGACGCAGAGAGCGCAGGGAAAACCGGGGAAAACAAGAAAAAAGATTTTGGTTTACCCCTGTCTAAAGGTTTTAATTTGTTTTTGACTTTCCTCTGCGTTCCTCCGCGTCCTCTGCGGTGAGAAAAAGGTCTTTATAATGTGTGATCACACCAACAAAAACATCTACCTCCCATACCTGACCACCGTCGAGGAAATCATCGATGAAACCCCGGATGTCCGTACCCTCCGCCTGGTGTTTCAGGACGAGCAGGTCAGGGACAGCTTCGCCTTCCGCGCCGGGCAGTTTGCTGAATATTCTGCCTTCGGCGCCGGTGAGTCCACCTTCTGCATCGCCTCATCACCGACCCGCACCGGCTACATCGAATGCAGCTTTCGCTCGGTGGGGAGAGTAACGGAAGAGCTGCGTCGCCTGGAAGTCGGCGACACCATGGGGGTGCGCGGCCCCTACGGCAACTCCTACCCGATAGAAGAACTTTACGGCAAAAACCTGGTGTTCGTTGCCGGCGGCATCGCCCTGCCGCCACTCAGGACGCTGATCTGGAACTGCCTCGACCTGCGCGACAAGTTCGGCGACATCACCATCGTCTATGGTGCCCGGACTGAGGCCGATCTGGTCTACAAACGGGAGCTGAAAGAGTGGCAGGAACGCAGTGACGTACGATTGGTAAAAACCGTTGATCCGGGGGGCGAAAGCCCGACATGGGACGGCAAGGTCGGTTTTGTGCCGACGATCCTGGGCGAAGCGGCGCCATCCGCCGAAAACACCATCGTCTTCGTATGCGGCCCGCCGATTATGATCAAATTCACGCTGCCGGTGCTGGAAAAACTCGGCTTCAGCGATGAGCAGGTCTATACGACCCTGGAAAACCGGATGAAGTGCGGCCTCGGCAAATGCGGCCGCTGCAACGTCGGCAATGTCTACGTCTGCAAGGATGGTCCCGTTTTTACGGCAAAACAACTCAAAGCGATGCCAATGGAGTTTTGACAAAGAGGGCAGTATGAGTTACAAGTGAGTCATGAAGAAACTTTATTCATTGTCATCACGTACACTAATCCCGCCCCTGATTCTGCTGGTACTCTTTTCACTCGTCTTCTTCGTGAGCGCGACCAAGTGGCTGCAAACACGCGAAATTGCTAAAGCGGCGTCTCGTACAGCATCAGCTGCCGATCAGATTCTTGATGATCAGATTCAGCTTGTGTCCCGTCTGGAACAGCTTGTAACTACCATTTCATTTTTTCCCGCCATTCATACCCATACCAATACCGATTTGGAACATCTGCTTTCAATCCTCGTTGCTGCAAACGCCAGCGTTGCAAATATTCTTGTCTCAGACGCCGGAGGAACGGTGTGGGCTTCGGCGCTTCCGTCTCGCACCGTGTTGTCCGTTGCAGATAAACACTATTTCCGCAGGGCGGTAGCAAGTGGAATGTTCTCTTCCGGTGAGTTCACGGTCGGTGGGGCTTCTGCAACTCCGTTGTTGAGCTTTGCGTACCCGGTTAAAAACAGTCTCGGTACGGTTTCAGATGTAATCATAGTTTTGGTCCCGGTGGGTATAAACAGCAAGCTTTATCATGATGAACATACAGGGCCCATCTCTTCGGTGGTGCTTACCGATAATAAGGGAATCATCCTATACTCGTCCGGAAAAATGGGACTGACAGGAAAAAAGGATAAGACGGAACTTTTTGCCAAAATGTCAGGTCAGCCAGATGGCGGGGCGTTTGAGGCAATCGGAAACCTTGGCAATGAGCGTTATTTCAGCTATCGCTCTTTGAAGTTGAAACATGAAACGGTTCCCTGCATGTTCATCCGTACAGGCCTTAATAAAGAGCCTGTATTGAGAAATAGCTATATGCAGGCCGGTTATATGACGGCAGCATCGACCCTTATCTTAACGCTACTGCTCTACTCAGGATTGTATGTCAGAAAAAAATATATATTCGACCGGTTGAAAGTTATTCAGGAAACAGCTGACAGAATTGCTCATGGAGACTTTTCGGTCCGGGCAACTGATCAAGTAGCAAACCCTGAAATGCTTGGACTTGCGCGAGTTATTGACGAATTGGCGGACAACCTCTCCGATAAGATACGTGGCCTGCAGTATTCGGAAAATGCGTTGAAGCAGAGTGAAAATAACTATAGTGAACTCGTCGAAAAAGCACAGATTATAATCCTGAGAATGGATGGCTCAGGTAGAATCAGTTTTATAAATGAATATGCACTGTTGTATTTCGGGTTTTCGGAACAGGAACTCCTCGGGCAAAGTGTTATTGGCACGATTGTCCCTGAAGTTGAGAGCAGTGGTCGTGACCTACAGGAGATGATGACGCGATTGGCGGAAAATCCTTCGCAGTACGCCAGTAATATAAATGAAAATATGCGAAAATCCGGCGAGCGGGTCTGGATCTCCTGGAGCAATCATAAGCTTGTTGATGCTGACGGTGTGTATCAGGGGGTATTGGCTGTCGGCCAGGATATTTCCGACCTTATGCACATGGAAGAGTCTCTTCGTATAAGTGAACAACGATTTCGATCTTTTGTGGAAAGCGCGAGTGATGTTGTTTTTTCTCTCACAGCTTCAGGTACATTCAGTTACGTCTCTCCTCAATGGAAAGAAGCCCTCGGCCATGAGCTTTCGGAAGTTGTCGGAAAGCCGTTTGAAGTCTTTGTTCATCCGGAAGATGTGGCAGTCTGCAATGCTTTTCTTGAGACGGTTATGGAAACCGGGAAAAGGCATCGTGGTGTCGAGTACAGGGTGCAACATAAAAATGGTACATGGTTGTGGTACACCGCTAATGGTTCACGCATTATTGAACGGGACAATTCAGCGTCTTTTATCGGTATCGGGCACGATATCACAGAGCGGAAACGTATTCAGAGCGAATTGATGAAAACAGAGAGGCTTGAATCATTGGGTCTTCTTGCCGCCGGTATTGCCCATAATTTTAATAATATACTGACCGGAGTGATCGGCTATATATCTTTTGCCAGAAAGCATCTGACAGATTATGAAAAGACAGCGCCATTGCTTGAAGCAGCCGAAAAATCATCACACCGGGCGGCAAGCCTTGCCAGGCAACTGCTGACATTTTCAAGAGCGGGCGTTCCGTTAAGAAAGCTGGAATCCGCAGACAACATAGTACAGGAATCCCTGGCGTCGATTCTGAGCAGTAGCGGTATTACGGGGATAGTCTATGATCGTTCGACTCTGGCGGTCAAAGTTGACCGCGAACAGATGAAGCAGGCTTTCAACAGTATAGTGCTGAATTCAATACTCTCGATGCCTGACGGGGGGGGCTTGACGGTTCACATCGATGACCTTCTGTTTGAAACGGAGAATGTATATCTGTTAAAGCCCGGGAGTTACGTGAAGATTTTGTTTGAAGACAGCGGATGCGGCATTGAAAAAGAACACCTTAAAAAAGTTTTCGACCCCTATTTTACGACCCGTGCAGATGGTAGCGGCCTTGGTTTGTCGACAGCTCATTCCATTATAACGAAGCATGATGGATATATTGGAATTGCTTCCGAAATCAATCACGGAACAACCGTTACGATCATTCTACCCGGATTCTCCAGAATATCCCCGATGAACCCGTCGAAACAACTGAAACAACTGAAACAGCCGGTAACGCTGCCGGAGATACTCCGGTGATCGATGAGTAATGGAGGTAATACCGGGGTGATATTTACGGTTTCGGCCCCAATGCATCTTCGATTTTCTTCACTTCAAATCCCTCGATAATACGACCGTTAATAATAAATGTTGGCGTCGCAGAAACTTTTGATTTCTTTCCGATATCAAACTGCTCCTTCTGTAGCGCCGCACCTTTTGCCGTGATGGCAAATGTGTTAGCTGAATCCATCGAACCCGACATTATCGTGTGATAGGCTTTGGCTTTATCAGTCTGAGACAGTACGTACTGTGCCTTTTCTTTTGCCTTTGGGTGGCGGGGAAGCGGCATAAAGTAGATGTGCCGTGTTACGTCCGTCCTCTGTTCAAAATACGCTGATGCTTTGCGACAGAAGGGGCAATCCGGGTCGGTAAATTCGAATACGGTCTTTGGACCATTGCCGATAGTGACCGCTTTACTGATATCAATCTCGTTCGCAAAAACCTGTCCGGCACACACCATTAGGCAGGATACGAGAAAAAACACGACAATTTTAAATTTCATTTCTGTTTCTCCGAGGTAGATTTGTTGCATGTTCCTTTGTTATGGCAGGGGAGCAGGATAATGAATTCGCTCCCTCCCGATTCTTTGCTTTCAGCCCAGATGCAGCCGTTAAATAGTTCCACCGCTTTTTTGCAGAATGCCAGACCGAGGCCGGCACCGCCCTGTTCGCGCTCCGTCCTTCGAGGTAATTGGGTATAACGACCGAAAATACGAACAAGTTCGTCCGGCGCAATCCCGACGCCGCTATCACGAACGGACAACCTGATGAAACAGTTTTGTGCCAGAAAATCCGGCGGGATTGATGCGTATTCCGGCGGGGTCATCGTTTTCGCACTCACACCCGTCAGGCAGCGACAGGTGACTGTTATTGCACCCCCCTCCGGAGTGAACTTCAGGGCATTGCCGATCAAATTGCCAATTACCCGCGTAAAAGCATATTTGTCAACATCGATCTCGGCGTTTTCCGGCGCCAGTTTGAACAATAGCTCAATACCGTCATGTCTGGCGGCCCTGGTGTACTGGTTGACGATTTTACCGACGAGATCATTGACGCTGTAAGTATGGATCGCCATCTGAACTTTTCCCGCCTCGAACTTTTTGATGTCGAGGAGGTTGTCGATCATGGTTACGACCTCTTTGCAGCTGTCGATGGCAGACTGTAAATAGTCTTCCTGTTCCGTGTTTATTTTGCCGAGGCATCCCGAACGCATGATATCAATTGAACCGATTACGGCCGTGATCGGGTTTTTCAGGTCGTGGGAGAGCATAAAAATGAAATCGTCTTTTTCCTGCTCCAACAGCAGTTTTTCCTTCAATGTGCGCCGGACTGACAGTGCGCGTTCGATACGGTGCAGCAGATCATCAATGTCAAACGGCTTGGAGATATAATCGGTAGCCCCCTCTTTCATGCACTCGGCGACCAGATTTTCGTTGCCATGCGCACTCATCATAACTACGGCCGTATCAAGATTTTCTGCCCGTATTTGGTGCAGCACTTCAACGCCACTAATTCCGGGCATCCGAATATCCAGTAGCGCCAGATTGTAACTGTTGGAATTGAGCAGTTTCAGGCCCGTTTCCCCGTCTGCCGCCCAATCAGTCTCATATCCGGCTTCTGCCAGATGCAAGCCAAGAATATGGGCAATATCTGATTCGTCATCTATGATAAGAATTTTATTGACTGGATCTGTTGCCACGCTATGCCCCTTCATTTTTTTTCGAGTACCAGAAAAGCTTCTGCAATAACAAGATCTTCAGGAGTTGTTATCTTGATGTTACGGTAGTCTCCGCGCACAATCCGTACATCACCACCCAGCCTTTCAACAAGTGAGGAATCATCTGTGCCCGCATAACCGTTTTGTATTGCAGACCGGTGCGCTTCAAAGATTGTTTTATAACGAAACGCCTGAGGGGTTTGTGCCTGCCAGAGCATCTCCCGGAGAGGCGTCTCTACGACAATTCCGTCGCGGACAGTTTTGATGGTATCCTTCGCCGGTACAGCAACAAGGGCTCCGGCACAACTGCAGGCGATTCTGATAATTTCAGCGATGAGCTCTTCAGAGACAAACGGACGTACTCCGTCATGGATCAATATTACATCGCTATCGGCAACGTCCGGTCTCATGGCCTGCAAGCCGTTCATTACGGAGTTCTGACGTTCCTTTCCGCCGGGGACTATTGCTGCCACTTTGCGAAATCCGCAGGCCTCTACGACATGTTCACGGCAGTAGGGAATCTCCTCTTCAGGGATAACCAGATAGATGGCATCAATCAGTGGCGAAGATTCAAAAACCTCGATAGTGCGGGCAACAATCGGCATACCATCCAGTTGGAGATATTGCTTGTTGATTGAAGCCCCCATACGTTTACCCATTCCGGCAGCTGGTATGAGGGCGATGGATTTGAACTCGGTCATTTGTCTGGCTCTCTGCGTGCACTATATCAGCTTCTGGAGGTAGTGCAAATGTTGTATACAAAAGGGCCTTTCAGTTGCAAGCTGCCTGCGTCCCGTCCATCAACACCCGGCCTCCATACTCGGCATTCTTGCGAACAAGCGTTTCAGCCAGATCGGCATCTTTTCTCCGGAATGCGTCGATAATCTTTTCGTGTTCCTGCACCGAGACTGCCATCCTTCCCGGAAGACTGAGTGAGGTGAAGCGCAATCGCTGGAATTTGGTCACCAGCCCCGCTATCAATTCATGGAGCTTTTCGTTGTCTGCTGCTTTGATGAACAGTTCGTGAAAGTCACTGTGGATCTTGAAAAAATGCTTGATATCACCGCTTCGAGCCAGATCAGCAAGCTTGTTGTTGATAGCCTGAAGACGATCAAGATCTTTCGAAGTCAACTTTTCACAAGCCCGTCTCGCCGCATATCCTTCCATGATGCTTTTGATGGCGTAGAATTCCTCAATGTCTTTGGGGCTGAATTCGCTGACAACGGCACCGCGGCGCGGAATCACTGTCAGGTAGCCTTCTGACTCCAGCTGGCGGAACGCTTCACGGATCGGAGTGCGGCTGATGCCGTAATGCTCGGCAAGTTCCGGCTCCGATACCCGGCTGCCTCCTTTGAGACTACCGGAAACAATCGCATCGCGAATGTTTTCAAGTATTTTTTCACGTAATGTAAGATGCTTTTCCATCGGTTTTTTCATGGTAGGGCGCTGCTCCCGGAAATATTTTATTGTATTGTATACAGTATACAACGTTTGTCAATTATAACGCGTTCCTGCCAAGCAATTTTCTTGATAGTCATCAAAACCCTGTTAAAGAAAGAGCCTTGTTTTTTTGGGCTCTTGCAGGTAATCTGCTTGCCTATGGATCCGGTACGACACCTTAAAATTTCGTTTGTTGTTCTTCTGATGCTTATTTCAGGGGGAACCTTCGGTTATATGTCCATCGAGGGGTGGCGTCTCCTCGATTCTGTCTATATGACTGTCATTACCCTTGGCACTGTCGGATTCAAGGAGGTTCACGACCTTTCCGATGGTGGCAAGCTGTTTACAATGGGGTTGATTGTCGTCGGCGTCAGCGTTTTGGGCTATATTGTCGGGAGCCTGGCCCAGATCATGTTCGAGGGACAGATCCAGCGGATCATGGGGAGGAAAAAGGTGGAGAAGCAGATTGAAGCGCTCAAGGGGCACTATATCATATGCGGTTTTGGCCGTATCGGTTCGTTGATTTGCAAGGAGTTCAAGGCGAACGGGCTGAAGTTTGTCATCATTGAAAAAAACGTCGAAGCTGCTGAACGGCTCGAAGATGATGGCTATCTGTACATGAAGGGCGATGCCACACTTGATGAAACATTGCTGAAGGCTGGAATTCACCGGGCCAAAGGGCTGATTTCGGTGGTCACGTCAGATACCGAGAATGTGTATATTACCCTGACCGCCCGCGGCCTCAACCCGGATCTTTATATCATGGCCCGTTCCGGGGAAGAAGGCTCTGACATCAAGCTCAAGCGGGCCGGCGCCAACAAGGTCGTTTCACCGTACATTATCGGTGGCAACAGGATGGCGCAGTCAATATTACGCCCCAACGTGGTTGATTTTATTGAAATTGCGACCGGACACGAACATCTCGAATTGCAGATGGAGGAGATCGACATTCCGTCCCATTCGGCATTTGTAGGTGAAACGCTGGTCAGTTCCGGGTTCCGCAAGGAAATCGGCGTTATTATCGTCGGCATAAAAAAGAGCCATGGAAAGATGGTGTTTAATCCCCATTCCCAGACCAAAATTGAAGAGCGCGACACCCTGATTGTACTCGGTGACCCGACATCAATTCATAAACTTGAGGATCTGGTGGCCCGCACGGCGACCGATGAAGTTATTAGGAGACACAGGAAAGAACATCATGACAAATAAGATTCACGCTCACGTCCCGTATAGCCGTCTGGCAGAACATCTTGAGTATGCAATTTCCCACCACATGAACCCGGAAGTCTTTTTTTCCGCCGATGCGCTTGACCACCTGGTATGGGAAGAGCTCTCTTCTCTCGCCAGTGCTCTTCATTCCGCCGGACTGAACACGACAATTCACGCACCGTTCCTCGATCTCAATCCGGGAGCGGTTGATACCAGCATTCGCGCTGCCAGTGCCCATCGCATCCGGCAGGTCATGAAGGCCGCAGAACTGCTTCGTCCGCGAGTTATCGTGGTTCACCCAGGCTATGATGACCTTCATTACGGTGATAATCGCCTGGTCTGGTTGAAAAACAGCATTGATTTCTGGCAGGAGTTCGTGCCGCAGGCCCGTGAACTGGGGACGATCCTGGCCGTTGAAAACATCTTCGAGAAAGAACCATCAACCATCAAAGCACTGCTTGATGCAGTTGATGATCCCTGCTTCCGCCACTGCTTTGATGTGGGGCACTGGAACATGTTCACAACGGTAACTCTTGAAGAATGGTTCAGTGAACTTGGCAGCTATGTCGTCGAGAGTCATATTCATGACAATCATGGCACGAGCGACGAGCACTTGCCGGTCGGCGAAGGAGCTATCGACTTTAAACAGTTTTTCCCCCTCTTGACGCAGTATGCCCCCGATGCGGTATGGACGCTCGAAGCCCATAATACCGAGCACCTCCAGCGCGCCCTGAAAAATATCCGGAACTTTATTTCTTGAAAAGGAACCAAACGTGTCAGAAACAATTTTAGTGACTGGTGGCTGCGGCTACATCGGCAGTCATGTTGTGCGCCAGTTGTCAGAATCAGGTTATTCAGTTGTAGTGTATGACAATCTTTCGACCGGTTTTCGTGATGCCCTGACTCAGGGTGAGGAGCTGGTCGAGGGTGAACTTGCTGATCGCGAAAAACTGGAAAAGCTCTTTCAGCGCTGCCGGTTTACAACCGTGCTGCATTTTGCGGCCGCTATCATCGCCCCGGAATCGGTCTCGTTGCCTCTCAAATACTATGGCAACAATACCCGCAACACTCTGGGCCTTCTGGAGGTGTGCGTAACATACGGCGTCAAGCGGTTTATCTTTTCCAGTACCGCTGCCGTGTACGGGATTCCGGATGGCGGGGTGGCATCCGAAGAGAGCACTCTGCTGCCGATCAATCCCTACGGCACCTCAAAGCTGATGAGCGAATGGATGCTTCGTGACGTCGCGGCGGCGCATGATATGCGATACGTTGCCCTACGCTACTTCAACGTTGCCGGGGCTGACCCGCAGGCCCGCATTGGACAGCGCACCCCGGAAGCGACTCACCTGATCAAGGTTGCCTGTCAGGCAGCTCTCGGGATGAGAGAAAACATTAGTGTCTACGGAACCGATTATCCGACTCCCGATGGTACCGGCATTCGCGATTACATTCACATTGAAGACCTTGCTTCGGCCCACCTTCGTGCCCTGGATTATCTTGAAAAAGGGGGCGAATCAACCGCTATGAACGTCGGTTATGGTCATGGCAGCAGTGTCCGTGAGGTGTTGGAGGTTGTGAAAAAAGTGAGCGGTGCGGAATTGAATATTCTTGAAGCGGAACGGCGACCGGGAGACCCGGCTTCGCTGGTGGCCAAAGCTGATAAAATCAGAGCGCTTACCGGCTGGGAGCCGCACTACAACGATCTTGAAAAAATTGTGGCGGATGCCTGGCGCTGGGAAAGCAAGTTAGCGGGAAAATAGCTGTATCGGTAGATTGTTGAAAGGCCTCCGGAAAAATCCTGGGGCCTTTTTTATCAGATGCCGCCTGCGGGAACGATCCTGGCTTTCTGCAATTCATGATAAACAGGGAGCGGTACCGGTTGACCATCTTTAAGTTTAAGGACGCTGAAATGCAGGTGGGTCGGTGAGCGATGTTTTGCCGCATTGAGGCCGCTGCGACCGACCGTTGCCAGAAGATCCCCCGGCTTGACGATGGAGCCAAGCTCCACAAGCAGTTCCCTGTTATGGGCATAGTAGACCAGCAGGTCATTGGCCGGATCGTAAATCCAGATATATTTCCCCCCGCGCAGTCCGCTCCCCTGCTCCCACCGTTTTTCAAGGGCAACGACAATTCCTCCGGTCAAGGATAATACCTTTACCGTCGTGCCGCTTTGATCATCGAAACTGTCCTGATTCCGGTCATGAATAAAAATATCGTAGGCGGGGTGGCCGCCGTGACGATTGCCGCTGAAGAAGTCGTAGCCGCCCGGAATGTAACCGTGGTTGTGCCCCCCTTCTATGGCCTTGATATTGTAGCCGGCCAGCGGAAACACCCATTCCGCCGAGGCATAGTCTTTGCCCCCGCGCTTGTAGTATTCCGCACGAATATCAGCCAGTTTTGTCACCAGTTCGGAGCGGGCGGCAGTTTTGCCGACCAGGCCGTCACGAATCCGGTCGTTTAATGTGTTATACGCCGAGCAGAGGGGGTTGGCAGGTTTTGGCGCAGTTGCTTCCGGAGTGGTGATCAATTCGTTCAGATCCGGCTCAGCTGCCGTCAGGGATGTCGCCAAACAAAAGAACAGGCACAGTACGGTAAAACTGGTCAGATTCATGGTTGTCCCCCGTCAATAACAGTGCCGTCATATCCGCACAGCAGCGTGATTGCATTGATTCCGGGAGCATGCGTGGCGGCTGCCTTTCCGGCCCTGTCGGCTACAAGTTTCATCAACGTCCTCTCAAAACCGCTTGCAACCGCAATTTCACGGGCGGTATTGGCTTGCGAAATAAGCGCCAGAGTTTCGGGGGACATATGAGCTGCCTCTGCCCATCCCCGCAATACGGCAAGATCAAGTTCAGATGCCGCCGCGTGGGTGTTTTTGTAGCCGCAGGCTATTTTGAGCATCTTGGCGAACTGGCATGCGATGATCGGTTTCATAAAGCCGCGAGTGGCGCATGCATTCAGGGCGTATTCCACGTGATCGCCCATCATGACAAAAGCTTCTTCCGGCAGATGCGGCAGATGCTGCTGCGCCGCCATCTCACTGTTGCGCCCGGTTGAGAGAACCGCGTCTTTACAGCCGCAGGCCCTGGCAACGTCCAATGCGGCATCTATGGTGTCAGTCCATGCCTTGGCCGAGATCGGACGTACAATGCCGGTAGTGCCGAGAATCGAAAGCCCGCCGACAATTCCCAGGCGGGCGTTGAGAGTTTTTTTTGCCCGCTCTTCACCGTCGGGGATTGAAATGACTACTCTGATGGTTGAAGGATGAGCGATGAGGGAAGAGAACACGGAATGAACCGCTTCATTGATCATCCTGCGCGGCACCGGATTGATGGCCCATTCGCCCGGCGGGACCGCAAGGCCGGGCTTGGTAACCCTGCCGATGCCGGCTCCTCCGACGATAGATATCTCCCCTCCGGTCAGGGAAGAGGGAAGCAGCAGCACGTGCCCATGCACTTCCGCCCCGTTGGTTATATCAGGATCGTCACCGGCATCCTTGACTACGAAACAGCGCGCTTCGTCAGCCGAATAGGTCTGGCCATGCAGCCGGAAGGTTGCACAGGCCCCGGTCGGAAGATCAATACTCACCTCGGAAACGGATGCCTGTGTTACCAGCATCAGCGCGGCACCTTTGGCGGCCGCCGCTGCGCAGGCCCCGGTGGTGTAGCCGGATCGCAGGAGTTTGGTCATGCTGTCCTCATCAGGCTTTGGCGGCCAGGATGGCCAGCGCATTCACCACCGCAGCAGCAACGTTTGAACCACCCTTACGGCCGATGTTGGTGATGAACGGAATGGTATGGGTTCCTGATGCCAGGGCGTTTTTGCTTTCTTCCGCTCCCACAAAGCCAACCGGCAGGCCGATAATCAGTGCCGGTTCCACCTGTCCGGTTTCAATCAACCGGAGCAGTTCGAAAAGCGCTGTCGGGGCGTTGCCCATGACAAAAATACGATTCTTCGGATCGGTTGCGGCCTTGCGCATGGCGGCAATTGAGCGGGTAATACCTTCTTCTTGTGCCTGTTCGGTCACGTCCGGATCGGCAACATGGCACGATACGGTGCATCCCAGAGATTTCAGGCGCGGCTTGCT
>JANXZX010000133.1 GCA_025355325.1 Geobacteraceae bacterium
AAGGCCACCGTCACCCCGACCTTCAAATCGGACAGCGCCTACCTGATGACCCTGATCGGTATCGTCGGCACAACCATCGCCCCCTGGATGCAGTTCTATCAGCAGGCTGCAGTCGTGGAAAAGGGAATCACCGCCGATCAATACAATTTCTCACGGATAGACGTCATCTTCGGCTGCATCATGGCCATCGTGGTGGCGTTCTTCATGATGGTCGCCTGCGCTTCCACCATTCACCTGCATGGCCTGAAAATCGAAACCGCCGCCGATGCCGCCCTGGCGCTGAAACCTCTGGTCGGTCAACACGCCTCGGCGCTGTTTGCCTTCGGACTGTTCAACGCTTCGCTCTTTGCCGCCTGTATTCTCCCGCTTTCAACAGCCTATTATATCTGCGAGGGGATGGGGTGGGAATCGGGAGTCGATAAGGATTTCGAGCAGGCGCCGCAGTTTTTCTGGCTGTTCACCATTATCATTGCCATCAGCGCCGGGCTGATCCTGATTCCGAATGCGCCGCTGATGACGATCATGTTCATCTCGCAGGTTGTCAACGGTGCGGTTCTGCCGTTTGTGCTGATGTTCATGATAAAGCTGATCAACGATAAAAAGTTGATGGGAACTTTTGTGAACGGCCCGGTATTCAACATCATCGCCTGGCTTACCGTCGTGACAATGATTATTCTCACGATTGTTATGACAATCGATATGGCAATCCCGGGACTCATCAAACGGCTGTTGGCATTTTGAACATATTATTAAATTCAAAGAGGCCCACGGGAATGTCCGATGGGCCTCTTTGTTTGTGTAACTGCCAGGATTCTACTTTTTAATTTCCACGTTAATGCCCGCCTTGCGAACCATCTCGATCAAATCATTGTAAGCCTTGTATTTCTGATCATAGTCAGCCCGGTTATCTTCGTATTCCTTTTTCAGTACATTATATTGAGCCGGGCTGACAGGTACCTTCGAATCGGAAAGCTGTTTTCTCATCTCTTCCATACGAAGTTCAATGCGCTTAAGCTCCGCTTCCTGAGCATCCATCTCCTTACGCCAGGCATCCCAACTCTTCCCGCCATACAGTTCTTTAGAATTGCCTGAAACTTCCACGGACTTTACATCTTTTTTGTCTATCTGCTTTTGTTTGGAATCAGCATCTGGTGACGCCGACGGCTTAACGTCCTGCTGCATATCTTCGCGGTACTTTACTTTTTTTCGATACTTTTTTGGGACCGAAGAATAGTCTTCGGTGAAATTATAAGTTCCGCTGTCGTCAACCCATGAATAGGTTTCGGCGTGAAGCGGCACTGAAAACAGCATAATGAAAGTCAGGCAGAAAATCGATTTCATAGAGTTCTCCCTTCATGTCCGTATGTCATGACATTAGCCCGGAGGCCAGGCGAATCCGCGCCCCGCCAACAGGTGAAAGTGGATATGGAAGACCGACTGTCCCGCTCCCGCACCGTTATTCTGGGCGATGCGAAAGCCGGATTCCGCATATCCCTTTTCCCGGGCAATTTCGCCAGCCTTGCGGAAGGCATAGCCGACCAGCGCGTCTTCCTGAACAGTCATATCCATGCAGTTTACGAAATGCTTTTTCGGCAACAGCAGCAAATGCAGCGGCGCTTGCGGAGAAAGGTCCTCGATCACGAGCAGATGTTCATCCTCGAACACTTTTTTTGACGGTATTTCGCCACGAATGATTTTACAAAAAATACAATTTTCCACAGCGCCCTCCTTTACGGTAATTGCAGCAGGATCAGAAATTCACGGTTCCCATCCGCCCCGGTGATCGGTGACTCGCAGAGTCCGGAAACTGTCAGCCCCATTTCTGACGCTGTTTGGCGGACATCTTCAATAACTCTTTCATGAGCAGCGGGATCGCGCACGATGCCCCCCTTCCCCACTTCACCCTTGCCAACCTCGAACTGCGGCTTGATCAGGGCAACAATCCTGCCGCCCGGCTGTAGCAGAGTAACCGTGGCAGGGAGCACCTTGGCAAGCGCGATGAACGAGGCGTCTATGACCGCCAGTTCCGGCGCTTCACCGAGTTGTTCCGGCGTCACATAACGGATATTGGTCTTCTCCATGCTGACGACACGAGGGTCCTGCTGAAGCTTCCAGGCCAGCTGACCATAGCCGACATCAATGGCATAAACCTTGACCGCTCCCGCCTGCAGCAGACAATCGGTAAAACCGCCGGTGGAGGAACCGACATCAACTGCGACCAAGCCGGTCACATCAATGCCAAATTCATCCAGCGCCCTGCGCAGTTTGAGGCCTCCACGACTGACATAGGGAATATTTTCACCCTTGAGACGGATTTCAATATCGGATGGCACCTGCTGCCCGGCCTTGTCAACAGTGTGGTCACCGACGACAACCTGACCAGCCATGATCAGTGCGCGCGACTTCTCAAGCGAAGAAGCCAGCCCGCGTTCCAACATCAGTTTATCAAGGCGCTGTTTGATCATAGAGGTTTCATACTACAACGATGTTCATACTACAACGATGTAAAGGAATAAAAAAGGGAACAAAGCGCTTTTCTGAAAGCAACATGTCCCCTTTTCTGTATCTAAATAATGCTGAACTACGCCGCCATACGAAATATCGGCAACTGAAAATGCCCCGCAAGAATCCCAGGCACGGTAATATCTTCGTCAAGTAATTCCCACCGCAATGCATATCCATTTAGCCTCAACGTCAGTTCCTGCAACTGTTCATCAGTCGCATCGGCAAGCCTTCTAAAACGCTCCGCCGGAAATCCGACCACCCGCCCATCCGTCAGCTCTACGAACACCATGCGTTTTTCCACCCAGGCCCGCAACGCTGCAGGCTCAACCGGCTCATCACCTTTTATGGAATTCATCGTATTTCTCCCTCAATAGCTGCTGATATTCAAAGACAAGTTTTTCAAGGTCACGAATCGCCTGAACCGATACCCCTTTATTGCGGGCCAATCTAACAGGATCAAGCCAGAACTTACATTCTCCATCCGGCGTTTCAATATGAATATGAGGCGGCTCCAGATACTCATCTGAATAGAAATGGAACCTGTATGATCCAATCCGTAGCACTGTTGGCACTAAATATCACCTGTCCTGCTGATTAAACGGTTCAACCGCTTCGACCCGATAGACAATGATATTGGCATCAAGAAACAGTATCATCCCTTGTCCCACGAATCACGTTCGGCAATGAGGCGACCGTCTATTTCTTCTTTTGCATACACCCCGGATGGTGGGAGAGCAAACCATTCCATGACCGAGTAAGAGTGTACCGACGTATTTGCCTGGGCAGCTTTAGTGAGTCTCTCGTACTCATCTTCGCCCAGCACCACACAGACAGGATGATTGCGCTTTATTATGTGCACCGGCCCTTTGGCAAGGAGGTGTTCAACTGCCAAAATGCCGTGTCTCTTAATGTCATTTGCCGGAATAGCGTTCATATCGGTACCTTTATTAGCACTTTTCAAACAGCGTAGCTAATATGCCTGAGCAAAGCAATGAAAAAAAATCCCGCAATAATCAGCGGGACTTTTTGACCTGGAAAAAGCAGCTAACTCACATGGAAGCACAAAGAACACAAAGAAATCAGGCTGTTGAAGTACCTGGAGCATTCACCAAAAGGGTGTCTCAAAGAAACGAGACAAGCCTTTGTTTTCCTTAGTGGTCTTCGTGGCATTGTGTGAGAATAGCGTTTTTTGGTTTAATGCTCCTATTCTCCAACCAACTGGCTCTTGGTAAAAAGTGCCCTCAGCCAGTACCCTTCAGCTTCAATATTTTCGCGGCCACCCTCTTCGCGATCAACAAGTGTCACGATGCCAAGAACCTTCAATCCCTCTTCCTCAGCGCGGCGAACCGCCTTCATTGAAGAACCGCCGGTGGTAACAACATCTTCAACGATGACAACCCTGGTACCGGCAGGAAGATTCTTGCGCCCTTCCAGCCATTGGCCGGTTCCGTGGCCTTTCGGCTCCTTGCGGATAATAAAGGCATGCATGCTCTTGCCGTCCAGATGAGCAGCAATAGATGTTGCCGTAGCGATAGGATCGGCCCCAAGGGTTATGCCGCCAACCGCCTGGACATTTTCAACGTCCTTGATAGCTTCATAAAACATCTTGCCGACCAGAAAGCCGCCTTCCGCATGCAGCGTAGTCTGTTTGCCGTCGAAGTAGAAATCGCTCTGACGCCCGGAAGCCAGAGTCACCAGACGTTTTTCGTACGACAGCTCCAATATGATCTTTTTCAGTTGTTCGCGTTCACTCATGTCAGCTTATCTCCTCTTTATTCAAATAATCCCTTCTGTAGATTTTCCACAGGTTTGGGGAATGCAACCGGGTAGGTTCCGGCAAAACAGGCTTTACAATAGCGGGTATCACCTTTACCGATGGACGAGACAAGTCCTTCTTCGGACAGATATCCCAAGGAATCAGCGGTAACATAGCGGCAGATTTCATCAATAGTGTGCGACGACGAAATCAGCTCTTTGCGATTCGGCGTATCGATGCCGTAGTAACAGGGGTAACTGGTAGGAGGTGATGAAATACGCAGATGTACCTCTTTGGCACCGGCGTTGCGAACCATCTTGACAATCTTGCGCGAGGTGGTGCCGCGTACGATCGAGTCATCAATAACGACCACCCGTTTGCCTTTGAGCAGTTCACGCACAGGATTGAGCTTTATTTTGACGCCGAAGTGGCGAATAGACTGGGCCGGTTCGATAAACGTTCTGCCGACATAGTGGTTTCGGATCAACCCCAGTTCGAACGGAATCCCGGATTCCTCGGCATAGCCCATAGCGGCCGGCACGCCGGAGTCAGGCACCGCAATAACGACATCAGCATCAACCGGGTACTCACGAGCAAGCTGGCGACCAAGCTCCTTACGGGCCATATAGACATTTCTGCCGAAAATATATGAATCAGGACGGGCAAAATAGACAAACTCAAAAATACAGGGGGTCGGCTCGATCTTCTTGAACGGGAACAGTGACTCAATGCCGCCATCCTCGGTACAAACAACCATTTCACCCGGTTCGATTTCACGGACAAATTCCGCTTCGATCAGGTCCAGCGCACAGCTTTCCGAAGCGACAACCCAGGCGTCACCGAGCTTGCCGAGACAAAGTGGCCGGAATCCGTTAGGATCGCGCACCGCTATCATGCGGGTCTCGGTCAGAAAAAGCAGGCAGTAGGCACCCTGAATCCGCTTTAGAGCCTCCACAATCCGGTCAACAAGCGAATTTGTCTTATACGTTGCAATAAGATGGATGATTATTTCCGTATCCATCGTAGTCTGGAAAATTGAACCGTAGGCTTCCAATTCCGCCTTCAGCAGCTGCGCATTGACCAGGTTGCCGTTGTGGGCAACGGCAATCGAACCTCGCGAATAATCGACCATAATCGGCTGCACGTTTTTTTCCACCGACGCACCCGCAGTCGAGTAACGAACATGTCCAATGGCCGACTTGCCCGGCAGTTTTTTAAATACATCGGGATTGCTGAAAACATCGGCAACCAGCCCCATCCGCTTATGAGCGTAGAGGGAAGAGCCGTCCGAAGAAACAATACCGCAGCTTTCCTGACCACGATGCTGCAAGGCATAGAGACCAAGATAGGTCAGATTCGATGCCTCCGAGTGATTGTAGATTCCGAACACACCGCATTCTTCCTGGGGTCGGGTTAGTTTCATACGAGATTTCTCCTCACATACTCAGCAGCATTTTTGTACAACACCAGGCCGTCGCCTTCTTCCGGCAGATTTTCTCTCGTCCAGCGAGGGTGCTGGGTATAGTGGACAAAGGCTTCCGGATGCGGCATCAGCCCCATCAGGCGACCGGTCGGATCACACAGAGCAGCAATGGCATTGGTTGAGCCGTTAGGATTTGCCGGAAACTCCATCGTTGCCTCGGCATAATCGACATCACAGTAACGTAAAACCGCCAGATGCCCGTTCTCAATCCGCTGCAAAGTTGCATTTGAATCGCATAAGAACTTCCCTTCACCGTGGCGTACCGGCAGATAGATTCCCTTGTCGATGCCACGAGTGAAGATACTTGGCGAGGCAGCATCAACCTTGAGGTACGTCCAGCGATCCTGAAATCGGCCGCAGTCGTTATGGGTCAGCGTAACCGTCTGATTCAGGTAACCACCGTCAAATCCGGGCAGCATTCCCATTTTTACCATCAGCTGAAAACCGTTGCAGACTCCCAAAATCAGCTTGCCGTCAGCAATGAAGCGGGTGAACTGTTCGACCAGTTTTTCATTGCTGCCTGCTACAACAGCATTTTTCAAGCGATTTGCCTGTGCTTTGGCACTTCCAAGATCGTCGCCATCAAGAAAGCCGCCGGTCAGATTAAGAAAGTGAAAGTCATCCAGACTAATTTCACCGGAAAGAATTTCAGCGATGTGAGCGATAACAGTGTCATCAAAGCCCCCAAGTCGGCAGGCGTGAGCAGCTTCCATCTCACAGTTGGTGCCGTTGCCGGTAATGACGATTGCACGTGTCTGTTTCATTACGTCATGTTCTCCTTGAATCAAACGATTTCATTCATATCCAAACTGTTAATCAAAGTCTGCGTTCAGCCCGTTTATGACCGACAAAAACGCGGTTCCATACTTGCGCAACTTGTGTTCTCCAACCCCGGTAACACCCAACAGTTCCCGCTCATTGCGAGGTTTGCTTGAAGCCATCTCAAGAAGAGTCGCGTCGGAAAACACCACGAATGGCGGAACATTGGCAGCATCGGCAATTTGTTTGCGCAGCACCCTCAGCTTATCGAACAGTGCCTGATGAAGTTCTGTGACGGCTCCCCGTCGCCGCTTCGCTTTTTCTTCCGGCTTGATGACGGCACGTGGGAGGCCGAGAATGACCTGTGTCTCTCCCTTGAGTACCGGACGCGCAGCCGGTGCAAGCCCTAAAACACCATAGCGCGCAAAGTCCTGTACAATATAGCCGAGATGGATCAGTTGGCGAAAGATATTTTCCCACTCAACGGCCGACAGATCGGCGCCGATGCCATAGGTAGTCAGTTTATTATGGTGAAGATCCGTGACCCGCTGGCTTTTGGCCCCGCGCAGCACATCAATAACATGACGGACTCCGAACCGCTCGCCGACCCGATACACACAGGAAAGGGCTTTTTTAGCCTGTTCGGAAGCGTCAAAACGTTGCGGCGGATCGGTACAGATATCACAGTTGCCGCAATCATTATCTCGCTGGTC
Source organism: Geobacteraceae bacterium (assembly GCA_025355325.1). GTDB lineage: Bacteria > Desulfobacterota > Desulfuromonadia > Geobacterales > Pseudopelobacteraceae > JACRCG01. Next base: position 7,217 of record JANXZX010000133.1, read on the forward strand.
ACCGAAATAGGAGAGTAACGCCCGGCGGCGGCAGGTCAACGCCTCGCCGTAGGCAACCATCGCGTTCAGTTTCTGAAGTTCGATCCGCACCCGCTCGGCGTTGTCGCTGTTCTCGATCAGCGAGCGGGCGGTCATCACATCGCCCATACCGAACAACATCAGCGCCTCGGAAGGCAGACCGTCGCGCCCTGCCCTGCCGGTCTCCTGATAATAGCTCTCGACACTCTTCGGCATGTCGTAATGCACTACAAAACGGACATTGGGTTTATCGATGCCCATGCCAAATGCAACGGTGGCGACAACAATCCGTAAATCGTCACAGCGAAAGGCATTCTGCACCCGGCTCCGTTCCTTGTCAGACAATCCGGCGTGATAGGCAGCGGCGGAAAAACCTGCCTGCATCAGCTGTTCCGCGATCTGCTCAACGCGCTTCCTGCTCAGGGCATAGATGATTCCGGACTCATCACCGCGCCCCTTCAAAAATCCGGTCAACTGAACAAAAGGCTTGTGTTTCGGGACCACTGTATAGGTGATATTCGGCCGGTCAAAACCGGCAACGAAGACTTTTGCCTCACCAATCCCCAGCTGATTAACGATATCCTTGCGGGTTTCCGGATCAGCAGTGGCAGTCATCGCCACAATCGGAACGTCAGGAAACGTGCTGCGCAACTGGCCAAGCTTCACATAATCGGGGCGGAAATCATGCCCCCACTGGGAGATACAGTGTGCCTCATCGATGGCAAACAGCGCCAGCTTAAGAGTTGACAGCGTTTCCAGAAAATCGGGCAACAGCAGCCGCTCGGGCGCAACATACAGAAGGTCCAGCTCGTTGCGATGCATCTGACGCAGAACCGAGCGCGCCTCATCTGTTGTCAGCGATGAATTGAGGCATGCCGCCCGAACACCGTTATCCTGCAACGCATCAACCTGATCCTTCATCAGAGCAATCAGCGGCGACACAACAATTGCCACCCCACTCCGATGCAGCGCCGGTACCTGATAACAGAGCGACTTACCGCCGCCGGTCGGCATTACCAGAAAAACGTCCTCACCGGCAATCACCCGCTCTATGACATCCTGTTGAGGGGCCCGGAACTGGTGAAACCCGAAGATGGTCTTCAGGGTATGATGAATGCTTTCAGGCACCAGGAAACGCTACAGGTCTCGTAACGTTTGCTGCCACGCTTCTTTCAGGTCAGACAGCCCTGCTGCGACAACCGATGTGCCATTCAGACCGGTGATCAAAAGTTCCTGACCCTCCGTCACGACACCGATTGATTCAAAACAGTTCCCGCTCATAACCGCCTCGAACGCGTCGCGTTGTTCCGGGTGAACCGTTACCAGATGGCGCGATGCCGACTCGGAGAACAGTAGCGTACAGTCACTTTTCCCAGCCGCATCACCTTTCCAGAGCATCAGGGAGAGGTCAATGTTCATTCCGAAGCCACCGGCAAATGCCGACTCGGCAGCCGCTACCGCCAAACCGCCGTCGGAAAGGTCATGACAGGAAGCAACCGTGCCACGGTTGACCGCTTCGTGATAAGCCTGATAGCGTTTGTACGCCTTTACTGTGTCAACCTTCGGAATTTTATTGCCGATTGCTCCGGAGAGCGCCAGATACTCGGAGCCACCCAGCTCATCGGCTGTTTTTCCAAGCAGATAGACGATGTCTCCCGGTCGCTTGACATCCATCGTGACCGCTTTTCTGGCATCGTCAATTTTGCCGATAACAGAGAACAGCAGTGTGGGAGGAATGGAAATTTTGGTCGTACCGTCATAAAAGTCGTTCTTCATCGAATCCTTGCCGGAGATGAGCGGCAGGTTATAGTCCATGCAGACGTCATACAACGCCTGGTTGGAGCGCACCAGCTGAGCCATCTTGTAAGCACCGTCCGGGGTTTTATCGGACTGCACCGGATCGCACCAGCAAAAGTTGTCCAGACCGGCGACCAGTTCCAATGAGCCACCGACAGCCACGTAGTTACGCAGTGCCTCATCAACGGCGTTGGCGGTCATGTGATAGGTATCGATATCCGAGTAGCGGGGGCAGATGCCATGCGCTGTCACGACACCCTCGAACGAATCGAGGATCGGTCTGACCACCGCTGCGTCAGAAGGACCATCGTTGGCAACGCCGCTGAACGGCTTGATAACGGAACCACCCTGCACTTCATGGTCATAGCGGCGGACCACCGACTCCTTGGAGCAGATGTTCAGCGAAGCCAGCAACCGTTTCAAATCGTCGGTATAGCTCTTCTTTTCATCGAGCATCGGCTCAGCATGGTGCGGCGGGGTCCATTTGGCCGGCAGCTGCATCGGCGGCAGTCCTTCATGCATGAAATCCATCGGCAACCAGGCAACGGTCTGCTCACCATAAAGCATATGAAACACGCCATTGTCGGTAAATTCCCCCAGTACCGTCGCCTCAACGCCGAAGCGCACGGCCATGGCAAGAAACTCGTCGATCTGTTCCGGTGGAACTGCCAGCGACATCCGTTCCTGAGCTTCAGATATCAGTATTTCCCACGGGTTAAGTCCCGGATATTTGAGCGGCGCCTTGGACAGATCCATCCGGCACCCGCCGCATTCACCAGCCATTTCGCCGATTGACGATGACAAACCACCGGCGCCGTTATCGGTAATAAAGCGATAGAGCCCTTTGTCGCGGGCCCGGATCAGGAAGTCAAACATCCGCTTCTGGGTGATCGGATCGCCGATCTGCACCGCTGTAACCGGCGAATTTTCGTTCAGCTCTTCTGACGAGAAGGTTGCCCCATGAATGCCGTCCTTGCCGATCCTCCCGCCGGTCATGACGATCAGATCGCCCGGCTTGATATATTTATCATGCCCCGGTTGGTTATTGACAACGGCAGGCATCAAACCGGCGGTACCGCAAAACACCAGCGGTTTGCCGCAGAAACGCTCATCAAAAACAAGGGAGCCGTTAACGGTCGGGATGCCGCTCTTGTTGCCGCCATGCTCGACACCTTCCACAACCCCTTCGTAGATGCGGCGCGGATGCAGCAGCCGTGAAGGAAGTGGCTTGGTATAAAACGGATCGGCAAAACAGAAAACGTCGGTATTGAAAATCAGTTTTGATCCCTGGCCGGTGCCGAACGGATCACGATTAACTCCGACAATGCCGGTCAACGCCCCGCCGTATGGATCCAGTGCCGAAGGGGAGTTGTGGGTTTCAACCTTGAATACCAGTGAATGCTGCTCGTTGAATTTGATGACTCCGGCATTGTCCTTGAAGACGGAGAGGCAGAAGTCCTTGTCTCCCATCCGTTCACGAACATCTTTCGTCGTACGCTGGATGAATGACTTGAACAGGGATTTGATCTCCTGCTTGACACCGTTTTCGTCCTCATACTGCACGGTACCGGCAAAAATCTTGTGTTTACAGTGCTCCGACCAGGTTTGCGCCAGACATTCAAGCTCCACGTCAGTCGGCTTGGCGCCAAGCCCGAACTTTTGACGTTCTGCCAGAATCTTCGGATCGCGATAATGTGCCTGAATAATCTGCATCTCGTCCAGAGTCAGCGCCAGAACACCATCCTTACTGATTTTCATCAGCTCAACATCGGAAACTTCTAGATCGATCTCTTTGACAACAGCCTTTGTCTCGCCTGTCACCTTGGGAACTTGGGCCGAAAAACCAGTGCAAGTCAGGAAATCGGCAACCGACAGAACAGTGTAGCGCTGGATCAGCGTATTGCAGAGCAGACCGGTGGCAATCGATTCAACCTGGTCCGCAGACAAAGTCCCGGAGATCAAATACTGCACAGCATAATATACGCCTTCGCCGCCGGCAAAGGCGCGTCCGGTTATATACTCCACCGCCTCGCGACCGGTACGCCCCACGTTGTCGGTAACGCCGGGGCGGAAACCAACCTCCACTGCGTAGTCAAACCCGGCTGCCAACGTCCGGTTGATGCTCCAATCCTGAATGACCGGATCGCTGAACGGGCCGGAGGCTGCCAACTGCAATTCCTCAGTGGAAAGGTTCGCATCAACCGTATAGACGTCGATGGTGCGCACTGCGGCAACCGGTATGTGCAAAAAATGCTCAATCTCGCGTTTGATCCGTTCGCCGCGAGCGTCGCGGACCGAATCCTTCAATGCAACTTCAATTCTGCTCGGCATGGTTAACTGTCCTGTAATGAATTATGTAATTTCCTGTTTCAGCGTTTAACAAACGTAATTTCGACCCGCCGGTTGCCCTCAACATTGGTCTTGGGATAGATAGGCTCGGCAGACCCGGCGCCCAGCGCCTCTACCGTTGCCGGTTCGAATTTGCCTTTTTCCAGCAGAACTTCGCGGATCAGGCGTGCCATCCGGTCAGTAGCTGCCGCATCTTCAGTTTTGGCCGGGGCGCCAAAACCATGAACCTTGAGCTTGATCCGGAATTCGGGAAATTTCTTCAGCATCTCGGCCACTCGTTCGATGGCCTTTTCACCCTCCGGAGTCAGCTTGTCATTCTTGGGCGCCTTGATCATGCCGGATCGAACAAAAATCACCGTCATATTGTCGGAACCAGGCTTGATAACTCCTCCAAGCTTCCCGACATCATCAGAAAAATCCTTCTGTCGGTTAAGAGCATCAATCTGCTCTTTGCTCTGGCTCTCCGAAGCGCCTTTCTGGGCTGTCAGCGTGGCAATATTAGCCTTAAGCGCAGCTATTTCAGTGCGGGCCTTGTCAAGTTCAGCCGACTTCCCCTCGGCAGCAGCCAAAGATTGCTTCAATATTTCGATTTGACCAGTCAGTGCAATAACTTTTTGCTCTGCCGATGCACCGACAGCCGAAGCGGTGGAAAGCCCGGCATTTTCATTAGTGCAGGCTGCCAGGGATTTGCTCAGTTTGGCAATTTCGGCATTCTTGTCGTCAAACACCTTGATGCGTGCTTTGACATCGGCTGTCTGTGACTCAAGGCGGGCACGCTCTTTCTCCTGAGTTATCTTTCCAACTCGCGAGAGCACCACCGATGCCTGCAACTCGGCCACTGCCGAGTAGTAGCGGATTGTAGCCTCGACCTTGGCATCGAGCTTGCCGGTCCAGGAAACGTTCTTTTTGTATTCGGCCTCGGCATTGCGGATGAAATTGCGGGCAATCAGCACCTCGTCGGTGAAGCTGTTCAGGTCGGAAGCACGGGACGATGCCTTTTCCACAAGCGACTGAGCCTTCTGGATGTAGTCCGGATAGGTCGGCTCTTCAGCCAAGGCTGCAAGTGGCGTCAACAGGGTAATAGCGGCAAAAATAAAATATACGAGAATATTTTTCATGGCGTATCCCCTTTCCCTGCAAGGATGGCAGCAAGCCTGCGCTCAAGGGCCGTCAACTCCTTCAGGGCAGCGGCAGTTTTCTCGGCGGCAGCCCGCTCCTCAGCCAGAACACCGGCCAGAGTCACTTGCAGCAACGACTTTTCAACCGCCTCGCGGGTTGCCTTATCATTACCGTTTTTCAGCCCCTCCTGGGCCTCGGCTATACTTTTCTGGGCGTCTTTCACCGCTTCCGGAGCCAGTTTGACGGCTGGTGCCGTAGAAAGGGCTTCAACCTGCACCCGGACCTTCTGATATTTCTCCATGGTAGCCGGCTGAACCCCACCATCATCAGCGGCGTAAACCGTGCAGCAAAATGCGAGTCCGATCATAATACCAAAACAGAGACGTTTCATTGTGTGACCTCCTTGTAGAGTTGTGGAGACTGCTCCAGCTTGACAGTTCGTGTCGGAAACGGAATTTCGATGGAATGTTCGTTAAACCGCTTGAGAATAAGCGTATTGATTTTATCGGTTGTGGCAAACAGCGTATCGTACTCCTCAACCCAGAAAAAGAGGGCCATGTTGAGTGCAGAATCGCCGAAGCTGACAAAAAATGCTTCCGGTACAGGATCAGAGAGAGCATCCGGGACTTCGCCGGCGGTGGCTACCAACAACTGTTTCACCTGATCAACATCACTGCCGTACGCCACGCCTATATTGATCCGCCCTTTTGCCCTGCTGTTCGGAAACGCCTGATTCGTCAGCATGGTATTGCAGAGATCTGAATTAGGGATTATCAACAGTTGATTGTCCAATGTCTTGATCTTGGTGCTCCGGAGACCGATATCCGACACATCGCCAATCTGGCCGCCGATCAGCTGGATACGGTCACCGATGCGAAACGGACGATCCAGCATAATGGTAAAACCGGAGATCATATGGGCCAGCGTATCTTTTGCCGCCATACCGATTGCCAGTGAGCCGATACCGAGAGCGGTAACAAGTGAAAAAATATCATAATTGAAGTGTTTGAGCACTACAATCAGGGCCGCACCCATAAGGAACAGCGACACGATCTTTTCGGCAACCGGCATCATCTGACGCGACATGACGGCCCCGGAGGTATCTTCCTTACCGGCAACATACCATCTCATCAGTTCGTCGATGACATGATAGATCAGGTTACAGACGATGACTACCAGGATGATATATATGATGCCGGATGCTGCCAGAACCAGCTTCTCGTTGAGCGGCAACGAGCGGACCGCCAGATAGATGCCAAGCACCACAAACAACCGCGAAACGTAGGGAATTACCCGCTGCAGGACACGATCATCAAGATCGGTTGCGGTGAACGCCGTCAAGCGTTTGCCCCATTTGTTCAGCACCATGACAATCACGTTGGATAGTGCCCAGAACAGGGACAGAATCAGCAGCGCAACCAGAACCTCTTTAGCCCAGTACAGCAGGAAACCATCGCCTTCCTGAATTAGAAAGAGACCCTTTATGAAACCAAAAAAACTATTCACCGAACACTCGCTTGAAGATTGTGTTCACATGTTTCAAATGATAGGAGAGATCAAATGCTTCACGAATTTTCGCCTCTCCGAGAGCCCCGACTACCTCCGGATCTGCCAGCAGTTCCGTTTGGAAGTCAGCACCCTGCTCCCACACTTTCATGGCATTAATCTGCACCAGACGATATGAGTCTTCACGCGAGACACCAGCCTGAGTCAGGTCAAGCAGAATCTTCTGGGAGAAGACCAGCCCCTTCATCTGGTTCAGATTTTTCAGCATATTGTCAGGATAGACCACCAGATTGCGAATCAGGCCGTTCAGGCGACGCAGGGAAAAGTCCAACGCCACGGTGGCATCAGGTCCGATATAGCGTTCAACCGATGAATGAGAGATATCCCGTTCATGCCACAAAGCGACATTTTCAAGAGCCGGAATGCACATGGAACGTACATAACGGGCCTGACCGGTCAGGTTTTCCGAAAGGATCGGGTTGCGCTTGTGCGGCATGGCCGATGATCCCTTTTGCCCTTTAGTGAACTGCTCCTCCGCTTCCAGCACCTCGGTACGCTGCAGATGGCGAACTTCTATCGCAATCCGCTCCATCGAGGATGCGATGATCGACAGGACACAGAAATATTCGGCATGGCGGTCACGGGGAATAACCTGGCTTGAAACCGGCTCCGGCTTAAGTCCCATCTTCTCGCAGACATACTCCTCCACAAATGGGTCAATATTGGCGAAGGTGCCGACCGCTCCTGATATGGCACCGGTGGCGATGTTCTCGCGGGCAGCCTGCAGACGGGTACGGTTGCGCTGCATCTCGGCGTAGAAGGAGGCCAGTTTGAGACCGAAGG
>JANXZX010000184.1 GCA_025355325.1 Geobacteraceae bacterium
TAGACATAATGTCCGCCAGTAGAATAAAAAAAGGACTCGCCCCTTGCTAACGTGGGTTACGCTGTCGGAATAAATCCAACGGCGCAGAGCCACAACCAAGGAGACGAGTCATGAAGAATGTTAGCATATTTGTTGGTCTCGATGTACATAAAGAATCCATTGATATTGCATTAGTCGAAGATGATCGTCACTCAGCGGTTCGTTACTATGGCACTATCGGTGGCGACCTTGCTGATCTGGAAAAAGCTATTAAGAAGATCAAAAAGGCGCATCCTGAAGCATCTTTTCATTTTGTTTATGAAGCTGGCCCTTGCGGCTACGGCATATATCGGTATCTGACAAAAGCTGGGCACGAGTGCATGGTGGTTGCCCCATCAATGATTCCAAAGCGTAGCGGCAGCCGGATAAAGACTGATCGTCGTGATTCTATGATGCTTGCCAGCTTGCATCGTGCCGGAGAACTTGCGCCAGTCTATGTTCCCCGAGCAGAAGATGAGGCCATGCGTGACCTGGTCCGGGCTCGTCAGGATGCTGTAAAAGCTGGGCGTGTATCCAAACAGCAGCTCAAGGGTTTTCTCCTCCGGCATGGCATTAAATTCACCGGAAAGGGCGACTGGAAGCAAACTCACATGGTTTGGCTTGCTGGGTTGGCAATGCCGATACCAGCGCAACAAATCGTCCTTCAGGAATACATCAACACCGTTAAAGATTGCACGGCACGGATAGCCCGACTCACATCTCAGATTCAGGAAGTTCTCCCCTCGTGGGAACTGGCTCCTGTGGTTAAAGCATTACAGGCAATGCGCGGTGTTTCATTACAAGTGGCAATAACAACAGTAGCCGAACTTGGCGATTTGAAACGCTTTGACAGCCCGAGAAAGTTGATGAGCTACCTTGGTCTCGTTCCTTCTGAACATTCCAGCGGAGGCAGTCGGAGAACCGGAAGCATAACCAAAGCTGGCAATGGTCATGTTAGGAAAGCCCTCGTCGAAGCAGCTCAGACGTACAGGCTCAAAGCCCGAATCGGTAAGGAGCTACTCGCTCGTCAGGAGGGACTGCCAAAACAGATCTGTGACATTGCCTGGAAAGCTCAGGTTAGACTCTGTAGTCGCTTCCGCAAAATGGAAGCCAGGGGTAAAAAATATCAGACAATCATCTGTGCAATTGCCAGAGAAATCTGCGCTTTCATGTGGGCAATTGCCAAAGAAGTTAAATCCGTAACGGCCCGTACTTAGAAAGAACAAAAAACGCAACGACCGGAGCAACACACGCAATTAACGCACAAGACTTCCAGAGTATAAGCAGAGATGTAACTGCGGTCGGAGAACCCTCGATTATACAATAAACGTTGTAACGAAGACATATAATGTCAAACTATCAAAGTCCAGGGACAACAGACCCTTTTTGTAGATCAAGCAATCGAGTCATCGCCGGTGTCTGTGGCGGTATTGCAGAGCGATATGGATGGAAACCCTGCCGGGTGCGTTTGGCGTATGTAATCGTGTCCTGTGTAAGTGCCGCTTTCCCCGGCATTCTGGTTTATCTGCTGCTTTGGTTTATCATGGCGCCACCAAAAGTCATACCGCGAGCTCCCAAATCCTTCCAGTAGATTAGACTGGAAATACCTTAAAGAACACCTTGGAAAATAGCCATATGACTATCCACTTCCTTCTTACTCCCGACACCTCGTCTTCCTTGGCGCTCAAGAGAACAATTGCTGAACATGCACCTGGCACCGGTGTCGTTGTCGGCACCTGGAACGAACTTCTGGGTCTTTCCCGTAATATTTTTCTGTTTCAAAATACATCAGATGACTGGGAGGTGCGGCTTGGTGAAGCCGTTAAAGCTTCATCTGACAGCTTCTGGAGTGCCAGTCTCCAAGCCGTACCGGCTGAAACTCAGACTATTCTCTCCATCATCAGCAAGACACTTACAATGCTGCTGGAGTCAGCAGGTCCTCAAGGCTGTTTGACGGATTTGACTCATCTCATACCTTCAGGCCGGGTGTCTCAACATCTGCACGACTTGGCTAACCTTCATCATTCCATGAACAACATCTTGCCTCCTGATCTCGACCTGATCGATAAAATTTTAGTTACTCCATCAGGATTTCAACTACGACATATCCACGTTTATTATCACCCCGATTGGCCAACCTTAAACAGCTGGCAACTGGCTTTGATAGAAAACCTCAACAAGTTCAGTCCACCGGATAACCGCTTTACCGATTTTCTGGCACAATCAGTTTATGTCCCACCGGCGAGTGATGCTTCGGCGCTGGGGGTAGTGCAACGTATGCTTTTCCAAACGGCTAAAGATTTGGGTTGTATTGATGAAACCATACAACTGCTGGCGGTGCGCGACCATCTTCAGGAAGCGGAGATTGCCGCTGGTATGGTACAACAGGCGTTGCGCGACAACCCGGAACTAAGACCAGCGGACTTTGCTCTCCTTTTGCCAAATGACCTACGCTATTGCACGTCGGTACGAGATACTTTTGCTATCGCTGGATTGCCGCTCTCCGGATTGAAGGGTGAAGACAATCTTCGTGATATCGGCAATGAAACCATTCACCACCTGCTACTCTGTATGAACAAACCTGCACCAGTGATGGCCCTTACATCGCTACTGGTTTCACCGCTCATGCCATGGGAACCGAGTCGGGGCAACTATCTCGCTCAACAGGTTGTGGAAGGCAGATTTGATCTCAGGGAGTGGGAGGAATGCGGAGAAGGGACACGAACCGTATTGAAGGCTTTGCGTAATCCACCCGAAACATCGCCAGCGCTGAAACAGACACTCAAAAAGCTAACCGCTTCCTTGAATCAGAGCGAGTGTTTGGACACCCACCGAAATCGAGCGATAGCCGTTATCAAAAATATTGTTGGAGTTTTGGATACGGCGGGAACTGAAATTCCTTGGAATGAGTTGCATCCACTCTGCACTTCTGAATCACTGGCATCACTGGCATCACCGGCATCAGAGCTGACTAGAGAAGGGATTGCGATATTTTATGAAGGAAAAGAACCGTGGCGGCGAGTGAAACGAATGTGGGTGCTCGGTTGTTATGATGGACATTATCCTTCTTCTATTGCCCGTTCGCCGGTCTTCAGCGACAGTGACCTGGAAAGGCTCCGTGACAAGGGCGGGCTTGCAATTATTACCGCCTCGGAGCAAGGTCAGCGGTTACGGGTGCTTTTCAGACGTCAACTGTGTGCTGCTTCCGATGATGTTATTTTCTTGATCCCTCGCCGTGATCCACTGGGCAAACCATTATCTCCATCTGCGGCAATAACTTTCATGGCAAGCTTGTTCATTGGTGATAATGGCAAGCCACTTGACCAGGAGACCATGATTCTTGAACTTGAAACGTCCCTTGGCCTTTCCTCAGCCAAAGGTATTGCCATAACGCCAGATGCCACTCCCACGCTCCCCCGCGCACCGGTAGCGGCTGATCTACACTTCCGCATGAATCTACTGGAACTCAGTAAGAGAGAAGATGGCAGTCTGAAACCGGAATCTCCAAGCAGGCTGGAAACTCTTATGGTTTCTCCTTTGGCCTGGCTGTTTGAACGTCTCGGTGTCTCCTCGCGAGACTGGTCTCCTGAAACGTTGGACATTATGACCAAGGGAACTTTGGCCCACGCGGTGTTTGAACATCTTTTTGCCCCTGGCTTGAAGTTGCCAGATTCAGAAGCAATTCAGGCTAAAGTGCCCGACTTATTGGTTGAAGCCATACGCAATATCTGCCCTTTCCTCCAACGTAGCGAATGGATGGTTGAACGGGAGCAGTTGCTACAGGAAATACTGAGGGCAGCTCAACGATGGGCTGAGATACTCATGACAGCTAAAGCAGAGATACTGGCAACAGAGATCAGTCTCCAGGGATGTCTTGACGATGTGCCGATTCATGGCAATGCTGACCTGCTCCTGGCTTTGCCAGGAAAGCGACTGTATGTAGTTGACTACAAGAAATCCAGTAGTGGAGGCCGCTGGAAAAGGATGAACAAGGGATACGACCACCAGGCAGCCCTCTATCGCACCATGATCCAGACGGGAGGTTTGAAGAAGGCCGAAAAAGCACCTGAAGGCCTTGCTGCCAAACTGACAGAGTTCCGTGATTTAGGTGAAATTGGTGCTATGTATTATTTGCTGAATGACCAGAATGTGCTGACTGACACTAAAAAGTGGCTACCAGAAGGGATTGGTGGCGTACAGGAGATGGGAGACGCTATTGCGGTAGCTGCCATGAATCTGATTCGAAGCAGGTTCAAGGAAATAAAGGACGGTCGAATCATTCTTAATCGCGAAGATGATGAAGCGGAGTTCAAGAACAACCGAGGGATTTCGCCGTATGCAATGGATAACAGTCCGTTGGTGAGGATGTTTATGAAAAAAGGAAATGCTGATAATATATAAAATTACAGATAGTTGCCTTATGACACTAAGTCAGTATCTTGCCCTACTTTTTTGTTTATTATGATGATAACTAAAGGTGAAAAGGAGTTGTAATGGCGCTTATGCTTGAATGTATCAGTGTTATAATCCCAATTTCAAAATTAAAAAAATGCCCCGACTTTGAAAATGTCGATGATTATTTACGAGAACTGAGGGAAGAGCATGGCCCCGTCTGGTTTGATGAATATATTATTCGATTTCCTGGAGGCATGGAACAGATGGCCGTCATGGGTGAGTTAAACTACTGGAAATCTCAGGGTCTTATGATTACACGCAGATACAAGGGTGAAATGCACTGGCAAGACGTGTGCGTTGCTGATGCATTTGGTGGACCAACAATGCCATGTCGGTGGCTGGAACATGATCCTGAACGAGGGATTGTCTGGTATGCTGGTACCGAACCAGGAAAGATAGCTGGAGTAGCAAATTAGCCTGTGTTGTAATGGGCATCCCAAACAGACTGGTCCGCTAATAAATTGGCTACATCCAGTGAAGGATAAATTCTATGAGCGAAGATTTCAAAGGTAAATTAAGCAAGATTTTTGAATTTCTGAATGAAAACAGAAAATACAATAAAAATTTACAGTCAAAACATTTTATTGAAATACTAGGCACCTATGACAATACAATTGACAGGGCAATATCTATGCTCTGGAATGCAGCATATTCGCAATCTCAACCAAACATAGATAATCTTGCCGCGTTTTGGAAAGCTATTAATAGAGATAAAATTAAATTAAATACTTTTTCAAGTCTTATAGATTTACTAAGTGATATACCAAAAAATAAATCAGATAAACTGAACAATAAATCAGTCGGAAACAACTATGAGGCTTTGTTCAACAACCTAAAACTCATTGATGGATGGGGAGATAAAACAGCCGCCCTGTTCTGCAAAGAAATATATTTATTGCATAATACTATGTTAGGTGAAGAATACAAAATATGGGATGATGCACAGTGCGATGTACTTACTGACAAATTATATTTACCAGTTGATAAGGTAATTATGTTCATTTTCAACAAGATAAGTAATAGAAAATATAAAAATTTTAGATCTATTAATTCGCAGCTTCATAATACATATTCAAGTACTAGTGAAATTCTTATCTGGGATGACTTATGGTTCTGGGGGTTTATAACTCAGAAAAGCAAAAAATCAAATCAAGATACTACAGCTAAAGCTAAAGAAGATCGGGAGCTAGTCTCTTGGAACGAAGAAAAATATTGGGGGCTTAGACATTCTCCTAAAGACACCAAAACAATAAATGAAATAAAGGGCCTGGCTGGTGAATTTGAAAGTCTTTTAATAGAATGTGGGACAGTGTGACAAATTCTCCTTACATACGAAGCGGTTCACCACTCACCATAGTCCCAGCCGGTGCCGGTTCCGGCAAGACCCACTATATTCAGGACACTCTTACTACGTTAATCCGTGACAAAGACCTTGCCCCTGAAAAGATTGTTGCCGTAACCTATACCGAGGCGGCGGCTTCCGAGCTGCGTGGACGCATCCGTGCAGGCCTGGTAAATGCTGGTCTGCTGGACAAAGCATTGCAACTGGACCAAGCCTATATCTCCACCATTCACGGTTTCGGTTTGCGCCTAATTACCGAATTTGCCTTTGATGCCGCAACATCTCCATCCCCCCGACTATTAAACGAAGATGAGCAAGGTCTGCTGTCAGGCCGTGCTCTTGCCCATTCTTCCGCAGCTAACAGGCTCATGTCCAAGCTGGATAATTATGGTTATCGGGGTAGTTTTGGAGCAAAAAGTGCCTCTACTGAAGACTCTTTCCGTGACCGTATGCTCGGTTTCATGGCGACTCTCCGTTCTATCGGCAAGGACAGCGGAGCTGATTCGTTTCGATCAGGTGTCGAGCGACAAATAAAGGATCTCTATGGTGACACCCGCCTCGCTGAGCATTTAAAAGATACTTTGCTGGAGAAGATCCAAGCACTGCTAAAGACCTTTCCTAGAAATATATCCGCTCAGTGCGATGTCAGCGAGAAGATACAACAAGAGTTGAAGAACAATTTTTCCGACCTTAAACGTGCCTCAGAGTCAACACCACTGGATTCAGACTGGAAACTTTGGAAACGGCTTGGAGGCCTTAAAACCTATAAACGAGGATCCAAGCTCCCACCCGGTTACGACGACATGGCAAACGAAGTGATTGCTGCCGCTCTGGCTTTGCCGCTTCATCCCGGACCGCTGGCTGATGCCTTGGAGCATGCCACCCTGCTTTTGCAGGCCGCGACTGAGTCACTGGATAGCTACCGCCGCGAAAAGCAGGAGCGCGGCCTCATGGACTTCACTGATATGCTGGCAAATGCCCATCAGATGTTGGTCAGTTCACCCGGTGTGATGGTTGCCCTGCGTGAAAAGGTGGACTGTCTGGTAGTTGATGAGTTTCAGGACACCAACCCACTCCAGTTTTCACTACTATGGTCACTCACTCGCCAGGGGGTACCCACTATCATAGTCGGCGACCTGAAACAAGCCATAATGGGCTTTCAAAATGCCGACTCCCGCCTGTTGCAGTCCCTGTGTAGCCAGTATTCCGAAGAGACTTCCCCATTAACAGGTAATTGGCGTTCAGCAAAACCGCTAATGGAGTGGATCAATGCCATGGGAACAGGCCTGTTCGGCAGTAACTATACCGTACTGACACCAAAAGCGCCGTTTATCAGTAAACTGTCCCCTCTCGAAGTGGTCGAGATACCGGCATCAGTTAAGCTGGACGTTTTAGCTTCTCATGTGACTGCCCGTATTCATGCGTTGATAAATGATGAAACTCAAGAAGTGTTCGATAGAACACTTGTCTCCTATCGTCGTATCAAGGGCGGTGACATCGCCATTATCTGTCCGACCCGCTCCCGGATGACCTACTATGCAACACGATTGCGTGCGGCAGGCATACCGTGCCGACTACAGGAAGAGGGATGGTCTGTATCTCCGGTTGTTCGACTCGCCTGTTACGCCTTGTCTTATATTGTCGATACGGACGATCTTCATGCCGCCCTCTACCTAGCGGTGACGGAGCTTGGTAGTCACACCCTTGAATCGGCCTTGTCTGATCTTGTGGAGGGAAAGCGCCTGACTGACCCGGCCACTTTGGATAAACTGTACCCATTGACAGAGAAAATGGCTGATCGTAATCCAGGTGAAGTGTTGGCAGCCATAATCAACGCTCTCGATATCTATGGAGTAGTGGCTCTTTGGCCTGATGCTGAGCAGGCTCGCGCTAATCTGCTGCGTCTGCAGGAAGAATGTCTGGAGTTTGAACAGGCAAACCGTGAGGCACTGGCCTGTGGCGGTTATTACGGCAGTGGCGTAAAAAGTTTTCTGGCCTGGCTGCAAGGAAAGATCGAACGCGACGATAAACAGCCGAATCCGTCGGTGCTGGACGAGGATGCTGTTCAATTGACCACCTGGCACAGTTCAAAGGGAAAGGAGTGGCCGATAGTTATCGTCTGCGGGATGGATGACGATTATGCGCCGCGTCTCCCTACTACCAGAGTTCTTTATGAAGACTTTAGCAATTTGGGGGCAATACTCGATAAGGTGAAGGTGGAAATATTCCCCGACTTCGACTCAACTGAAACGAAAGATAAATTCCTCGGTGAGTTGGAGAAAGACGCAGAGGATAGTGCTGCCAGACTCCTGTATGTGGCCCTGACCCGTGCCAGGGAAAAGGTGATCCTTGAATGGCCCTGTCACCATAACGGCAAGGATCGAAAGAACAATAGCTACTGGCAGTTGTTTGTTGAAAAAACAGGCGCTGACCTTGTTGGGACAACCATGACGATTAGCGGTAATAGCTTTGCATGCCGGGTTAATACCGCTGATAAAGAAGCCTGGGATTTGGTATCTCCGGATATGAAAAGCCAGCTTACTTCCATTGGTAGAAGGGCAATTATCCCCGTGGAACTGTCTCTGAAACTAACACCCGAGCATCGAACACCATCATCTCTTCATGGCGATCAATCACTGCTGCCCCACTACAGAAACGTAACCTATTCCGAGCCACTGGTAGTTATGCAGGAAATGTCGGCAATAGAACGCGGCACACTGGTGCATCGCTGCTTTGAAGTACTTTTGCAGCGCCCGGAACTGGCAGATCAACTGGCTGCTGTTGTTGGAACTTCCGCTTCTGCTGATGAGTGCGATGCAATTTCAACAACAGTTGATGCTTTTAAACACTATCTTCAAAACGAACTGGCTCCAGTATCGCTTCGATGCGAAGAGCCTTTTATCCGACTTGATGAAGCCGGCACCGTAATAACCGGCACTATTGATCTACTGGTGGAAACCCAGGACGGCTTCTGGATTGTGGATCATAAATCTGACCGTGTTGAAGAAGCTGATATAGAAGAAAGAGCAGCATGGTATTATCCGCAGCTGCACGCGTACCGCGAGGCGTTAATTAGTATGTACCCCGACAAAACGGTATGTGGCATCATCATTAACTGGACGGGATTGGGAGTATTGACCGTTTTTGGAGAGGCAGTGTATGCCCTATGATCTGAATAATGTTTTAGTGGTAGGTATTTCTTCTCGAGCGCTATTTGATCTGGAAGTGGAGAATGCCCTGTTTGAACGGGATGGAATTGACGATTATATCAATTACCAGCTTGAAAATATTGATATGCCTCCCAAGCAGGGTACCGGATTCCGCCTTATTCAAAATTTATTGTCTTTGAATGAAGAGAATCATAATCGCAGTGTTGAAGTTATCATCCTATCAAGAAACAATGCGATTACGAGCCTTCGTATTACCAAGGCCATTGAACACTACGGGTTGGATATTGTGCGATCTGCCTGGACAGGTGGCGCATCACTGGCCAACTATTTGGGTGCCTACAAAGTTGATCTATTTCTTTCGGCTTATCATGAGGATGTTCAGTCCGCTTTGAATGCCGGTTTTGCCGCTGCGAGGATTTACGGTCCACCAGTGCAAACAGAAAAACGTGAGTACCAAGAAGCCATCAGGATCGCTTTTGATGGTGACGCCGTATTATTCTCGGCAGAGTCGGAACAGATTTACCAGAAGGATGGGCTTGATGCATTTGTAGCACATGAACAGAAAAATGCTCTACGACCCTTGCCTGACGGACCTTTTGCCCCTCTCCTCAGGGCAATTTCAAAAATACAAGCCGGATATGGATTGAAGGATTCACCCATCAGAACTGCGCTTATTACAGCTCGTAACAGCTCTGCCCATGAGAGAGTAATCAGAACGCTTCATGCCTGGAATGTGAGGATTGATGAGGTTCACTTTCTAGGTGGTGTCAGCAAACACGAAATATTAGCCGCTTTTGGAGCGGACATCTTCTTTGATGACCAAGATGCCCATTGCGGACCGGCATCTCATGTTGTTCCAACAGCTATTGTGCCGACCATATTGTTGTAATCAGAGCTTTGCCTAAAGCAATACAAATCTATAAGTGAACTTAGCGATTTGTATTTAGTCTGTTTGTTTAAGCCCATCATTTCGCTTGATCTATTGGAATCGAGCCACAACTATCCGTATAATAAGGATTTTACAAATACGAATTTGCAAAGAATGAAAAGTGAGATCATACTTGCCTTGCACCGCATACAAAACCCGGAAGGTACGATAATGAAATGTCCGAATTGCCAAAACAGAAAGATTGATGTCTACGAAGCGCGGGGATTTACATCAAAGGAAAGTCCGATAAAGGAGTGCGAATGCGGGCATGTCTGGAGACTGATCCCTCTGGATGATGACAACAAGAGAATCGATGTTATACGGCATGGCAAGGCATCTGCACACACTAATTGAAATTCCACCCCCTTTACCACGTTTGCCATACCTCCGCCTACAACCACTTCTCCAGCATGGCAAGCATATCTGGCAACAAAAGCGGTTTAGGAAGATGATCGCTTATTCCGGCGGCAAGGCAGACGTCATTTTTCAGATTGACATATTTCATGTGCCGGTACAGAGTATCGGAACATAAATTATAACACCGAAAAGGCAAACTCCGGGGAACCGGATGACGCAAAGCCACCTGCCCAGGACGGGAAGAGGGGTTATCGAAGCGGTTAGATTCGGTTCGTTTTATGACGACCGCGCAGCCTGCCTTTTCAACAGAAGAGTCAGGTTTTCTGTTTTTTGACTTTGAAGATAAATCAAGTAGACTCATAACGAGTGCCCTATAGGAATCCACATGAATCGTACTGAAACCATGGATGTAAAATTACTTCTGGTAGTTAAAGATCAAAAGCGGGAAAGGCACTACTTTGATGTCCTGAATGAACATGGGGCAACGTGCCGGGCCGTGAGCTCGTTACCGGATGCCGTTACGACCGCTTCAGAAGAACCCCATTGCGGTGTACTGGTCGATATGCAGTTAATGCTCAAAATTCCGTCGGCACAAAGAATGGATGTTGAAGACCTGCTCAACTGTTTGCCCAGCGCCACTCTGAATATTCATGGCCCCAGCGGTGATATTCGCATATTGCCAAGAGGGGTGAAAGCTTCGGGCTGCACTTCAGTGGAGCATTTCATAAAGCAATGTGCCTGTTCCGGTCCCAAAATATTTTTTCACAGAAAGAGAGACCCGATACATTACAATGTGACCCTTGATATTTCCCCCGAGTTTACCTCTCCCTACAAGACTGTGTGCATTGACTATTCCGCCGGTGGCTGCTTCCTTTTCTGTGTCAGGGAGGATTTTACTGTAGGCCGTACGGTCTGGATTACAATGCCCGATGCAGTGAGTGAATCGCCCCGCAAAGCCGTTGTATGCTGGATACGTGTGTGGGGTACCACACAGAGCATTCCGGGAATTGGTGTGCGGTTTGTGGATGTCTCAGATTAGGGGAACGCTATGCCGGCCTCGCATTGTGTATGTTATAGAAAACCTGTCTTAAACCCGGTAATATTCAATCTATGGAGCTATTCCATAATCTTTATCGTACCGATCACGGGTTGAGGCACCAATGCCTTCGTCAACGCGCTGAGCCCTTCTCCGATATAAAACGTGGCAATAAAGACGACCGCTGAAAGCAGGATGCCGACAGCCAGATTGCCGAGCTTCAACTGTTCTCCCATGCGGAGATCCGGGCGAATCTTGCGCACCATCCTGCCGAACAATCGCAAGGTGATTGAAACAGAGAACACCGCCACTGCCAGCGACAACACCAGATGCCCCACCGTCAGCAACAATGCCTGCCAGACCGGAAGCGTAGTGCCAGCAGGGGCTGACACTGCCATCCTGACCATTCCAACAGAAGCGCCCACTCCTTTCTGAAGCAGCAGGGCGGCAGAAACCATAATGGCAGCCACAAGCGTGCCGACTGCCACATTTCCTTTCTTGATTTCTTCCTCCATATCGAAGTCCGGGTTAGCTTTGATAAAGACGCGGTATATGACAAAAATAATCACTCCTGACATGAACATCATGAGGATCAGTTCGAACAAGCTCAGCGTTAATTGCATCAGGTACATGGAATTCCTCCTAAGTTGCAGCAGTAATCTGCTCTATTTTTATACCCGTTCCCGCCTTGAGAATCGACCTGGTATAATCTCCGACCATGCCGGGCGGCAGCCATGCGGGTCCGGCCTGTTCAATCAGAACATATTTCAGGCCTTTGAATTCAACGAAAACATCACCCTTGACCGGGTTGCGCAGAATTCCTATCAGATAGTGGTTCGGTATGGTAACTCCTATAAGGCCGATGCGGTTCCAGTTAAGTAGAATAGAGGCCAGCAACGCCGCCTTGGTGTCGCAGTCTCCTTTGCCACGCACAAGTGTGTCTGCGGGCGGGTAGACCCCTCCTGTCCGGCGTCCGTCAACAATCTCCGGAACATTCTCATACTGCACCGCAGTTTGAACCAGTGAAAGGGCAGCGCTGACCAACTCGTCAGAGCCATAGTTGCGCTGTAAGCCTGCATCGGCCAACTGCCGGGAGATTTGACGCATCATGGTGACGTTACGTTTTGTGACTTCAGGAATATCAACTGCGTAGACGCCGTCTCGAATCCGCTCGAAACCTCTGGATTGAAGAAAACGATAAAAACTTGCAAGATATTCCTGTTTAATAGCGTCACAGTTTTTGTTCAACTGGGCCTGTGAGAGCCTGTTCTTTATGGCATACTGGAGGGCGTCATCAAGGGCCTTGACCTGCCACTGTTTTAGGGCTTCCAGATCTGCATCAGTGTAGCCGTACTTCTGCCGGTACGCAGTCAATTCAGAGACCGGAAGTGAATAGGTCACTTGCAGCGGATCGTTATTGAAGTTAACAAATCGGTATTTTGCCGAGATGTTCCCCTCTCTCTGTTCGATTTTCTGGCTGACCTGCGAGTCGGATTGTTTGGAACGCGGCCCCGCCGGTCTGGTTTCTCCGTAGTTGTCACCTCGAAGCAACATACCCTTTTGGTGAGGATCAATCCGCCGTTCCCATACAACTCCCGGGAGGGCACAGGCCGCGAAACAGGCTAGAATCAGCATCCCCCAGAGGAGAGGCGAGGTACTGCAGCCACTGTGCAAAAATGGCAGGTTCCTGAAAGCATATTTATAAGGAGAAAAATTCTGCATGTTTGGAGATCCGTAAAAGCAAATTTTGTTTCAAAAGAAAATAAAGCATAAGATGACAAAATTGACAACTTATGCATATGATAACAAGTTACTAACAGATTGAGGAAGGGATTTTTATGACTCGTATTTCATCTTTAAAGGATTACGTAAAATTTGCACGTTATGTTCTGATATTGTTGATTGTATTTAGTTCAGGTGCACCATCCGAAGTATTGGCAAAACAATCTGTACAAAGTCCAGTTCAAAACTTATCCAGTACAGCCGGGCCGCAACAAGATAGCAAAGATCTTGAAATTTTAAAACTAAAGCAGGAAATTGACAGACTAAAGATGGAACTGAACAGTGATAAAAAGATATCACCCTCTTCTGAACCGCCATCTATACGTCCGTCATCCATGACTGAACGAGAGTTTATCGAGAGTCATCGGGCATATCAGGACAATCAAAGCTCCATTGAGGGGAACAAAAATATATACCCGGGTTCGCTGATCCTTCGTTACAAAAAGCTTATGTCCGAGTATCCCAGAGAGCGAACCTACAGTTACCTGTACGCACGGATTGCGCCATTCAGTGAGAAGAGCGAGTTAATACAGGGCATCGTCAGCAAATACCCCGATTTTCCGTATGGCCATCGTCTGAAATGGAACTTTCTGTTACATGAAAAAAATCCGCCGGATTGCAAATCAGCACTGATATCTGCTGAAAGAGAAAAGGTACTTGATCCTGAACTGGAGATGAATGACATTTTCACTTTTTTGAATCAGTGTGTGACCGCACAGGAGGATGCACCAAAAATAATACTGACCTTCGATAACAAATCAATCAAAGAAGACGCTGATTCATACACGGCCTTCTCAAAAAATGCTGACAACAGTATCACTTTGAAGAAGAAGCTATTCAAAAGCGTAACAAACACAAACATCCGCCTGAAATACGTCGGAATTACCCGAAAATCCGCCGGACCGGAGTTACACTACAAAATTACGGAAACGGGAGATTACATCTATCTTAAGTTGTTGTTTGTTCCGAAAACCGGAAAACAAATAATAAATAAAACAAGGAATGTAAACACCACTGAATTTTTGACAGGAAATGGCGCCGCCGACCTGTTTATTGGCGTCGAAGACATGGTAAGCCTGAAAGAAATACAAATCGAAGAATAAAGTATAATGAGGATCGCACGAAGGATAAATATCTGTAATTACAGTGACATCTGTGCCAAAACTTCGCTAGCTCATTAAGAATGAACCGCTGCTCCGGTAAAAATATAAAAAAATTGTGCATGAAGTATATGAATATGTGGACAATTAAGTTGTAACTCTGTATAAATGTGCGAAATTTCAAATTAAGGGGAGGTCTTATGAACAAAGCAGAACTCGTTGCCAAGATTGCAGAAGGTGCAGGATTAACGAAAGTTCAGGCAGAAAAGGCGCTCAACAGTTTCATTGCTGCAACTACAGCCGCACTCAAAGCCGGGGATAAAATTGCTCTCGTCGGTTTCGGTACTTTCAGTGCCGTCACCCGTGCAGCACGTACCGGCAGAAACCCGCAGACCGGCAAAGAAATGAAGATTGCTGCCAAAACAAACGGCAAGTTTTCTCCTGGCAAGGCTCTCAAGGATCTGACTGCCAAACCGGCAAAAGCAGCCGCCAAAGCAGCAAAGCCAGCCCCTAAGGCCAAGGCTCCTGCAAAGAAAAAAAAGTAATCTGATATAACTCCAACTTATCTTATCATTTAAGCGTAGACTGTGCATTATGTGCGGTCTGCGCTTTTTTTCTTCTGTCAAAAACTCTCTGGCAAACAATTTCCTATAGCATTCCACGTATGGGTTTATGTGCTACATGTGATTTCCCTCTTGACGCAAAAATCTGCTTTGCTGTAAACTTGACCCGTAAAGTCAAGTTTACAGCAAATTACTGCCGTTAGATCTTTAGCTCACTGCTTTGAATTGTATTAGCATCCGTAATGGAGGGCTTATGTAAAGATTATCAGCGTCCAAGCTGAATTATTCATGTGCCGCTTCCGGTGAGATATTACGAGCATACCAGCAATTGAGCGCTCCACTTGGCAATTTCACTTCATCACGTCATTGCACAGTCCGTCCTGAAACTCCTCTATTCCATCTAAAAGGGGGCCGCTTATGAAAGTACAGGTTCTTTCCGGTTACGACAACGTTCAGTCAATTGAAGCTAACAATCTCAAACGCCTCATTGTGGGGGAAAAAATAACAGCCTTCCGTCGCTCAGAAGGCTGGGTAAAATTGGGTATTGATCCCGTGAGGGGGGATGGGGGCCCTGATTATGATGGCCCCGAACGGCGGAATATTGTTCAGAAATCGATCTCAGGCGAGCTTAGAAAAAGCGGGCTTTTCTGCCTGCTGGGCTTAAGAGGTCCAAAACCGGAGTGGTAACTACACCTACCGTATTCAGCCCTTGTTCACCAGACTTTTGATTGGTTTCGGGCGGTCAACCAGATACCCCTGGATTGCGTCAAGCTTGAGCCCTGTCAGTATCTGAGCCTGCTGTTCCGTCTCAACCCCTTCAGCAATTACTTCAATATCGATGCTATGGGCTACACTGCAAAGAGAACCGATAAAGAAACGGCTGTCGTTGTCCTCATGCTTCAGTTCTCCCGTATATGCCCGATCTATTTTTACATAATCCGGATGAAGCGATTGCAGGAAACCAAGGTTGGAAAGACTCTGGCCATAATGATCGAGTCCAACCATATTCCCGTACTTTCTGACTACACTGCTAAATTCCTTGACCAGGTCCAGGTTTTTGACAGCGCCGAATTCAGAAAGTTCAAATATGAGTTTGGGGGCACTTGCAGGTTTATGCTGCACAAACGAGTATACCCACTCCCTGAATGATTCATCCTGCAAGGATGCGGGAGAAATGTTGACCGCAACATACTCAACGCCGAGCTGACTGCTGTCAAGCTGCACAACCTCTTCGAGCATACCCCTGTCTATTAACGAAACCAGGTTCAGCCTTTCAGCCATCGGCATGAAGACCCCAGCACTTATGATTTCTCCATTTTCCAACTGAATTTTTGAGAAAATCTCCAGGTGTTTAATCACGCTTCGATCCGTACATTTCACTACCGGCTGAGCATCGAGGCTCATCCTGCACTCTTTCAATGCGCTGGTGAGTTCTTCTTTCCATTCACGCTGACCCAACGGCATTTTTTCTGTATTTTCACTGATTACACGCATCGACCAGGTGTTGGAGCCTGCCTGCTTGGCAGCGCCAAGCGCAAGATCAGCTTCAGAGAGGAGACGACCAAAAGAAACCTTGTTTTCGTAAGCCGCAGCGCCGACATACCCTATGTTATCTGTCAATGCGATTTGTTCAACAGAAAGGAGGCTCAGCTTATTGGCAATATCTGATGCAATTGTTTCTGCGTCCCATGGAGAAGCATCCGGAAGAAAGAAACCGAACTCTCCGCCGGTCAATCTGGTCAGAACTCCGTTTGTGTACTGCTTTGTCGATTCCTTTAAAAGCACAGACACCCTTTTAATCAGCTCGTCGCCCGCCTGGAACCCTTTTTCCTGATTAAGTTTCTCCAGTTCATTCACACGTAAAAGCAGCACAATGCCCTTGGTATTGCTATCGCCTCGATCAAGGCGTGCTGTCATCTGACTTTCAAAATAGCGGCGATTGCCGAGACCGGTCAGCGGATCGTGATATGCCCTTTCGCGAAGATTTTCCGCCTGGGCGACCTGTTCTTCGAACATCTCTTTCACTTTGTACGTCGTTCGATTCATAGCCTCGGCAACCCGCCTGAACTCACGTGTCCAGGGGAGCGGATCCTGAATTTGATATTCCTTGTTGCATAAAGCGTCGGCCTGGCGCTCTACCGCAACCAGCGGTCGCAAGAGGATTCGTAATCCCAATCCACCGGCAACGAGCACAAAAACTGCGCAAACAGCAAATACACCGGTCATATTGAGAACATCTTTCCACAGGGTTTCATAGGCGTAGCCAGGGTGACTGGCAACAATAATTGAACCGGCCTGATTCCAGCCAGCCATGACATCAGCCGTTGCAACAGGAGTTTTCAGAGGAATAAACTTGATGAACCAGGGGGGAACATTTTCATATTTTACGGCAAGGGACTTCTCTATAAGAACTTTCTTTTTTGGATCAACAAATTTGACAACTTCGTAATAACCACGGTCAAAAACCGCATCCATCATACTTGCGACAGTCACCATATCCTTTTCGGCCACATGTGGCGATATTGACAATGCAAGGGATGTCGCGGTGTCCTGGGCATGGGACTCCAATTGCGAAACCAGAAAGGCACGGGTACTGTTGAGCTTGGCGTACCAGATACCGATGAAGAGGAGCATAAACAACAGAAACGTGAAGATGATTAATTGTCTAAATAGTGTCATGGCGTAGTCCTGTCAATTACAGAATGTTTTCTGTCATTTTCTTTTGAGCTTCCTGCCAGAGTTTCAGCCGACTACTGTTGCCTGCAAGCTTGCCTTGTCCACGTTGCTTTGCCATCCAGAGACCGGAACCGTTAAATCCGAAGATCGGCATCAGATCAGTTCTTTTTGAACCGGGATTGATAGAGTCCACCATGTTATCGAGTACCAGCGGTTCAGCCTCAGGGTCACTGTAATACGTGAGAACCATGTGATTTATATTGTGTTGAATCGCCTTGACATAGGTTATTTTCAGCTTTTCTTCGCTCATCCCCATGGAAACCAGTGTAAAAAATTTTGCAATTGCATAATCTTCGCAATCCCCTGCACCTTTACACAGGAATTCAACCGGAGTTGCCCAATAGTCCTCAACCCCCCAGACGTCAAAATCGCTGGCATATCGTATCTTGTTGAAAAACTGGTTGACCTTTTTCAGCTTATCCATATCAGAAGATTTATTATCCTGCTTTATGAGCGTTTCCCACGATATCAGCCGATTATAAGCCTCTTTTCCGTATTTTGCTTCTGCCCTCCTCAGCATATCCCTGTTAAGGCTGAATTTTTCGCCGGTAAATACGGTACTCGCAATTAACAAACCGGCGAAAACCGTCATTACAAAACGATATAAGTTTTTATTGGATAATGTGGTCACAGTAAACCGATCCGGCATATTGTAAATTATTCAATCACATAAAACATCTAGTGCAAGCCCATACAGAAAATCTGAAAATGATGCAAGAATATTCTTAATGAAAAAACAACTTTCTCCCTTTCCTCGAGTTACAAAGCGGATGTGCCTGTTGCCATCGGGACACGTTATTGCACTTCAACCCTGAACACTACGCCATCATCCACATTGGCCGCACTCAAGATTTATGGCGCCTACCATTAACAACCTATCTCAGGGCGATCAGGGCAGCTTAGGTGTGTTTTCGGCAAAGTACTCGTGATTGTCCGCATTGGTAATCGCTTTTTGAGGATCATTTGCCGCGAGACTCTTGGCAGCAGCCTGACCGTAGACCCAATCGTTCGTGCTGGCTACCGAATTGAAGTGGCTCATCTCGTGAATCAGAGTTCCGGCTTTGGAGTCAGTCCCGGTCATCGGCGCTTGCCAGAACACTTTGCACAGGTAAATGGTGTAGGGCTTGGCTGGATACACATATGCGTAGTAATTCTTCTTGCAGCTACAGTCGAACGTGACTTTTGCATTATCCATAGCGTCGACAATGCTGGTGAAGTGTGATGTGACCATGTTGAACCACGAGGTATTGGATGGGCCGAACCAAGTGTTGTAACGGGAATCAGATTTACCGGCATTCAGATACGATAATGCATCAGCAGAGTAGATGCTTGCCTGTGTACGGGCGCTGGCCAATAGGGGCTGCTGCGTGGCAGTGCATTTCGCGAAGCTGGTTGAACCGGTTACTGTCAATGGCTCTATTACCGGAGCAGCACTGTACTCGCGCCCGGTTATCGAGAGTTTGAGTTCGTTCGAGGTCAGGCGATCAGCATCCTTTTTGCCGTTCCCCTTCTCTGAGTAGAGATCCCACGATGAAACGTTATAGCTGATGCTGTAATTACCTGAAACCGAGAGGTCGTAATACAATGCGAGGTCAACGTCGCGGGTGATGCTTTCGCCGGCCTTCAGATTTACAAAATCTTCATGCACCGGTTTCGGGCGTTTGTAGAGCGGTCCGATGTAGGCCACCGGCAGACCATTCTGCTGCACCAAAAAGAGCGGGCCTTCTACTTCATCAGCGGGGGTATGCCACTTGAGCACTCTCAACGGATGCCCGGTAGGGTTTGTGATCGTCACGTGGATAATTACAGGTTGATCCGCACCGTAATATGCCGCGTCAACAGAGAGAGTAACGGTTGCGCCATCGGTTGAAGCCGAAACAATTCCAGTCGGGATCATGGTGGCAAAAAACACCAGAAGGAGAACCAAATAAAATGAGACAAATATATTCGATTTCATGGACATTTACTCCTTTAGTAGAAATCTCTTCCTGAAAATAAAAGCCGGGCAAGCCGACGGAAAACCCGTGGCAGCCCGGCCATCTTCAAACAAAAGACCCGTTGCTTTCCGTCCCCTTCTCACAAAGGGTTTGGCTTTTCAGGATTTATTTTTGTTTTTGATTATATACTCATATTTACTGTCGTCAAGTCCGGCTCTATTATCGTAAGTTTGTAATTTGACACTTGGTTACACGAAGGTATTACCCCTAACTGGTTTCTTCGGTTGTTACATCTTTTGTATTGCCTCTTTCAGAGCTGTCAATTTGTACGGTTTCTGGATAAATCCGGCCAATCCCTTGCCCATAAATTTCTGGGTAACTTCATGTTCATTGAAACCGCTGGACATAATTACCTTAACATCAGGATTAAGCTGTCTGAGCTCACGGAAACATTGCTCGCCGTCCATATGTGGCATAGTGAGATCAAGAATCACGAAAGAGATGTCGGGGGTTGTTTTGAAAATCTCAACAGCTTCCCTACCGTCATTAGCGGTTATGGCTGTGAAACCAAATTCTTGAAGCATATCTTTACCTATGTCCCGCACAGTTTCTTCGTCGTCCACCAGTAGTACCGTCCCGCTGCCTTTCCAATTATTTTCGAAACCGTCGTGGTTAAAAATTTGGGCCGGTTTGCCTGATGCCGGCAGGAGGATTTTGAAGCTGGTGCCTTTACCTGGCTCACTCTGAACCTTGATAGCACCCTTGTGTCCCCTTACAATACCAAGTACGGCAGCCATTCCCAGACCTCTACCCGTAAACTTGGTGGTAAAGAATGGGTCGAAAAGTTTTTCAAGAGTACCCGTATCCATACCACATCCGGTGTCGGCAATCTCAAGACAGACGTAAAGGCCCTGAGTAAGATTCTCATCGAGCCAGACATCTTTCAAATGGTCCATGCTACAGTCCATGCAGCCTGTAGTAACGGAGATAACACCACTATTTTCGCCTATTGCCTCCGAAGCATTGATGACCAGATTCATGATGATCTGGCGTATCTGAGTGGCGTCTGCCTCCACCGAGGGAAGATCCGGAATCAGGTTGAGACGCAATTCAGCCTTCTTGGAGATAGATATTTCAAGCATGTGCAGCATATCTGTTAGAAGCAGGTTCAGATTGATATTTTCAATTACAAACTTTCCCTTACCGGAATAGGCCAGCATTTGTTTGGCAAGATCGGCAGCTCTGGCAGCGGCCTCCTCAATTTTGTGCAGGTTGTCCACACCTGGTGATTCCTTGTTTATACGAAGCAACGCCAATTCGGCGTTACCGATAATGGCCGTCAGGATGTTGTTGAAGTCGTGAGCAATGCCGCCTGCAAGCACTCCCAGGCTTTCGAGCTTCTGAGTCTGCTGCATCTTATTTTCCATTTTGTTCCGCTCATCCTCGACCTGCTTGCGGTTGGAGATTTCTTCCAGAAGTTGAGAACTCTGTTTAAGAAGATTGTCGTTCATCTTCTTCAGATCAATGGTGCGTTCGGCGACGCGATGTTCCAGCTCATCACGGGCGGCGCTCAATTCATCAAAGGCGGCCTGCTTCTCCTTCCAGGACGTCATGACGTAACGGGCACTGGCCAGAGTGACGAAAACGAACAGCAGTACCAGAGCAAGCTGTTTGTAAAGTTCCAGATACCAGGCACTGAGATAGTCCTGAGTCGCAAAACCGCAGTTAATATACAGTTGGTAATTATTGAGCTTCCGGAAGGAGAAGACCCGGTGGATACCATCTATCCTGCTGGCTACCTTGTAACTACCGGATGTAATCCCTTCTTTGATAATCCGGGAAAACTCATTTGATATGGACACATTTCCCGGAGTACTCTTTTCTGTTTCCGGGTAGCGCACGACAATGGAGAGATCGCTGCTGCGCAGGGTGATAATGCCGTTTTTGCCGAGATCATACGAGGCAAACTGTTTCTGGAGTTGGCTGATCTGCAGGTTGCCATGAATGACCCCGGCAAAGGTACCGTCAGGGTTATTGATTCTCCGGGCCAGATTAATGTGCCATTTTTTGGAGATGCGTCCGAGGAGTGGTTTGGAGATGAACAGACCCGCATCAGGGTTGTCACGTTGCGCAATGAAGTAATCGCGATCGGCTATATTGGCTGTATTGCGCACCCCGGGCTTAAGCCCGTAAGCGATGACATCACCGTTCGCTGTAGCCATGAGAATTTCGCCCATTTCCGGGACTCTGGCGAGTGTGGAGGCGATATGTTTGTCAAAACTGGCACGATCGATTCCCCCCTTGGCCAGTTGTAGTTCGGCCTCGGCTTTCCCTTCCAGGAGGGCCAGATCAATTTTGTCCAGTATGCCGCTGATGCTGTACTCGATGGCGCGGGCCAGATTACCGGTTTCAATACGGGCCTGCTCGTCATAATGCACCCTGCTGGAGTAGAGAGAATAGCCGGAAAGGCCGAACACCAGCAGGTTCATCAATATCACGCCGAAAATAATTCTAGATACGAACTGGGGATTGTTTGGCAACATTGCACGTCCTTCGGGAGGCTTGCCAACCCGGATCAGTCGGTCGGGTTTGGACTAATGTACACTGGTGCAAGCCCATAACGAACTAACAATCATCGTTAGGCCGAATATTGTTAACAATTTCCCTGAATTACGTCAAGGTTTTCGTCTCAATCCATCCTTTCTGCTGACAAGGTTTGTCTCCATGTCATACTTCCGGGACGAACGTATTTGTTGCCGAACATGGCTACATCTGACCTATCGCCGATAAACGCCAGGGGTTATTGCCAATGGGTCTGGTGAAAGTCCAGAACTCCTCAAATTTAACCGGTTCTGTTTTGTTACCGGAAACAACCGCACCAGTCAGCTCGTCTGTAGTGTAATCGAGCAGGTTCGCATAGATCATGGTAGTGATGTAGTCCTGCCCGGCCTCTTGCCATCCTTCGGTTACTGCAACATTTCTGACGGCAATATTTTCAAGCCGGTTGATCTGCTTGTCACGCAACAACAGGTCTATGTCTGTCTGGAATACTCGTTTCATTTCATCAGTCAGAATCCCGGATACCGCAGCCAGATCGCGATTCATCCAGGCACCCTGTATTTTGAAAAACAGGTCCATCACCAGATCATTGAAGCGGTTTTCATCAAAAGAAGGATCCATCCGACGTATGTTGTCCAGACTCGTATTTGTATCATCTGAAATCTGTTCATTACTCAGAAACATATTGGAAACAGGAATTATAGTCTCTCTCTGATATCCCCCCTGCTGAGGTGCATAATTCAAACTATCGGCCCGCTTTTTTTTAATATACCGGTAGATAAGGAAGCCTGCTCCGGCAAGAAGCAGAATACCAAAAATG
>JANXZX010000193.1 GCA_025355325.1 Geobacteraceae bacterium
GAGCTTCATTGGCATCCTTTCGGTACTGATCTATTCGCAACAGAACAATACCACAAAATGCCGTGAAGCTCAATTATTACAGCATGTTATATCTGTTTTTATCAACATTCAATTACTTGCATATACTTTTGCAAGAGGCTCCTTTGTCTATTTTTCATTATCATGTCTTCTGACGCACACAACATCATAAGGTTTACCCCTGAAATCCTTCATATATGTGTATACCATACCCGCTTCCGTACACTTATTAATTTTGGCGTTTAACTCTTCCTGACTTACATTGGAACATCCGTACACAAATATAGCCACCATCATGATCATGTATTTCATACATTTCCTCTACATTGATTTTTTTAAAATGTTTAACAATTATATATTACGTTAGAATATTCTGTTATTTTCCTATCAAGGACTCAACATAATCAAACAATTCTACAAAGTGGCAAGGTTTGTGAAAAATTTTTACAAAAACATCCTCAACAACAACTGTTTCATTGGGAGTGAGTGCCGTTAATGCGATAACCGGTGGTGTAATGTCCTGCATTTTCAGAATGTCCGTAGCAGAAGCTCCACTCATATTCGGCATCATCAAGTCCGTAATGATCAAGTCAATGTGGTCATTATAGACACTATTTAATATAGCAGGGCCATCATCTACAGCGACAACATCATATCCTCTTGTCCTTGCAAACTCGACCAGCATTTCTCTGCTGGATGGATCATCATCAGCAATCAGAATCCGCTTTGCCATTATTTTGTCCCTCCTGTTTATAAAACTATTTTCGGAACTCTCTATTAATCCTTCTGCAAAAATTAACAACTCAGACTGTCTAACACATCAGGTGAATGGTTTCAATAAAGACTCTGGAACCAACCCAATATAATATTTACGCAACAGTATCACAATTACACAGCTCGCATCTGACAGCATCAGTAACAGCCAGCTCACATCCGCATACCGCGCAGGCGTTGACCCATTCCGGGTGACCGGCCTTAATGGCACGCATTTGAGCTTCAAGACGCATTACTTCAGCTTCCATCTCGTCGTTGTACTGAGATTCAAACACAACACTCCCCTTTATACGGAACTCAGTCCGATGATCGCGAATTGGTATTCAGAAATATACGTGCATACAATGGTTTGTGAGTATAGCAGGCTTTTGCATATAAGGCCAATCAGTGAAAGAAAAAGCCCCTGATTTCTCAGAGGCTTTTTCTTTCGAATGGATAAATTTTCCGAAACGACCTCGCAACAGATCAGGAACGGGAATCATTGTACAGTTTCATAAAATCGGCAGCATTTAACGGTTTGCTGAAATAATATCCCTGAGCCATATCGCAGTTCAGCCCTTTCAGATACTGCAACTGCTCGTCATTCTCCACCCCCTCGGCTACGACGCGCATCTTCATGGCGCTTGCCATAGTAATTATGGTGGTCACCAGAATAGCGTTGCTCTGGTCTTCCGGCAGTGTCGAAATGAATGATCGATCTATTTTCAGCTCGCTTATCGGCATCCTGCGCAGATAACTGAGTGATGAATATCCCGTCCCGAAATCATCAATGGAAAGCTGGACTCCCAGTTCCCGTAATTCCTCAAGAATCTGTATGGTCTGTTCGATATCTACTACGACAATGCTCTCCGTTAGCTCAAGACAGAGACAGGACAAATCCATGCCGGTTTCGAGCACGATCTGCCTGAGAGTTGCAGGCAGGGTACCGGATTTAAACTGGGCAACGGAAATATTAACTGAGATCGTAAGCGGCCGCATCCCCTCCGAGCGCCATGACATATACTGGCGACAAGCGGTGCGCAGGATGAATTCGCCGGCCGGAATGATAAGGCCTGAGTCTTCAAGAACAGAAACAAACTCGATGGGCGGTACGATATCACCATTCGGCTTCTGCCACCGCACCAACGCCTCCGCACCGATCAACACTTCCGAATCAAGACAATATTGGGGCTGGAAATGAAGTATGAATTCTTCCAGCTCCAGCGCCTTTCGCAAAAGCGACTCCAGATCATTGCGCTCCCGCGCCATTTTCCCGAAGTCTGCCTCATAGTACTGGATCGAATGCCGACCATTCATACGGGCCATGCAGAGCGCCATACTGGCGCGTCTCAGCATTTCGTCAAAAGCGGCATCTCCCTGGTGTGACAGCACGATACCCTGACAGGCGGATGCGTACAGTTCCCGGCCGGCCACGACGAACGGTTCCCGGAACAGATCACGGGCACGCTGAACGAGCCCGTGAACGTGTGCATCATCACCCATGGAAAGAATGGCAAATTCATCCGCATCGAGATGCGCAACAATATCCGTATCTGCTGCAATCAACCTGAGTCGCTCCGAAGTCAGGCGAAGCAATTCGATCCCGGCGTTATTGCCAAGAGAAGCATCGATTTCCTTGAATCGATCAAGATTGATAATAATGAGTGCGGGCAACTGTCGGGATGAGATTTTTTCTTTGAATAACTCCAGCAAAACTGATTTTCCGGGAAGAGGAATCTGGGGATTCTCGCTATTCTGTTTCCGAACAGTGTGCAGTTGCGACGCATCCGCCTTCATCTTCCTTGACCGCAGTACAAGAGTGGCAGTCAGATCATCAAGAGTGGAAAAATCACGAATCGGCTTACTCACCAAATCCCATGCCCCGCGTTTCATAGCCTCCACGGCCTCATTCATTGCACCGGTGCCGGAGATGACAACTATCGGCGTGTAGGAGCACTCTTCACGGAGTTGAGGTATGAGGTCGAGCCCATGGATATTCGGCATATTCAAATCCGTATAGACGATGTCCGGATGATGCTGCCTGAACATCTTCAGCCCCTCCTGACCGCAAGATGCCTCGATGACGGTGCAGCCGCTGTCTTCCAGATACATGCTGATGCTGCGGCGCACAGCAGCGTCGTCTTCAATCGTCAGTACGGTAATACCGGAAACTTCAACATTCATGAGCAACCTCTGTCAGTGCGCTGAGTATGGCGTCACTGAGTATCTTCATGGAAAAAATCGGCTTGTAGAGAACGAAATCGTCTCGCATTCCCAATGACCGTAAATGGCTGTCCAGACTGTACGAATGCATTCCGGTGAGAATCATGAAACGTGTCTGTGGATAAACTGGAATGGCACGACGAATCAAGTCATCTCCACTCATGCCGACGAGGGTAAGATCGCTGATGCAGACATTAAATTTCATTGTCGACAAAATTTTCAGAGCAGTATCAGCCGAAGACGCAACGGACACCCAAAAGCCTTCATCCTCCAGCCAGTCCCTGAGGCAGTTTCCCAGCATCGGATCATCATCCACAATAAGAATAGATACAGGATTCATAATGGCAAAGCCTCCGAAATCAGGGGCAGACGTACCATGAAGAGCGACCCCTCACCGACTACGGTAGACACACTGATTGAGCCGCGATGATTATTGACTACAATGGCGTAAGAAACCGACAGGCCAAGACCAGTACCGGCGCCTACCTCCCGGGTGGTGAAAAATGGTTCAAAAACTCTTTTACTGATATCTTCCGACATTCCGCTGCCATTATCGCCAACGGTAATGGTAGCCCACGAGCCTTCAAGTACGGTGTGAACAGTCAGCTGAGGAGGGCGTTCCGGCGGATTGTCTGCCACTGCCTGCGCTGCATTCTTGAGAAGGTTAAACAGTACCTGCTCCATCTCCGGTCGGCAAATCCGTAGAGCGGGAATCTGCTCGTCATATTCTCTTACAACGGTGATTGACCTGAAATTATATGTCTTTTTGAGATCATAATCACATGAGGCCAGATCAATCACTGCTTCGATCAGGTCGGAAACGACAACGGATTCGTGACGATTGATTCCCTTGCGGCTGAATTTCTGCATGTCGGAAATTATGTCAGCCGCTCGCGTACCTGCCTTGAAAGT
>JANXZX010000013.1 GCA_025355325.1 Geobacteraceae bacterium
CCAGCATCTCTCCACAGTATTCCGGGCGGGCATACTCAACTGAAAGCCTGTCAATTCGTGTTTCAATTGATGCATGACACCAGACCTTGCAGCTTTCAGCCATTTTCTGATACAGCTGCCCTGGAAGGGAGTATTTTCCGATGCGCTGACTCTCACCCTCCAGCACGATTGGTCTGTCAACCGGCAGGCGCCTGAAGGCGTCCCAGAGGACCGTTTCAAAATGCTTCTGCGTGATCGTCTGTTCCAGACCGAGAGCGCCGAATGCAGACCCCCTGTGGCAGGCGAAACCTTCAAGGTCTATGGTTGCCCATTTTTCAGGATTCAGACCGTTGATGAACGTCGTCTTGCCGGTGCCGGTCATGCCGTGCATGACAATAAGCGGAGAAGGAAAGTCGCACCTTTCAAAACAATCCACCACATGGTTACGATATGTTTTATACCCACCGGCAAGCTGCATGGCCGGGGTTCCGCACGTTTCGACCAGCATGGCGACAGATGCGCTGCGCAGCCCTCCGCGCCAGCAATAGACCACAATCGGCCTACCGGCTGACAAAGAGATTATCCGGTCAACCATGCCGTAAAACCTTGAGCAGGTCAGCTCCAAGCCCCTCCTGCGAGCCTCAACAGGGCCGATTTGTTTATAGATCGTCCCCACCTCCACCCGCTCTTCATTTGTCAGGAGGGGAACATTGTGTGCTCCCGGGATGTGATCTTCCTCAAACTCCAGGGGAGTTCTCACATCTATCAGGCAGTGGGTGTCAATCAGATCCGAAGTAAATACTATTTTTTCTGGCATAAGAGTTCTCTTGTTTTCTCCCGAGGTTGTCAGCCGGGACTAATTGGCCGCGACCGCAAAGCGGTTCTTGCCCCCCAGCTTCGCCTGGCGGAGTGCCTGATCTGCTTTGGTTACGCATTCATAGATTGACAGCCCCGCCTGGTATTCGCACAAACCGATACTTGCAGTGATGCGGATACCGGGTCGGTTGGCCTTGAACTCCGTCATCGAAATCGACTCCAGCACCTTGCGGGCCAGGGTCAAGGCTCCATCGAGATTGGTTTCCGTAAGCAAGAAGAGAAACTCCTCCCCTCCCCAGCGGGCGCAGACATCCTCGTTCCTGACACACCCCATCAGCACGCGGGACACCTCGACCAGTACATCGTCGCCGTCATTATACCCGTATTTCTCGTTGAGCTGTTTGAAGTCATCCAGATCAACCAGCATGACCGAAAACGTTCTCTGGTGGCGCTCGGAGCGGCTGAGTTCCCGCTCCATCTTCTCCATGATATCACGCCGGTTCGCCAACCCGGTCATCGGATCGATCCTGGTCGCCAGATCAAGAGAGCGGTCCATCTCGCCCAACTGGGTTCTCAAACCGCTGTTTTCCCTGACAAGCGTTTCGATCCGGCGTTTCAGCGCAGAGTATTCCTCATAGAGCAGCCGATATTCAATCATCATGGGATTACTGTCATGGCCGGAGCCGGAAACCAGATGTTCAAAATGGGCATCGTGAGTCCCTCCCGCAGAGCGGGAGGTTTTTACATTCGATGTCATACGAGCTCCTTGAGTCGAATTGTCAAACCCCTCAGCTCGGCAGGGTCGGAAGTTCCAAACCGGCCATCTGCTGAACCATGCGTACGACCTGGCAACTGTACCCGAATTCATTATCGTACCAGACGTACAGGACACAACGGTTCCCCTCGGCAATGGTCGCCAGCGAATCGACGACACCGGCATGGCGGGAGCCGACAAAGTCGCTCGATACGACTTCGGGGGAGTTGGTGAAATCAATCTGGTTCTGCAGCGGTGAATCAAGAGACATATTGCGCAGATAACCGTTGATGGTGTCAACATCTACCGGATGCGCCAATTCAAGGTTCATGATCGCCAGGGAGACATTCGGAGTGGGGACGCGGATCGCATTGCCGGTCAGCTTCCCGGCCAGTTCCGGGATTACCTTGGCAACCGCCTTGGCGGCGCCGGTTTCCGTGATGACCATGTTCAGAGGGGCGCTACGGCCACGGCGGGACGCCTTATGGTAGTTATCGATCAGGTTCTGGTCATTGGTGTAGGAATGACAGGTTTCCAGGTGCCCATGAACAATGCCGAAACGATCATTGATCGCCTTCATGATCGGGACAACCGCATTGGTGGTGCAGCTGGCAGCAGAGAAAATCCGCTCCTGCTCGGTGATCAGATGATTGTTGATGCCGGCGACAACATTGGGGATGTCCCCCTTGCCGGGAGCGGTCAGAATGACCTTTGCAATACCTGGAGCCTGCAGATGCCGTCCCAGTCCGTCACGGTCACGCCACTTGCCCGTATTGTCGATCAAGATTGCGTCGTGGATACCGTACCGGGTGTAATCGACATTTTCCGGGGCATCGGCGTAGATGATCCGAATCATGTTGCCGTTGGCGATGATGGCATTTTCTTCCTCATCGACAGTGATAATGCCGTTAAACTGGCCATGGACCGAGTCCCGGCGCAGCAGACTGGCACGCTTCAGCAGGTCATCCGCCCCACCCTTGCGTACGACCGCCGCCCTGATCCTCAGTTTTTCACCACTGCCTGACTTTTCAATCAGGATGCGGGCCAGCAGTCTGCCGATGCGACCGAAACCGTACAGTACAATATCCTGCGGTTCGGCACGCACTGCGCCGCGACCGGTGTTGATACGAGCCAGTTCCTGTTTGATGAAATCATCCGGTGAAAGTTTTCCGGCCAGTTTCTGAAACTGAATCGTCAACTTACCGAGATCCACCCTTCCCGGCGCAAGATCAAGCTTGTCCATAGCCGCCAGCAGCGGATAGGTTTCCATAACGGTGAGTTCGGAATCGAGAATCATACGGGCAAAGCGGTGGGCCTTCAAAATATCGATAACAGTGCTGTGCACCAGAGTGCGCCCGTACAGGGTCAGAATAATATTATGGTCACGGTACAAACGGCCGATAATCGGCAGCATCTGTTCGGCACATGTTTCATGTTCTTTCCATTCCTGCAGATAGTTATCCTGTTTTTGCTGAGTCATACACATCTCTCCTTAATGAAATTGGTGTTGCTGTAATTAATCCTGAATCCGACCAACCAGACGCAGCAGGCCGTCCAGAATGGTCAAGGGACTGGGCGGACAGCCTGGAATATAGAGATCTACCGGAATGAGGCCATCGGCGCCGTTATGAACTTCGGCGTGATCCTTGAAAGGACCGCCGTTTATTGCGCAGCCGCCGGCAACGATGACCAGTTTGGGCTCCGGAATTGCCGCATATGTGTCCAGAAGAGCCAGGCGCATGTTTTCGCTGACCGCACCGGTCACGAACAGTCCGTCAGCGTGGCGCGGACTGGCAACGAACTGAATTCCGAAGCGTCCCAGATCCCACCCGATCGTGGAAAGCACGTTGGTGTCAGCCTCACAGGCATTACAGCCGCCGGCGCTGACCTCACGCAATTTGAGTGAGCGCCCGAACAGGCGCAGCAGTTCACCTTCCAGCGGACCTGTCGGATGATACCGCTCACCGGCAGTCACCGTCAACCCTTCGCGGCTTCGGCTTGAAAGACGGGCATCCGCTAAAAACGTGATCGCATCATTAGGACACCCGGCGGCACAGTCAGCACAGAAAAGGCATTTACCCATATCAAGCGCCAGCGGACCGGAGGCGGAAATGGCACCATAGGGACAGGCATCAACGCAGGCACGGCAGCCATCGTCACAGCGGGAGGCATCCAGAACCGGCAGGCCACGAAAACGCGGCGGCAACGGCTGCGGAGCATCAGGATACGCCATGGTGCGGTGCCCCTGACGGAAACGGGTAAGAATAGCTTTTATCATACAGGCTCCCCTACGGTCTCATTTTTTGTCATAAATTTCCTTTGTCTAACGAGCATGAAGTTGACCCGCCGGTTTTTGGGCGGGTCGAACTTTCTGGTTGGAAATTTGCTTTTTTCGCCGTTGGTTTTTCTGGTTTTGTCAAGAGTGTAGGTTTGACACCATTGGGTTTCCCCCAGACATCTCGACAAACTAACTACATGACCACATTTTTGAGCCAGTTTGTTAATCCTCCACCACGAACAGGTAGAAAATCTGCATCGTGGTCACGTTGTACTAACCCCAATTCTCCATCTTTCAAATAAATGCAGTAATAAACGGCATCCCCGCCTGTAGTCTTCCAAGACAGATAGCAAGTGTTTTCGGTGGCAATCCCAAGTTTATTTAATTTTGTGACCCCTATAGCAGATAATGTTTTCAACTCACTCATAGAGGGCACATGCCAATCATCATAACCGCCAGCTTGCATACGCAAGGAATACATATAACGAGGCACCACGGTATGCTTTCCGATATTCCACATGAGTCCGCTATTTTTATCGGTCAAGACATCTCCATTTACTTCGAACCCTGACTCTTTTAATGCAGCGATTTCTTTGTCAGATTTCTCTCGATC
Organism: Geobacteraceae bacterium; assembly: GCA_025355325.1. Classification (GTDB taxonomy): domain Bacteria; phylum Desulfobacterota; class Desulfuromonadia; order Geobacterales; family Pseudopelobacteraceae; genus JACRCG01. The sequence goes on from JANXZX010000013.1 coordinate 4,441, forward strand.
CCTAGAAGCTTTATCGGCCTGGTAACGTTCTAATCGTTCTAACTTTTTTTGATTAAGTTGATTTTGCATTTTCTCTTCTTCAATACGCTTCTTTTCTGCATTATTCCTAGCCATCAACTCATCTGCCTGTTTTTTTTCATTTTCTTGACGGGCTAATTCAGCGGCTTTCTCTCTCGCTGGTCTCTCTTGTTCTTCTATCCGCTGCGCTTCCACCCTTTCTTTCTCCTGCTCATCCGCCTTCTTTTTGTCCAGAGCGTCCTTCTCTTGCTGCTGCTTCTTTGTACGCTTCAAATAACCGTCCAGCTTGCGCAGATGATGAACGGTGTTTCTTGATCGATCAACTGTTGTATACTCATACGCCCCAAGTCCCATTACTAAGCCCGTTATTGGGCCACTCATTGGAACGCTTTCTTTGCCAAAGTCCATAAGAGCAAAGACATTCTGTTGTGCGCCTGCAAAACCGATTAAAGCGACTGACCGCGAAAACAGCTGAGTCTTTACCATCGGAAATCCAAGCCAATAGCATTTACCAACATTATCATACGGGTTGGTGGTCAACAGAGTTCGATAGTCAATAGCCTTATCAACGCAAGAGTCCACATCAAAGGTCACTTCAGGGGCGTCATCCATTGGAGCGGCCTTCTTTTTCTTTGGAGCTGCAAACGAGACACTGGACAGGCAAAGTAATACAACAATACTCACAAGCAACCGTCTCATAAATTTTCTTTTGAATATTTCTTTCCAATCGTTATTAGTCATTTCGACTTTTCCTCTCTATGCCTCTTGTTTTCTGTGTTTGAATATATTGATATGCTTCCGGTTTCGTTTTCTTGAAAAAGTGGAATCCTAAACCAATAGGCCAAGTGCTTGAAAAAATAGACCGACAACAACTATGAACATTCCGCGCTTAAAACTTTCATGCTCAACTTGCTGCCTTTTGAACTCTATTTTTCCTCCGTCTACGAAAAGTCCGTAGTATGGAGCCTTCAGAGAAGCAATGATGACACCTATTATGTCAATGTTGAGTCCGATCAGTGAAAGAAGTTTATTGATTGTCGATGGTGATATAAAGCTGTTCAATGATATAAACCATACCCAAATGACAATCGTTGGCAAAATGATAAAGGCTTTATGGTATGCAGTCCATTTTGCTTTTATGTCCTCGTCTTTTGGGTAGTTGCTCATTTCATGTTTTTTCCTTGGTTTTGTCCAACGGCTGAGAGCGCAGCGGCGGAGCGAAGCGAAGACCGTCTGCCGCGCTTTGTTGGGCTTTCAAAAGATTTCTATTTCTTCGTATCCCGTACAGGCCAAATGTAATTACCGGAGTTCCTCCCAGATCTTGACACAGATCCGTCACTCATATCGACAATAGAAACAATTACATCACGATTATATAAACTTTCTGAATTGGTAGGAGTTGATGTCCAGTAGTAGTTGGGTTCAACGTAGTGAAAACCGTTACTGTTTAGCCACTCTGAAGGAAAGTATCCTCCTCGCTTAGCGAGGGCCAATAACTCGTCTTTTGTAGGTAACCGCCAATCGTTGTAACCAGCGAAGTTCAAACTCTCTAATAGCTCCATTGCATCACCCAACGTCATGTTTGTTCGCCCTGATAAATTTCTCACATTACTTGGTTTCCCCATATTGCCGCACGTTGTCCACATCAGCCCTGTGGATGGGTCGGAATAGGTTGGATTTTTCTCCCAGTATTCTTTTAGCTTGACTTGAGCATCGCTCGCTTCTTCCTCTTTATGCTTCTTTTCTTTTTCCTGAGCAATTTCCCATTCTTCACGTGCCTTTGATTTTGGAACGGGAACAAAAGAAAGAATGATATTATAACTTCCGTCCACTGTTTCGTATGAATAAGCGCCTTTCCCTTGAACCACACCTGAATAGAAGTTCATAGGAACGCTCTCCTTACCAAAGTCTATGAGAGAAAATGCGGTGGATCCTGTTAAGACCGAAAAGAGAGCTTGATTTTTATTTAACAGTTGCACTAACCGACCAGAGTAATTGAAACATCTCCCTTTGCTGTCATAAGGGTTTAATGTAAAAAGCGTTTGCATACTTTCAATATTTTTAGGACATGCACTCTGGTTCCATGGCACACTTTGTTGCTCTTGTTGTGGCGGCTTATTTCCATCTCTAACCACTAAAGTGTAGTAGTTGTTACTGTTAATAGTATGCATTTCACTCCATGTCATATCAAAAAACCAGTAACTTCCTCCGCGACCTTCATAATCGCTACTTGACCAGTAGCCACTTTCCTGTACATTAAAAAAACCATTGTTATTAAACCATTTATGCACAAAATGATCTGAAAGTTTAGATTTTCCACGACCCTTAATCTTTAGAAACTTCTCGTATTCATTTTTGGTCGGGAGACGCCAATCACTATAGCCAGCATAATTTAGGGAGTTGGCCCAATCCATGGCTTCTTTCCAGTCCATTTTCTTTTCCGCAATATTTCCATTTCTTGCCCACATCAGACCTGTTGCAGGATCTTTAAGAATTAGCGGACTTGCTACAAGTTCAGGATTATTGGAGGTTTCGACTTTTTTCATCCAGTCTTGTTCAACTTGTGCTCGTTGTTCAGCAACTTTCCTTTCTTCTTCTTTAACCTTCTCAATTTGTTTATTTTTTTCCCATGCTGCACGGGCTTTGGATTTCGGTACTGAAGCAAAAGAAAAAATGTTATTCAAGTCGCCTCTGACAGTCTGATATGAATAAGCTCCTTTGCCAATAACCACACCATACCAATAATTTTTGGGGACACTATCTTTTCCGAAATCAACCATGGCAAATGGCTCTCTACTCGAAACAAACAGATCG
>JANXZX010000020.1 GCA_025355325.1 Geobacteraceae bacterium
TGCTGAAGACAGCGGCGCGGCGGTCGAGGACGCAGAACCTTCCAGTCCGGAATCACCGGCCAGGGAAAGTGAACTCTGCAGCATCTGCAGCGTGAGTGTTTCCGCCAATTTTCTGGCTTTATCGCCGGTACTCATTGATGACGAACCTTCTTCGATGCCAAGAGCCTTGTCGAGGCGCTCTGAAAAGCCTTTCTCCTCCCGGACAGCGGCACTATCCGGCTTTCGAACAAGCGGCGTGAGAGAATCAAGCAATGAAAGTTTATCTACGGATATCGACATGACGGTCAATCCTCACCGAAGATCAGGTTCTTTTTCTTCAGTTTTTCAATCAAAGTCGTACGTTTCAGATTAAGCAGAAGAGCGGCTTCCTTCTTATTTCCACCAGAGCGGGCAAGAGCCTGCATGATGTAATTGTTTTCAAACTCGTCTACGGCGGAATTAAGACAGATGCCACCTTCCGGAAGCATATCGTCCAGGGGCAGGCTGGTAGTCGGAACCGGCTCCTGATATGACGATTTCCCTGTCATGTATTTTTCCGGCAGATCATCCGGGACGATCAGACCGCTCCCTTTCAGAATAACGAGCCGCTCAACCAGATTTTCAAGCTCCCTGACATTTCCCGGCCATTCATAATTACAGAGGATTTCCAGCGAATCGCGCGAAAACCCTTTTACTGCGTGACGCTTATCAGCATTAAAGCGGGCTAAAAACGTATGAATGAGCAGCGGTATGTCTTCCTTGCGCTCGCGAAGCGGCGGAATAGTGATCGGAATCACCGATAATCGATAATACAGATCCTCACGAAAATCCTTGCTGACAACCAGATCCTCCAGATTTTTATTGGTTGCGGCAACAATCCTGACATCAACTTTTTGCGATTTTGATGCCCCAACCGGCTCAAACTCCCTGTTCTGGAGGACCCGTAACAGCTTGACCTGCAGATTCGCTTTCATATCGCCGATTTCATCAAGAAACAGCGTACCCTTGTCAGCCATTTCAAAGCGACCAAGCCGGTTGGCATACGCACCGGTAAATGATCCTTTGACATGGCCGAACAGCTCGCTTTCCAACAGATCATCCGGAATCGCCGCGCAGTTGACCGGAACAAAATTTTTGGTATGCCGGTCACTCAACTGGTGTATCGCTCTCGCTGCAAGTTCCTTGCCGGTACCTGATTCACCCTGGATAAGTACGGTTGCATTTGAGGCAGCCACTTTGGAAATCATTTCGAACAGTGCCTGCATCGGCGAGCTGGTACCAATCATTGTTGCCGAAAGGAGTTTATTTTGAACGGAGCTGCCGGTCGAACGGTCATACATCTTCATTGACTGGTACTCGCGAGCCCGCATGACCAGGCTTTCCAGCTCATCCAGATTGAGCGGCTTCGGGAGCGTGAAGATCGAATCATGAACAGGTTTTTTATGCTCACCACCACTTGATTCACCATATTCAATCAAAACCATAAGGGGATTTTCCGCAAGACTGTGCTCTTTGAAATCAGGGGCTATCGCCTGTAGATACGCGGAATCAGCTATGATTATATCAATATTGTTTTTTTGAAGTGTGTCAAAAAAAGAAGCGCTATTTTCTGCTGCAATGATGCTATACCCTTGATATGTCAAAAAAGCTGACACCAGGTCGCGTGTTTTCGCATCACTGTCAGCGATGAAAATAGAACCGTTTTCGAGCATAACCGCCCCCTTGTATACGTCGTACTTTTGACATAATACACACATCACAAAAATTGTCAATAAAATGACTTGCCACTATTTCTGAATAGTAAAACAATTCTTATGTAATCCGTCAATCTTTTTAAACCTTTTTTAAACGATATTATTGTATGCTGCTTGAAATTGATTGATTTGCATGATAAATTGTCAAATCTGTCATACAAGGACTTAGCGACCCTAATGTACATGTCAGGCGACATCCATTTCACCTAGGAGATTGATCTCATGCAGAATGCACTGGTACCGGTAAAGACTGATGGTGCTCATGACGAACTCATCCAACTGGTCAGCTTTAACCTGGACCAGGAAGAGTACGGAGTGGATGTACTGAAAGTTCGTGAAATCATCCGCATGCCGGTTGTTACACGCGTACCGAACACTCCACATTACGTAGAAGGGGTTATCAACCTTCGCGGCAAAGTTGTTCCAATTATCTGCATGAGAAAAAAATTCGGCCTTACGGAATCTGAAAATGACAAACAGACCAGAATCATGGTCATGGATATGGATGGCGAATTGATGGGATTTATCGTTGACGCCGTTTCAGAAGTTATCAGAATTTCCGGATCCGAAATCCAGCCGTCCCCTGCGATGGTAGCCGGCGGCATTGATCAGGAGTGCATTGCCGGAGTCATTAACCAGGCAGAGCGTTTGCTCGTATTGCTTAATCTGGAGAAGATGTTTTCCCGTGATGAAAAGAACCTGTTCACCGGAATGTAGCAAAATCTTACCTCCATTAAATTTTTCAGGAGTCGCGTACCATGCCCCCTATTGATTGCGAAGATCAGGAACTGCTTGACGGGTTTCTTACCGAGACAACTGAGCTGCTTGAAAAACTTGATGATGATCTTATTGTACTTGAGAAGTCCTCTGATGACACTGATCTGATGAACCGGATATTCCGGTCAATTCACACTATCAAAGGCGCTTCAAGCTTCCTTGGATTTGATCTGCTGGTCAAGGTCGCCCATAAAACGGAAGATGTGCTGAACCGGCTCAGAAAAGGTGAACTCTCGGTAACCCCCGAGATTATGGACGTCATCCTGGAAGCGACCGATCTTATCAAACTATTGGTTAGTGATATAAAAGCTGGCGATATCCAGGAGCGTGAGACAGAGGGTACCATCAACAAATTGCTCCCGTTCCTTCTGGACACCGCCGGAGTACCCAAAGCGCCCCCCGCAACTCCACAGCAGCCTGCCCAACCGGCTGCCGTCAACGTCGATGCCGCATCAGCACCGACAGCAGACGCATCGCCCGCCCCGGCAGCAGCAGAAACTGCCCCTGGTTCTGCAACCGTGCCACCTGACGTACCGCCGCAGGTTCCGGTGCCGAAACCGGCTTCCGATGCCGCTCCGAAGAAAGCCCCGGCTCCTCCCAAACCGGCTGAAGGAAAAGGCGACGACCTCGCCGACAATTCAACTGTCAGGGTTGATGTAAAACGCCTGGACGACCTGATGAATCAGGTTGGCGAACTGGTACTCGAACGAAACCGCATGATCCAGATCAATCAGGACTTGCAGCAGAGTGATGCCAATCGGGGCGATTTTAACGAAGAATTTGGCAAGCTCACAAAACGCATGAGTTTCGTCACTTCTGAATTACAGATGCAAGTCCTCAAAATGCGTATGATTCCGGTTGAAAAAGTATTTAAAAAGTTTCCCCGTATCGTTCGCAGCATGTCCCGTGATCTGGGCAAAGAGGTGGATCTTCAAATAGTCGGTGAAGAAACCGAACTGGACAGATCGGTTGTTGACGAAATCGGCGATCCTCTGATCCACTTGATTCGCAATGCCATGGACCACGGTCTCGAAACCCCTGAGGAGCGCCTTGAAGCAGGAAAGTCACGCTCAGGAACTCTTGTCCTGGCAGCTGTTCACGAAGGCAACCAGATAATTATCAGCATAAAGGATGATGGTCGCGGCATTGATACCGAGCGTGTCGGACGGAAAGCTATCGAAAAGGGCCTTATCTCTGAAGATCAGTTTGCCGCAATGAGTCAGCGTGAAGTTTTCGACCTCCTGTTCCTGCCCGGATTTTCCACCAAGGAAAAAACCACCGACCTTTCGGGGCGCGGTGTCGGCATGGACGTGGTCAAGACCAACATCAAAAAGCTGAATGGCCTGATTGAAATCAAGAGTACCAAAGGCCTCGGATCCGAATTTATTCTGCGGCTGCCGCTTACACTGGCAATTATCCAGTCACTGCTGGTTGAAGTTGAAGGAGAAATATACTCCATCCCCCTCTCATCGGTCCTGGAAACACTCCGGGTTGATCAACGTCAGTTCCATATTATCGGCGGGCAGGAAGTCCTGAAATTGCGCGATATTGTACTGCCTCTGATAAGACTTCAGAAAGTATTCAATGTTCAACCGCGTGGCGATGCCGATAACTTCTTCTGTTATGTTGTTGTGGTTGGCGCCGCTGAAAAGAGAATGGGGCTGGTTGTTTCTCGTCTTGTTGGACAGCAGGAGGTTGCCATCAAGTCACTCGGCAACTACCTTGCAAACATTCCCGGCATTGCAGGATCTACCATCCTGGGCGACGGACGGGTTGCCCTGATTATTGATCCGGTTGCAATGACAGAAACTGAGTAAACATCTGCTGTGAAAATTAGCAGGCAGCAGAACAACGGTAATGACGCCCAAGGAGCGAAAAGTGGCTATAAGCGATAAAGACTTCGAACAACTCCGTGATTTTATTTACAATATCTGCGGAATGTATTTCCACACCACCAAGAAATATTTTCTGGAAAGCAGGCTCACGCGCCGTATGGATGCTACCGGCGCCAAAACCTACCAGGATTATTATCTGTTGCTCAAATCGCCGCGCGGTTCGGAAGAATTGAAGTTTCTGATGGATGAAATTACCACCAATGAAACCTATTTTTTCCGCAACGTTCCGCAGCTGGCGGCCCTTGAGAACAAACTGCTACCGGAACTTGTCGAAGTTAAAAACAAAATGGGATTCCGAAAGCTGCGGATCTGGAGTGCAGCCTCGTCATCAGGAGAAGAAGCCTACACAATGGCGATGATTCTCCTTGAAAAACGGGCGACACTGTTAAAAGACTGGATCATTGAAATCGTCGGCACAGACATAAATGAAACGGTTATCGCCCAGGCCAAGGAAGGGATTTATAACGCATATTCGGTTCGTAATATTCCGGATTTGTATAAACGAAAATATATTCGCGAAGACAATGGAAAATTCATCCTGTCTCCCGACGTCAAGAAGTTTGTTACTTTCAACAAGCTCAATCTGTATGAAGATTCGAAAATGATTTTCATGAAGAGCTTCGATTTCATCTTTTGCGCAAACGTTTTGATCTATTTCGATACCGCCTCAAAATCAAAAGTTGTCCAGCACTTTTACAACAACCTGCAACCCTACGGTTACTTCTTTGTCGGCCAGTCAGAATCGCTGCATGGCGTCAATGACAAGTTCAAGACGGTTCATTTCCCCGGCGGTTTCTGCTATAAAAAATAGCCCGAGAGGTTCTTTAAATGGATAAAAATCTGATGATGGAACGAGCCGAAATATTGGTTGGAGCGGTTGACGATCTTCCCACCATCCCTATTGTCGCAACCAAAATACTGCAACTGCTCGATGATCCCGACGTCAGTGTCGAAGATATTGCCGACCTGATGCTGTCGGACCAGGTTATGACGGCTCGGGTCATGAAGCTGCTCAACTCTCCCGTGTACAAACCGGCACAGGAAATCACCTCCCTCAAGCGCGCTCTGGTATATCTCGGATTGCGGCATGTCCGGGAACTGGCTCTCACAACATCGGTTATTAATGCATTCGACGGAACGACAGGAGCGCTTGAGCTGAATGCGTTCTGGGAACATTCGTTCGGAGTCGGCATGGTATCCAAAATTATCGCCCAAAAATGTGGTTACGAAGACCTTGAAAAAGCCTACATTGCGGGCATCATTCACAACCTTGGCGAAGTATTTTTAAGCAATTTCCTGCACGATCCGTTTGTAGAAGTTTTGGAATATATCAAAGCTCACCCGGTACGACTTCTTGATGCCGAAGCAGAATTGCTCGGTACAACCCACTGTGAAATCGGTCTCTGTATGGCGCGAAAATGGAATTTCCCCGACGCGTACTGCGATGTTATCGCCCATCACCACTCCCCGCATGAAGCCACCGTCGATCCGGTACTGTGTGCCATCGTCAATCTGTCTGATCTGTTCTGTACGGTTCGCGGCTTGAACTACGGCGGTCGTGAGTGGATCAGTTTTAATTTGAGTGAACAAGAGGCCTGGACCATCCTTAAAAATGAATCGCCCTCGATGGCCAAGATGGATGTGGAACGTTTCTGTTACGAGCTGGATGATGCCATTCCTGATGTCAAGGATCTGGTTTCCTCTATTTTCAACAAGTCCTGAACCTGAAACGAGAAGGTTTACAGCCTATTAGCCCAATAAACCGGGATACGTAGATGTAGCGAAAATGTTTTCCACTAAAAACTAACTTAAAAGGCAATGCTCTGATGATTATGCCGCAACAAGCAAAAACCCGTATTCTGATTGTCGATGACTCATCATTTATGCGGATGGCAATCCGGAGCGTTCTATCAAAAGATCCCTCCTTTGACATAGTTGGAACGGCTGCCGACGGCATGGAAGGGGTTGAAAAAGCTATCGCCCTCAAGCCGGATCTGATTACCATGGACATCGAAATGCCGCGCATGGACGGCATTTCCGCCCTAAAGCAGATCATGGCCAAAGCGCCGACCAAGGTCATCATGGTTTCAACACTGACCAATGAGGGTGCCAGGTCAACATTCGAAGCGCTTGATGCCGGAGCAATCGACTATATTCCAAAGAATGTAACCGACTCGTCAGATGCCCAGAATACCTTCCGGCAAGAACTCATGCGCAAGATTAAGGAAGCAATTGCGTCGCGGGTGCGCCGGTTCCCCGGCACTGTTGCAACCACCGCGCGTCCCGCAACTCTTGCAGGCACGGCACCGCAACGACCAACTTCATCAAAGTTTGTCGGAAAAAAAATTCAGTACGTCGGGATCGGGGCTTCAACTGGTGGGCCGGTTGCGCTGCAGGAAGTTCTTTCACGCATCCCGGTAAATTTCCCCTATGGCATCATGATCGGCATCCACATGCCGAAAGCTTTTACCGGCCCCTATGCGGATCGCCTCAACGCCAAATGTTCCATGACGATCCGGGAAGCGGTTGACGGCGACATCCTCAAACCCGGACTGGCTCTGGTTGCACCCGGAGGAATGCATACAACTTTGGTTAAACAGGGGAGCCAGATTGTTGTACGGACTCAGCCTACCAGTTCATACCCCCAATATGTGTACATCCCCTCGGTTGATCTGATGCTGTCAAGTATGGCCGAATCAACTAACGGAGCAATGCTTGGGGTAATTCTGACCGGGATGGGAAATGACGGTTTCAAAGGGATGCAGTTACTCAAGCAGAAGGGTGGCCTTACGATTGCACAGGACGAGGCGACCTCAACCATTTACGGAATGCCGAAAGCCTGCGTAGACGGCGGTGTGGCTGATGAAGTGCTGCCGCTGGGGCAGATTGGTTTTGAAATATCGAAATTCATGTAATCCGATATTGTATGCATAAATAGAAACAAGGAAGGGCGACCAATCAGAGGTCGCCCTTCCTTGTTATTAGCTTCAGCGATCAGCAAAGACAACTAATCCTGACCCTGAGACCTCAACCCGGCAGTTTGAAAACCCGCGCCGTTTGAGGCGAAACATGATAAGGGGCGCAACAAGAGGGTGAACTCCCGGCAAAATCAGCGGGAAATGAGTGTATGACATCCCCATGAGTGCGGCTAACGTCGCTTGTAGATCCAGTTTTCGTGCCTTATTGTTCTTTTTATTACGTTCTCTGCCATATGACATGGCTCAGCTGTGCTCGCTGGTTTCATGGAACTCAAGCGTTTTCCAGCTTTCGATAGTATTATCAAGACGCCACTGACTGCCGGCCATATAGGTCAGCTTTCCTTCTCCATCGATGTACACATGCATGGCTTCTTTCTTTTCAAAATCCTCAATTGTCTTCTTCTCCCCGGTCACCCAGCGGGCCGTTACGTAACTTACCGGCTCAAAAGCCACTTTAACGCTGTATTCGTGTTCAAGACGGTGCATTACCACTTCAAACTGGAGCAGACCGACCGCCCCGATTACCCAGTC
>JANXZX010000032.1 GCA_025355325.1 Geobacteraceae bacterium
TATTTCCAACGCCTGTTCGCCGGTGTCCGGCTGTGACACGAGCAGATCATCGGTTTTAACGCCAAGTTTGCGGGCATATCCGATATCCAGAGCGTGCTCGGCATCGACAAAAGCGGCAATACCACCCGTTTTCTGCGCCTCAGCGACAATGTGCAGCGCCAGAGTAGTCTTTCCTGACGACTCGGGACCATATATTTCAATTACCCTGCCGCGCGGTACACCACCGACTCCCAATGCCATATCGAGCGAGATAGAACCGGTGGAAATAGCCTCAATTCCCGGAAGCGCTTCGTCATTGCCAAGCCGCATTATAGCGCCTTTGCCAAACTGTTTTTCAATTTGGCTCAGAGCCAGCTCAATCGCCTTGTTTTTCTCCAGCGCATTGTTTTTTTCAGCCATAAAAGACATCTCCCCGATGATATAAGTGTGCAGATTAAAGGGGTAGAAAATAGCATAATCGACAGATGTATCGCAAGGTATTATCTAGCGCAAAATGTTCTGGTGCGGACTGTGAGCGAATTCATCGAAAAAACGTTTTACAATTATGCTGGCGGCCACAACAAAGCCATGTTATATTTGCGCAGTTCAATCTACTATCTAGAATAAATGTGTCCGTTTACAGGAATTTGGCTACTGTTTTGTATCTTAAGTACGTATGTCAACCAGTCACCAAGAGGATACTTCAATGAACTTCCTGCTGGATATTTATCTGCATCTGAGAATCCGTACACGCATTATGCTGCTCTGTGCCTGCTACAGTGGCTGCATCATATTTGCGGTCGTGGCGGGTCGCATGTTTTCAACAACAATCTCCGTCATATCTACCGCTGTTTTTGTACTGCTTGGTGCAATTTTCAGCTCGCTGCTTATCTGGTCGGTCAATGATGCCCTGCAAAGGGTTATCGGTTTTCTTTCCCACATGGCAGATGGCAATCTGGCACAGGATATTTCGGCCAAGCGTAACAATGAAATCAGCACCATAATCCGTTCCATTAGCACCGTTCAGTCAACCATGCGTGAAATAATCGGGCAGATTATCCAAACTTCGCAGCATATGACGCTGGCCTCCGGCACACTCCATACCAACGCCAACCAAATTGCCACCGGGACTGAAGAGGTTGCGCATCAAACCAACTCGGTTGCCGTAGCCAGCGAAGAAATGGCCGCGACATCAAATGACATCGCCCACAATTGCCTCAGCGCTGCGGAAACATCAAACCGTGCCAGTGACACAGCCCGTTCGGGAGCAGAGATTGTCAAGCGGGCGACCAACGGCATGGAACGCATTGCCGTCAGGGTGAAGGAAACGGCAAAGACCGTCGAAGAACTCGGTAATCGCTCTGACCAGATCGGCCAAATTATCGGCACTATTGAGGATATTGCTGACCAGACCAACCTGCTGGCGCTTAACGCCGCTATCGAGGCGGCCCGGGCAGGTGAGCAGGGTCGCGGTTTTGCAGTAGTTGCCGACGAAGTCCGGGCTCTTGCCGAGCGCACGACCCGTGCTACGCGCGAGATCAGCGAGATGATCAAAGCTATTCAAAACGAGACGAAAGGGGCGGTTTCTGCCATTGAAGAGGGTGTAGCGGAGGTTGAGAAAGGAACTGAATATTCCATCAGCTCGGGTCAGGCTCTGGAACAGATACTTTCCCAGATTAACGACGTCACCATGCAGGTTAACCAGATTGCGACCGCCGCCGAAGAGCAGACGGCAACCACCGGAGAAATCACCACCAATATCCAGCAGATAACCAGAGTAGTACAGCAGACCGCCAGCGGGGCAACCGCAACTGCATCAGCATCATCCGACCTCTCCAGAGTTTCGGAAGAGCTGCAACGTCTCGTAGGAAAGTTTCGTCTTTAAAAGAGATCGTTATTTCTGGCAGTTTTGGCAGAAAACGGTGCTCCGGTTTCCGAGCCTGATCTCGTCCAACGGTTTTCCGCAGTTGAAGCACGGCTTGCCTCCACGCCCGTAGACCTTGAATGCCTGAGGATGATACGCAACCGATTCCTCCGCCACCCGATAGGTACTCCCCTCACCTATAGACTCTTCCAGCACCTCACGAATAACCGATGCAAGCGTTGAACACTCCAGAAGTGTCAGGGTTCCGGAGATGCGGTCCGGGCGGATGCGGGCTCGAAACAGCGCCTCGTTGGCATAGATATTTCCGACCCCGGCCACAACCGCACTATCCATAATCAGCTGTTTTATCGCAATCTTGCGGCCCCTGCCGATGTTAAACAGGTACAAACCATCAAAGGCATCAGTCAGTGGCTCCGGGCCGATTCCGGACAGCAGCGGATGCAGTAGCGGATCACCGGTAAACCAGTCAACAATGCCGAACTTGCGCGGGTCGTGGAAACGGAGCAGATGACCGTCATCCATGATGAAGTCAATGTGATCATGCTTTCCCGGTGAGGACACAACGCGAAGCAGCCGCAGAAAACCGGTCATCCCCAGATGCACCAGCAGCCAGCCGCTCCCGCAATCAAACAAAAGATACTTCCCCCTCCGTGCAATACTCCGGATTTTCAGGCCCGGTAATATTGCCGCAAGATCTTTCGGAACCGGCTGCCGCAACTTTGCGACGCGCACTAACACCTGCGTGAAAGATTTGCCAACCAATTCAGACTCCAGACGACGGCGGGTCACTTCCACTTCCGGAAGTTCAGGCACAACATCCTCCCGAAATAAATAAATCAGCGAAGAACAAAAAAACTCCTACGCCTTTTCCTGCAGATAGCTTCGCAGCCACTCCAAAGCAGCAGTTGCCGTCCGGGTGCGCACCTCATCCCGGTTCCCCTCGAACCGAAAGCGCTTGATCTGGCAGCCGTCGGGCACCGCAAGGGAGATAAATACTGTTCCGACCGGTTTATCGGCACTGCCGCCGTCAGGACCGGCAATGCCGGTCACAGACAACCCCAGATCGCTGCCGGAAGCCGTCCGGACACCCGTTGCCATTGCTGCAGCACATTCAGAACTTACAGCGCCAAAATCATTCAACAGTTCGGCAGAAACCCCCAACAGGCGCATTTTTGCCTCATTCGAGTAGGTTACCACCCCTTCACAGAAATAGGCCGAACTGCCCGGCATGTCGGTAATCCGTTTCGCTATCAGTCCGCCGGTGCACGACTCGGCCAATGAAAGCGTCAAGCGGCGATCACGAAACAGTTCCGCCACAACTTCATCGAGAGATTTATCATCACTGTTCACTGGTATGTTACTCATGTTTCCGACACTCCGGCAGCCTGCAGCCGCTCCATGACATCCCGGCAAGGAATGCCCTTTTCGCGGGCAACCCGGCGACAATCCTCGTATTCCGGAGAAACTCGAAGAAACGTGCCGCTCCGGTCAAAAACCTTTTTGAACCGCACCGGCCCAAATTCCGTCTGTTGTTCGATAATCTGTCGCTGAAGAATAATTCTACCTGCCTGGTAGTGGCGCAAGCCGATGGCAGACGTTTCTGTCAGTACCAACTGTGCCAGATGATCGAGCTGTTCCGGTCGACAGAGAAAAGAGACCATTACGCCGGGGCGATTTTTCTTCATCTGAATCGGCGTAAAAAACACATCCAGCGCACCATCTTCAAAAAGCCGCTCCATTGCATACCCGATGACTTCCGCAGTGGAGTCATCAATGTTTGCCTCAACCACAATCACGTCATCGGCTTGGTCAACTGTTTCGGCGTTTCGTCCTAAAAAAGCACGTACGATGTTGGGACAATCCGGAAAGTCTTTCCCCCCGGCACCATACCCCATTTTTTCCAGCACCATAGAGGGCTGTTTGCCGAACCCGTTGGCCAGAGCCGCCACAATTGCTGCACCGGTCGGCGTTACCCGTTCACCGGGACCGCACTCACCATGAACCGGCACCCCTTTCAACAGTTCGGCCGTGGCCGGAGCCGGGACAGGCAACCGTCCGTGGGCAGTTTCAACAAAACCGCTTCCCAGCGGCAGCGCTGAAACATGGATCCGCTCCACCTGAAGATATTCAAGGCATATCGCAACAGCGACAATATCGACGATAGAGTCAATTGCCCCGACTTCGTGAAAATGAACTTCATCGATTGCCACCCCGTGAACAAGTGCTTCAGCTTCAGCCAGGCGACGAAAGATCCGTCGGGATTTTTCCCTGACCGGTTCGGACAAACCGCTTCCGGCGATCATCGCATCGATACCGGCATAGTGCCGGTGGGTATGATGATCATGCACCGCCACATCAAATTTCAGGGCAGGCATATGCAGTCGCTCGGTGTGACTGGTTGAGAGCTCGTACGAGCCTTGCGGAAGGCCAAGCTTGTCCAGCTCGCTCCGCAGATGCTCCAGAGGCACCCCCAGATCAAGCAGCGCCCCCACGGTCATATCGCCGGAAATCCCGGCGTAGCAGTCAAGATATAGAATATTCATAATGGCAGATTCCCGTTATTCTCAATGAGTTTCCTGCCTTTCATCAATTCGTTCCGCAATTCGTCTTCCGTTGGCAGGTAGAGCTTGTAGCGCGAAGCAAATATCTGGTTGTTTCCTTCCGGGAGAGTATATCGCACCACCGCTTCGCTCTTGGAATCGCAGAGCAGGATGCCGATAGGCGGATTATCTCCGTCGTTCATCATCTCACGGATGTAATAGTTGACGTACATCTGCATCTGCCCCATGTCCTGATGGACAAGCTTACCGATCTTCAGGTCAATCAGTACAAAGCATTTGAGCATGTAGTTGTAGAAGACAAGATCGATATAGAAGTGATCGCCATCCAGGGTGATTCGTTTCTGGCGGGCAACGAAGGAGAAGCCCTTGCCAAGTTCCAGCAAAAATTTTTGCAGATGCTCCAGCAGCGCTGATTCAAGTTCCTTTTCGTACAGGATATTCGACTGCGGCAGGCCGAGAAATTCCAGCACATAAGGATCCTTCACCATATCAGAAGGCTCCCGTAGCACCTGGCCTTCGCAGGCCAAGCTCCTGACACCTTCCTTGTCCAACGAAAGGGCCAGCCGCTCGAATAGCATGGAGTTCATCTGCCGCTCCAGTTCGCGGGTTGACCAGTTGCTGGCGGCACATTCGATCTCGTAAAATGAGCGTTTCTGTGGTTCTTCGATACGCAGGAGCAGGCGATAATGGGTCCACGACAATTGTAGACGCAGCGCGTCTACAATTGGATAGGCAAGGTAAAATACCCGCATTTTTGATATATTGGTCTTGTCAAAGCCTTTGCCAAATTCGCCAGTGAGACGTTGCGAAAGCACATTCAGAAGGTAGCTGCCATATTCTGCCCGTTTTTTGCCCTTTTGTTCTTCGTCAACGATGATTCTGCCAATTTCCCAGTAGGTACGCACCATAACCGTGTCAACAGCATGGCGCACCTGATCCCGGGCCTCGGCAAGAATACCGGAGATGCGCTGATAAAGAACTTCCACGGAAGGTTGTTTAGCGGTGATATGAATTGAACACGGTTGGAGTGTTTTTACTTTTGTCATGGATTCTTTCCCTCCATCACCGAAATACTTACCTCCGTCAGCGCATACAACTCATGCACCGACCTGTCAATCTGAAGTTTGATATGTTTATTTTCATGCTTGTCCATATCACACCCGATTCATCAAACTAGCCGCGCAAGCTGCACCGAAGCCGTTATCGATGTTTACCACCGTCACCCCGGCGGCGCAGGAATTGAGCATCCCCAGCAGCGCCGCGATGCCTCCGAACGATGCGCCATATCCGACCGAGGTCGGCACGGCAATCACCGGTTTGTCCACCAGCCCCCCCACCACCGAAGGGAGCGCCCCCTCCATGCCGGCCACTACGATGATGACTGAAGATGCTGCCAGTTGTTCACTCCGGGCCAGCAGCCGGTGAATGCCGGCCACACAGACATCGTAGACATGCTCTACCTGGTTACCGAGAAAACCGGCTGTTATCATCGCCTCTGCGGCAACCGGGAGATCGGAGGTTCCTGCCGAAACAACCAGAATAGTCCCCTTGCCCCGCAGCTCCGGCGGCTGCTGTTCAAGCGTCAGACACCGGGCCTCGGCATGGTAGCACGCTGCCGGAAACGCCTGGACAATCTGTCCCGCCTTCTCCGTGTCAAGGCGCGTTACAAGGACATTACTTCCCCGGTCCGACATGGCGGTAGTAATTGCGATAATCTGCTCCGAAGTTTTGCCCTCGCCAAAAATCATTTCCGGCATACCCTGACGCAGTTGACGATGGTGATCGATCTGAGCGCAGCCGATATCCTGAAATGGCAGATGGCGCAGCTGCTGCATTGCATCATCAATAGATAGCCCGCCAAGCCGGACAGAATTGAGTATTGTTTTAAGATCATCCTGATTCATAGATTTCCCTCAGTTTATCGAATTATGCTCCGTTTATATCATGCCTGCGGCTGTTTTCCATGCAAAAACCTCTGCCCGCTCCGATATAACCTCATCAAATAAATGTTCACCGGTTTACTTTTTCCCGACAGCTATGATACAAGTTTGTGAATACTGAACCATGCGAGGTCGAAAAATGGGTAAAACAACTGCGGAAAAAATTTTTGATGCACACTTGGTAAACGAGCCCTTCCCCGGCACCAAAGTACTGCGCCTTGATGCGGTGCTCTGCCACGAGATCACCACACCGATCGCCATCGATGACCTGATCCGTCGCGACAAGGATCGCGTCTTTGATCCGACCAAGATCAAAGCGGTTATCGACCATGTAACCCCCAGCAAGGACACAAAGACCGCCACCCAGGCCAAAATTCTGCGTGACTGGGCACGTCGCCACGACATCAAGGATTTCTTCGATGTCGGCGCCAACGGCGTCTGCCATGCCCTCTTCCCGGAGCGCGGCTTTATCCGTCCCGGCTACACGGTCATCATGGGTGATTCCCACACCTGCACCCACGGAGCTTTCGGAGCCTTTGCGGCAGGAATCGGCACGACCGATCTTGAGGTCGGCATCCTGAAAGGCGTCTGCGCGTTCCGTCAGCCAAAAACCATTAAATTCAACGTCAACGGCACACTCCCCAAAGGTGTCTATGCCAAAGACGTTATCCTGCACATTATCGGCAAAATAGGCGTTAACGGCGCCACTGATCGCGTAATGGAATTCCACGGTTCCACCATCAATGACATGACGATGGAATCACGCATGACGCTCTGCAACATGGCAATCGAAGCGGGCGGCACCTCTGGAATTTGCCAACCGGACATGACCACCGTTGACTACCTGTGGCCATTTATTCAGGGCGACTTCGCCAGCAAGGAAGCGGCTTTGGCAGATTACTCACAGTGGCGGGCCGATGCTGATGCCGAATATGACCAGACCATCGAGATCGATGTCGCCACCCTGCAGCCGACCATTACTTTCGGCTACAAGCCGGATCAGGTTAAAACCATTTCCGAAATTGCCGGTACCCCCATTGACCAGATTTATATCGGTTCCTGCACCAACGGTCGCCTCGAAGATCTGCGCATCGCCGCACAGATTCTGAAAGGACATAAACTTGCTCCGAATGTACGCGGCATCCTCTCGCCTGCCACTCCTAAAATTCAGCAGGAGGCGATGCGCGAAGGGCTGATTGATATCTTCATGGAAGCCGGCTTCTGCGTTACCAACCCCACCTGCGGCGCCTGTCTGGGGATGAGCAACGGCGTTCTGGCAGACGGCGAAGTTTGTGCTTCGACAACGAACCGCAATTTCATGGGACGTATGGGCAAAGGAGGCATGGTACACCTCATGTCGCCTGCCACAGCGGCGGCCAGCGCGATTGAGGGCAAGATTGCCGATCCGAGGAAGTACCTGTAAAAATGCCCTTTAATCCTTCCTGAAAGGGGGGATTGCAGGGAGCTGCACGTGCCTTTTCCATTCTTTTAAAGGAGTCATCTATGAAAACATTCGGAGGCCCGGTACTTTTTCTTGACCGCGGCGACATCAATACCGACGAAATTATCCCGGCCAAGTACCTGACAGAAATTACCAAGGAAGATCTTAAGCCCTATATTCTTGAAGATCTGAAACTGCCCGGATTCGACCCGAAAGGCGAAAGGACAATAAACGCCAGGGTTATCGTATCACGCGCAAACTTCGGCTGCGGTTCTTCCCGCGAGCATGCCCCCTGGGTGTTCGAGGTCAACGGCATCACCGCCGTAATTGCCGAATCCTTTGCCCGTATTTTCCGTCAGAACATGTTTAACTGCGGCATGGCCGCAATCGAACTGCCAAAAGCCGACCTTGACCTCATTTTCTCCCATGCAGGTGATTCAGACGCGTCCATGAGCATCGACATCGAAGCCGGAACCCTGATCATGAACGGCGGCGGCAAGCAGAAATCCTTCAGCTTTGAGATTTCTCCTTTTGATAAAGCCCTGGTACTGGCCGGCGGCTGGGTTGATTACGCCGACAAGAACTATTAAAACAGCGGGATAGTATCTACCGTGTTCGGGCACATGGGCTTACGAACCGTATACACGTTTATGCGGTGCGTATCATTAAATCCCGGCTTGCAGGACTTGATTTTTTCGTAAGTCAGTGAGATAGTGTTCCGGATTCTACACACTTGCTGCAGAGGGGGCACAATGTTTGGTTTTGGCATGCCTGAAATGATCATAATACTGGTCATTGTTCTGGTTGTATTCGGTGCAGGAAAACTTCCCGAAATCGGCGGAGCGCTTGGTAAAAGTATTCGTAACTTCAAGAAAGCGGCAGATGGCAAGGATGAGATAGAAATCAAGCCAAAGAGTGAGGACAACGACAAGAAAGCCTGATTCGTCTCGCAATTTAACTCGTCCGACTCTATGAGACAGCAAAAGGCCACATCCTCCGATGTGGCCTTTTGCTGTCTCAGTGCTTCAGTATCTCCTGCATCAGAATCAATGTTGCTACCCAAAGGTATAATTGTGCCTGAGTTCAATAGGCTACAGATATTTATAATAGTTTATGGTAGGAGTGTATTCAAATTTGTTCGTTGCTTTCGGGAGAATCATTTTGACCATCGAAGAAGCGTTTGGAATCGTCCTATGCAAGTTTCGTAAAGAGCGACTACTCTCGCAAGACGAACTGTCCCGCCTAAGCTCCCTGGATAGAGGTTTTATTTCTAGACTTGAGCGGGGAAAACAACAACCGACACTTGTTACAATATTCGAGCTGGCTTCTGCTCTCAATATTTCAGTTCAAAAATTCATTTCCGAGATCGAACTCGTCTTATCTCTCAACAAAATTGAATTCAACAAAAATGACATGAGCCTTATTACGCATGAAAAACTGTTACAGTTTTTTGGAGATAATACTATGAGTAGTGATCCTAATTCTACCGGCGTAAACAACATACTGCTTGTCGAAGACGAAACTTTTTTGCTGAATTTTTTATCCGGATTACTGGAGTCTCGCGGCTATACTGTCATCACTGCGGAAGACGGGCAGGCTGCGGTTGATGTATATAAAGATAAAATGGACGAAATAGACCTGATATTAATGGACATAATGATGCCGCGTATGGATGGGGTCACTGCCCATAAGGAAATTAAACAGTTAAATCCGGACGCCAAAATACTACTGATGAGCGGCTATTCCACAACTTCTCTTGGGGAAATAGTAAATCCAAACTTCATTCATAAACCGATGCTACCAGAAAAGCTCATGTCAAAAATAAATGATGTTCTTGCGGAATAATTCCGCCTGGAAACACAAAAATACCACCATCCTGCAGTCCTTCTGCGTCTAAACTTACCAAACTACAACTTATCAAACTACATCATTCTGTCAACGCTATGAAATCGCTTTTACCATATTATACACGTACGATATATCGTCAATCTCCAGCAATGACAACTCATCCTCAAACAGCCCTAAGACATCATCAGAATCTGTTATTTCAATTTTTTTCTCAACGAACTGATGCATCCGGCAAGACAACCTGACTGCGGCAACCAAATAGTCATTTGTTCCACTTTTCCAGTTGTCGGCAGTGTGCCGTTCCAATGCATTTATATATATTTGTGGAATACTCCAATGCTCCATTACCTTTATACCAAGCGGCGTATTAAGGTCGTCAAGGATATCGTCTATCAGGCCTTCATTAACTTGCAATTCACCAGACCCGATTAACCCATCCATTAGTTTTAACACATAGAGTTTCCCGATATCATGAAACAATCCGGCCAGATACACCTCATCAGCATTTATATCCGACACATCACTGTCATGCCCGACCTGCACTGCCAGCCATGCGCTGGTAATAGCTACCGCATGACTATGCTGCCATAGTTTTTTTAGATATGTATTTATAACCGGATTATCAGACTTGCTATTTGCCATGCTTGCCGTAAATGCCAGATTTACAACCTGTTGAGAGCCAAGCCTGATAACAGCATTCTTGATCGTGGTTATCGGCGCCTTGCCTGAATTATAGGTTGTATTCGCGTATCTAAGCATTTCAGAGGCTAATGCCGGGTCTTCGTTCACCAGCTTTATAGCCTCTTCAATTCTGTAAGAGTGGTCATTCATCATTTGCTGCAGGCGTAAGGCAATTTCGTGAAAAACGGGGATATCGTAGGATTGAGAAAGCAACAGATTCTCAATTATTTGTTTTTTATCTGCAGGCACTGACAAAACATTCACCCCTTAGCTGCTAATGATCCGCTTACTCCATGAGACTTAATTTAATGCGACCACTGACGATTTTTCACCCACATCAGAGGCTTCTTTCAGCTCGCGAATAATTTCAACTTGACGATTAAAGAGGTATTTTGCAATCACCCTGTCACTGATTTTATCATCAGTGTTGATAGAAAATATGTACCGCTTTTGCTCTTTCTCTTCGGATACTTTTACAATCTTCGAGGGTAACTTCATATTGTAGACAGTATTCTGTTCGGCATCAGGAACCATAAGAGAAAGACTTACATCCTCCCCCAGCACTTCTTCAAGTGACTGTGAGACAGAGATTACAGCTCCGCCCATCGACAATTCAATCAACTTTCCTTTTACGATTCCAGCTGAAGAATTAAACATGGCGTTGATTGGAGGATCCAGTTCCAGGCGCAGATGTTTCCTGCGCTCAGCCATTATCTCCACAAAACATAATTTTCGCAGTGAGATGGCCTTATGTTTGACGCTGACATACTGTGCCCTGGCCAGAATTGGAAACTTGAATAATTTGCTGCGCAGGAACGTGTAACGTTCCGTAGAGATTGTAACAGCCTGGTGGGGGGTAACATCCAACTCAAGAGCACCTTTGTCTACTCCTACAATATTGGCATTATATGAAACTGGAAGGCCCTTATGATAGTTGATTAGTTGTACCTCTATTTTCGGATTTTTGGCAAGTTCCGCCCGCAAAGCATAAAATATATCTGCCTGATCTTCATCAAAGGTCTTTTGGATGCGTGTGCTGTAAAGGTTTGTATAATCCATAGGGCCTCAATATATCACTCAATAATATCATTTTAAAAATACATATTTAAATTACTCGGCAAGAAACTATCCGCTCGCTCATCTTTGTTATGAGACAACGTCCCATAGCGAAAAACGATTGACATGATAGTTACATTTTTGCGACATATCAAGAGGTTATAAGGCATATTGAAAAATTTATCCGTTTTATCATAATTACTAAATTGAATCTGGCGGGGCAACTCCGAAACTTTCAGGACGAATGGATTGAATTCATATCTGAATCTGAAGAGCCTTCGGTGGTTCGGGGATAAAGGTCAGATGCCCCAATGAAAACAGTATATAGGCGAGGACCAGCAATACGGGAAGAATGAAAATGCAGAGAGCCACAAGCCTGCCGACGGGGTAGTAAGTTGTCCTTTGATTACGGCCAACCAAGTAATACAGCACCGTCCCTAATGGAGGAAAACTGCACAGGGCCACAATCCAAATGATTTTTGTCGATACATATTGAAAATCATTTCTGATTGCATCCGCCAGGGCATACAACCAAACGACAGAAGGCAATGCAATTACGGCGATGAACATAAGAAGCATGATGAGTGCCATCAGTACTAATCCTTGCCTCTACGGTCAGTTACTTATTTGTTGGTTTTTGCCGACTGCACCACAACCCGGGCACTTGAATTTACCCCAGTAGACCGCAAGGAAGATCAGTCCGGGGATGTATCCCAACAGAAAACCTGCCACGGCAATAAACTTGGGAGCTTTATAATTGGAAAGCCACGTATTCATTTCCCCTTCGTGTCCACAGGCAAGGCATTTACGGACACAGCTGCTATTGTCAGGAACATCTTGTATTTCGGCGGGGCGGGGACTATCAGATGACTTATTTTTTATCCAGGCTGAGAAGGCGATTGAACCTCCTACGAGAACAAACAGCGCGATTACAATTTCCATTAAAAGTTT
Organism: Geobacteraceae bacterium; assembly: GCA_025355325.1. Classification (GTDB taxonomy): domain Bacteria; phylum Desulfobacterota; class Desulfuromonadia; order Geobacterales; family Pseudopelobacteraceae; genus JACRCG01. The sequence continues at coordinate 12,343 of JANXZX010000032.1, forward strand.
CCTCTATGTAAAGCGACAGTAATATAAAGGGGCTCCAGGATAATTCCTGAAGCCCCCGATAAAAACCTAATGGTTTCAGTATGTAGTGGCGGAAGAGGTGAGATTCGAACTCACGGAGCTGTTACACTCGGCGGTTTTCAAGACCGCTGCCTTAAACCACTCGGCCACCCTTCCGTAATCAAGCGAATTGACCTTATAGCACACCTGTTTCTGATTTTCAAATACTAACAGCAACTACCTGCTGATTCGCTCCAAACCACCCATATACGGCCGCAGCGCGGGTGGCACAAGCACTGAACCGTCCTCCTGCTGATAGTTTTCCAGAATCGCCACCAGCGTGCGCCCCACGGCCAAACCGGAGCCGTTCAATGTATGGACAAATTCCGGTTTGCCCTTTTCATCTTCGCGGAAGCGGATTGATGCCCTGCGGGCCTGAAAATCGCCGAACGTGCTACAGGAGGATATCTCGCGGTAGCAGCTTTGTCCCGGCAGCCAGACTTCAATATCGTAGGTCTTGGCGGCTGAAAAGCCTATATCACCGCTGCAAAGAGCCATTACGCGGTAAGGGAGATCCAGCATCTGTAACACTTTTTCAGCATGCCCGGTTAATGTTTCAAGTGCAGCGTCCGATTCACTCGGGTGGACAAATTTAACCATCTCCACCTTGTTAAATTGATGCTGACGAATCAGGCCTCGAGTATCTTTACCATAAGAGCCGGCCTCACGACGAAAACAGGGAGTGTAGGCGCAATAGCTTATCGGCAGATCGCTCTTTTTCAAAATTTCGCCGCGATGGATATTGGTTACCGGCACCTCGGCAGTCGGTATAAGGAAATACTCAGGATCAACCATTTTGAAAAGGTCATCCTCAAACTTGGGAAGTTGCCCGGTACCCTGCATCGAATCACGATTAACCATGAATGGCGGCAGTACCTCCATATAACCGTGCGTATCAGTGTGCAGATCGAGCATCAGATTAATAAGTGCCCGTTCCAACCGGGCTCCGGCACCGCGATACAGGGTAAAACGCGCACCGGTAATCTTGGCGCCGCATTCGAAATCGAGGATCCCAAGGTCTTCACCAAGATCCCAGTGCGGCTTGGCAGCAAACGGAAGTTCCTGAGGTTCTCCCCAGGTTCTGACCAGAACATTGTCGTTTTCCGAGCGACCGACAGGAGTGGCCGGGTGCGGCACATTGGGAACGGTCAGCAGCAGATTCTGTAACTCCTCGTCCTCTTGCTTCAGTCTCTCGTCAACGGCTTTGATCTCATTTGAGACTTCCCGCATTTCCAGGATTTTGTCCTGAACCAGACTTTTATCCTTAACTTTACCGATCTCATCGGAAACTACATTTTTTCTGGCTTTAAGCTGTTCGCTTTCGAGAAGCAGCGTTCTGCGAGCCAGATCGAGCCGTTTAAACTCGTCCAGATAGGATTCACCACCACGGGTACGGAGACGCTGTTCAACCTCATCCAGATTTTCACGTATGTATTTCATGTCAAGCATAGGGAAACACCTTTATTTTTCGGTAGTAAGCGTGTATTTTTTAGCATTTGTGTCAATATACGTCAATGCAAAAGAGCCCGATGAAATCAATAATAGCCTGCATTCTGATAGTTTCAGCATCCTTGATCCTGCCGGTATCACTGTGTGCGGAGGAGATTGTCATAACCGCCGTTGGAGATATTATGCTGGCCGGAAGATGGGACTCAGTAATGAGAAAAAAGGGCTATGACTACCCTTTCAATGGCGTTAGGAACGTCCTGGCTTCAAGCGACATCAATCTTGCAAATCTCGAATCGCCCATCGCGGTAGGCGGACAGGAATATTCAGAAAAGCAATTCCGCTTCCGGGCCAAACCACCAGTGGCAAAAGCCATTCGGGCGGCTGGCTTCAATTTGGTGACACTTGCCAACAACCATAGCATGGATTACGGCGGCGAAGCACTGGCGGAGACACTCGAACATCTGGGCGACAACGGCATCGCATGGATCGGCGCCGGCGAGAATTTGTCTGCCGCCCGAAAAATGGCGGTCTATACGATCAAAGGAAAAAGAATTGCCTTTCTCGGCTATTCACTGACTCAGCCGATCGAATTTTTCGCCGGACAGAATCGTCCCGGCACGGCTCCCGGATACGAGAAGCTGGTAACCGCCGACATCATCAGCGCCCGCAGCCAGGCCGACTATGTGATTGTCTCATTCCACTGGGGCAAAGAAGCTAACAGCACCGTTCAGGCATATCAGCGCACGGCTGCGCACAATGCCATCGAAGCCGGTGCCGATGTCATTATCGGCCATCATCCCCATGTGCTGCAGGGAATTGAGCGCTACAAAAACGGCATCATTTTTTATAGTCTCGGAAATTTCGCTTTTGCCAGCACCAGCACAGTCGCTGATGTCAGTGCCATGATCCGTCTGAAGCTGAGTGATGGCCATCGATATGCGGAGATACTGCCTCTTGATGTTCTGCACCGCCGGGTCGGGTTTCAGCCGCAACTGCTGACCGGTGAGAAAGGCGCTGCCGTTATAGAGAAATTGAACAGACTGTCACAACCGTTTCACACAGAGATAACCAATACCAATGGCACATATTCCCTCACGTTCTGAGAACGGACCGACATGAAAATACTTCTTGCAACACTGCATGCCAAATATTCCCACGCATCACTGGCCCTCCCCTGCCTTGCGATTTACTGTCGCGACGTCCCGTGGGCCGATATAACCATTCGGGAATGGACCGTCAATGAACCCCGTGAGCATATCCTGAAACTCATTATGGCTGAGCAGGCCGACGTGGTCGCCTTTTCCTGCTATATCTGGAACATCGAGCAGACCCTGCGGATTGTCTCCGATATCAAAAAAATCTCTCCACACACCAGGGTCGTACTTGGGGGGCCGGAGGTTTCTTTCGACATATTTGAGTTCATGCACGATAACCGGGCAATCGACTTTGTCATCAAAGGTGAGGGGGAAGAAGCTTTCCGGCAATTAATTGTAACGCTGATCGGTGAGCATACCGGCCTGCTGCACGAAAGCCTGGCGGAGATAGATAACCTGTTTTTCAGGGACGGAGACGAAACAGTTTCTGGACCGTTCGGCAAAAAGAATCTGGAACTGGACTCGCTCCCATCGCCGTTTGAAGCCGGAGTGGTGGACTTCACCAAGCCGCTGATCTATTTCGAAACGTCTCGCGGCTGCCCGTTTTCCTGCGCATTCTGTCTGTCATCCGTTGAGGGATCGGTCCGGTCATTCAGCCTTGAGAGGATAAAAAAAGATCTGCTGTTTTTGATGAGCAACAACGTCCCGCAGATAAAGCTGGTGGATCGCACCTTCAATTACGATGCGGGACGGGCGGATATGATCTGGGAGTTTATTCTGGCACATAACCGCACCAGCCACTTTCATTTCGAAATCGCTGCGGATCTTCTGACTGACAGCAATCTGAACGTCTTGTCACGGGTGCCAGAAAACACCTTCCGTTTTGAAATAGGTATCCAGTCCGCCTCGCAAAGTACTTTGAAACAGGTAAAGCGCAATGCCGACCTGCCGCACATTTTCAGCAATGTGCGACGTCTCAGGGACGAAACAAAGGTAGATCTGCATCTGGATCTCGTAGCCGGACTGCCGGGCGAGGGATACGACGGTTTTCTTGCTTCTCTGCAAACGGTAGCATCTCTTGATCCGCATGATATTCAGGTCGAACCGCTCAAGCTGCTGAAAGGCTCGCCGATGCGGGAAATCGCTCATCGCGAGGGATATTGTTTCTCGGAATTTCCACCGTATACGATCCTGCACAACCCGTGGCTCTCCTATGAAGAGATCTGCCGGATCGAAACAATAGGACGGTTGCTCGATCTGTTTAATAAACATGGCGGATTTGAGGCCGCTTTCGGCATTCTGGAGCGCTACCGACCTTTCTCCGGCACTCTTGACCTGATGGCGCGGCAGGCGGGCACAGAAAACCTCTCCAGCCTTTCCTGCCGCAGGGTTTTCGAACTGTTCGCGCGCCTGACGGAGCCACTTACTGACCAACCCGCCAGATTGATGCTGCACGATGCTCTCTTTTTCGATTATTGCCGAAATGAAATGCCGCTGATGGGTAAACTCCCCTCGTTTGCCGTTGAACACCAGGAGAAGTGCTCCTGGCCTGCCCTGCGAAATATCCCGGACGACCTGATTATGCCACCTGACAGCAGAGTCAAAGCTTTCCGCTATGAATTCATGCGAGATTATCGAACAGGGAAGGAAAGTGTGGAACCGGCAACAGTGACGTTTGTTTATGCTTCAGGAGCAGGACGGGGGCTACAGGTTCTCATCTCTTCCGCCGCCAGCTGATCCCGCTCTACAAAGTGCCGCCCCCACCAATGTTCGGGCCGCCAACAACGGGATCAGAGCATAGCGGGCACCACGGCAGGCAGGTTCAGAAGGTGCAGGGTTCATTCGTCCACTCAACCGGTTCCAGCATTACCTGCTTTCCCAGTTCAGCCAGCAGCCCGTCCATATCATCGACAAAGCCGGGCATAATGGCAATACGGATGATACCGGCCTTGTTGTCAACGGTACTCATGACATTCATCCCCTCGTACGCCTCCAGGATAAACTTGAGGAATACCATATCCCGATGGACTACTTTGAAATAGCGGCAGATCATTGAGGAATGCCTTTCTGCGGTCATGTCACCGTTCATACTGTTCCATCCCATATTTTGGATTATGTGCGAAGTGTAGCAGTTTTGAAGGACCTGTAAACACTAAAGTTTCAACGAAATTCACAAGAATTCTTGACAGCAAAAGCAGGAGGAGTATAACAACCGCACAAGCAGCCGAGATTCGTCCCCACGGACGGATGCGGGGGACCCGATCAACTGGGGCGTATTCCGGGCTTTCACCGGAAAGGGAACTTCCAATCCCGAGCCCGTCAGCTAACCTCGTAGGCGCATGGAAGGGCTCAACAGCGGATACAGGCCGCCGGTTTATGCCGGCGGCTTTCCTTTTTCTGCTCGGAATGGTATAAACAGCACTTGATTCTGGAGGCATCCCGTGAAACATGGCGAAACCGATTCTTTTTGGGGCGGAATTATAAAATCAATGGGTCTGGTGTTCGGTGACATCGGAACCAGCCCCATCTATACATTGACCGTTATCATTGCTTTGACCAAACCAACTCCTGAGAACGTCTTCGGCATCATTTCGCTGATTGTCTGGACTCTGATGATTCTGGTCAACATTGAATACGCGCTGCTGGCTATGAGCCTTTCCCGTAAAGGTGAAGGCGGCACCATTGTGCTCCGCGAAATATTGGTCCGCATGATCAAGCCGGGGCGACAGATGGTTTTTGTGACCTTTCTCTCCTATCTTGGCGTTGCTCTGCTGCTCGGAGACGGCGTCATTACCCCGGCCATCAGTATACTTTCTGCCGTAGAAGGTGCGCTGCTCATCCCGTCCCTGAGCGGCCTCAGCCAATCGATGCTGATCCTGATCGCTTCGGTTATTGCGGTTATTTTGTTTGTTTTTCAATTCAAGGGCACCGATAAAGTAGCAAAGGCATTCGGCCCGATCATGGTTGTCTGGTTTGCCGCCCTGGCGGTATCAGGCGTCATCGCCCTGTTTTCATACCCATCCATCGTCGCCGCGATCAGCCCGCACTATGCAATAAATTTTCTCCGCCATAACGGCATGGCCGGCTTTTTCGTTCTCTCCGAGGTTATTCTTTGCGCGACCGGTGGAGAAGCACTCTATGCCGACATGGGGCATCTTGGGCGAAAGCCGGTCAAACGCGCCTGGTACCTGGTCTTTGTCGCGTTGATAATTAATTATCTTGGACAGGGTGCGTTCATACTCAACCATCCGGACGCTAAAAACATCCTTTTCGGTATGGTGCAATCACAATCAGCCATGCTGTACATCCCCTTCCTTATTCTGACAATTATGGCCACGGTTATTGCTTCACAAGCCCTTATCAGCGGTGTTTTTTCAATCGTATACCAGGGGATTACCACGCGCATCCTGCCTCTCCTGAAGGTTGATTACACGTCTCATCAACTCAAGTCACAAATATATATAGGGGCTGTTAACTGGATACTGCTCGCACTGGTAATTATGATCATGCTGATCTTCCAGAAGTCCGAAAATCTTGCGGCGGCATACGGCCTTGCCGTTACCGGAACCATGACCATAACCGGCGTCATGATGGTTATGATTTTTGCCCGAACTACAAAAAAATGGAAAGTTCCAGTCGCTCTGTTTGTCACATTTGTTGATTTCGCATTCCTGATTTCCAATCTTTACAAACTCCCGCACGGTGGCTACTGGTCTTTAATCCTTGCATCGATACCGCTTACCGCAATTTTAATCTGGACCAAGGGGCAGCGGGCTCTGTACAAAGCTCTCAGGCCACTTGACATGGAAACCTATTTGATGAGTTATGAGCAGATTTACCGCAAAGGGCATATTTCGGGAACCGGCCTGTTTTTTGTCAAGGAATGGAATACCATCCCCCCGTATCTTGTGCATTGCACCATACGCTCGAATATAATTTACGAGCGCAACGTTCTGATATCCATTATTCGTACCGACGACCCCTACGGCTTGGAAAGCAAATTGATACCCGGGCTGGGAACCGGATTGGACGCTTTTGAGATAAGTGCCGGCTACATGGTTATGTTTGATATTGAGCAGCTGCTTAAGGAAAACGGTATTATCGAGAAAGTCATATTTTATGGCATTGAAGACATTGCCACGGCAAATCCTGCCTGGAAAATATTCTCCAGCATCAAGAAGCTGACCCCAAATTTTGTTCAATTTAACAAACTCCCTGCTGCCAAGCTTCAGGGTGTTGTTACACGCGTGGAGATGTAAAGTATGTTCAACTGGGTTTTATTGCTTGTTGCGTTAGCGATCATTCTGCTGGGAGCTACCGTTTTTACTAATGGACTGGAGTGGTTCGGAAAAAAGATGAAGCTTTCGGATGGTGCGGTGGGAAGCATATTTGCCGCTGTCGGCACTGCCCTGCCGGAGACCCTGGTGCCGATTGTGGCCATCACGTTCGGCACCGCCGAAGCCGGTCACAAAATTGGTGTGGGCGCCATCATCGGGGCACCGTTCATGCTCGGCACGCTGGCATTTTTCATTAGTGGACTGGCAGTAATGTGGAATCGCAAGAAGCGCGATGATTATCCGATTATGCGGGTTGACACTGTCGTCATGCGCCGGGACATGGAGTATTTTCTGGTACTGTACGCCGTGGCTATCACCGCATCGTTTCTGGGTGGTCATCCGGTCGTTAAAACGTTCATCGCCATGGCACTCTTTCTGACTTACGGCGGATACGTTTTGAAAACGCTCAGGGGCGGAGGGGAACCTGAAGCGCATGAAATTGAGGAATCAGAGATCGACCCCTGCTATTTTGCTCCCAAGTCTCATGACCCGCAAATGTCGATTATCGGCACCCAGGTTTTAAGTTCGCTGTTGTTGATCGTGTGGGGATCCTATATTTTTGTGCAAAAAGTGCAGATCATTTCTGCTGAAATGGGTATATCGCCATTCATTCTGGCCATGATTATCGCCCCGATTGCCACCGAACTGCCGGAAAAGTTCAACAGCGTCATCTGGATCAACAAGGGCAAGGACACCCTTGCAATCGGCAATGTCACCGGAGCCATGGTCTTCCAGGGATCAATTATCACCGCCATCGGCATTTTGATGACCGATTGGCAGCTCAACACAGCGGCGCTTCTGACTGTTGCCCTGACTTTTGCCTCGGTCGGCCTGGCGTACCTGCAAATCAGGATCAAAAAACATCTGACACCGGGGACATTACTGGTTGGAGGTGCATTCTACTTTATGTTTCTGGTGCTTATTTTTATCGGGGAAATCTAGACCCCTGCCACGTTCCCCGGCGCTCCATCTCGGCATCTATCAGGTTGAGAATTTCGAACTTCTTAAGCGTCCAAAGTGGCGCCACCAGATTATCACGCCCCCCGTCGCCGGTCAGACGATGGATCAGGATGCGCGGATCTAGCAGTTCAAGGAAATCACAGACCAGTCCGGCGTACTCGTCTCTGTCCATAACCGGTACTTCGCCCCTACTGTACACTTCAGCCAGTTTCGTCCCCTTCATGACATGCAGCAGATGCAGTTTAACGCCATCCACACCGAGTCGGTTCAACTCACCAGCCATCGCCAGCATCTCTTCCCGGGTTTCACCGGGAATCCCTAAAATTATATGGGCACAGACCCGTAAACCGTGTGATTTAGCACGAATGACAGCGTCTACAGAACAGCCGTAGTCATGCTTCCGATTGATTAGTTCAAGACTCCGGTCATGAATCGACTGAATTCCCAGTTCCAGCCAGAGATAGGTTTGGTGTGATAATTCGTGGAGATACGTGAGTATTTTATCAGGGAGACAATCGGGACGGGTAGCGATGATCAGGCCAACCACATCCGGAACGGTTAGTGCTTCGGAGAACATCTTTCGCAACTGATCAACAGGTGCATAAGTATTGGAATATGCTTGAAAATAGGCAATAAATTTTGCTGCCCGATACTTGCGCCGCATAACTTCTTTGCCGTCTTCCAGTTGGGCAGCGATATCAAGGTCGCGAAGGATTCCATATGAACCGGAACCGTGGCCGCCGCAGAAAATGCACCCTTTCGAATCCAGAGAACCATCGCGATTGGGACAGGTAAATCCAGCGTCAATAGAGATACGCTGCACTTTACAGCCGAATACCCGTTTTAGTTCATCCGAAAACGGGTTATACCGTTTATCAGAATTTCCTTTTGACAGAGCCATTACCTATGGCTTTCGGCCACGCAGTATTCCTGCTCCGTTGGGAAGATCAATAGCAAGCCTGGTTACTTCAGTGAGACCGGCCTCTGTCATCATTCTGCTCAATTCCCCTTCTGAATACGCTTGACCGGCTGCTGTCCCCAGAAGCATGTTGAGCGAAAACAGTGCCGGGAAAAGTGGCGCATTTCCGGCATCATCCAGAATAAATTCCTGAACCATCAATACTCCACCGGGGTTGAGAGCTGCGACTGCCTTGTTTAGAAGAGCAGCGCATGTTGCAGGCCCATCAGAATGAAGAATGTGGGAAAGCCAGGCGGCATCAAAACCGGACGGGACAGGATCTTCATTGAAGTCACCAGACGTAAAACTGATCCGACGGGAAAGATCGAAGCGGGCGATGGTTCCTTCGGCAAAAGACCGGGTTGTTGGAAGATCATACACAACTGCTGTCATTTCCGGATTAGCACGGCAAAAATGAATCGCGTATGTACCAGGACCGCCGCCCAGATCCAGCAAAGTGCGGTAACCGGAAAGGTCTATAGCATGAGCAATGGCTGGAGCAAGCTGGCTTGCCAGGTTGAACATACCCATCAGAAAGCTTTCTCTTACCAGCTCATCATCACCATGCGATACAGGTTCACGGATAGGTTCGCCCGATGTTATTGCCTTATCCAGCTGTGCCCATCCTGACATAAGGTGATGATGATGCATGATAATATGCCCCATATATCCGGATGACTTTTTTGAAAGATTTTGCACCGCAAATGGTGTGTCTATAAATGTTGCTACACCCTTGTCCAGCAAGCCAAGTGCTGACAGCGCGTCCAACAACATGCCGGTGGCTCGCGGGTTCGAGTTGCACTGTTTTGCAACTTCTTCGACTGTCAGAGCAGAGCCATCCAGATAACTGAAAATATCAAGTTTAATTCCGGCATGTAGCGCACAAGCACTCCAATAGCCCCCTGACAGCTGCAGAAGACTTGGTATTGACCATTCGGTAGATAACATATCATCCTCCACTATCGATTTATATATACATACACGCCGTAATTGGTAGTACTAACTGTGTAATAACACTGTTTCAGTTGTTTCACGCACAAAAAAACGGTCTTTGACGTATGACATGCAATCTAAAATTGCAACATACTGTAATATCAATATTTTAAAGCTGGCACATTGTTTGCTGTCTGTTTTAAATCCCCACCATCAACAGCCCGTCATCATGTGGTGATGCAAAGAGTATATCATGATTCTTCAAACTACAACTGGCTGGAATGGCGTTTGCAGACGAAATGGCACACGCGTAGATTACGAGCATGATTGCCTCTTACACCGCGAAGACGCTGGTTATTCGTGCAAGATTCTGAACATCTCTCTTTCTGGTGCTCTGGTTTCTGCACTGAATTTTCCCACCCATGAAATCCGGCCAGGCGAAACGTGTGCCTTGCTGGTATGCAGTGACCCTAACTCAAATTTTTCAGAGTACACAAGCAGAATAACGCGCGTTGGCCCCTCCATTATTGCATTGCAATTCCTGCGGATCGGTTTTCTGGAATCCGATAAAACCGCGCACCCGGAAAACCGCACTACCCTCAGACCCTTGGAGTTGTAATCTCCCGACATTCTTCATTTGCGAACCCTGCTGAGAGCGATCAATAAAAAAGAGCAGCATCGCTGCCGCTCTTAAGTAAAACATTTATTCGTATCTAAGGCTACTTTCTTACACTTTTACCGGCCACCTGCATGCGGATAATAGCACGCTCAAGCGCGGCTTCGTAAACCTTGAACTGTTTGTCCTCGGCAGTTAGTTTCTTGAGTGCTTCCTCTGCTCTGCCTTGGGCTGCTTTTGCCCGCTCGACATCAATTTCTGCAGCCGCCTCAGCTGTCTCTACCAGGACAATAATCCTGTCATCCTTGATTTCGAAATAGCCCCAGTTAAGCGACATATGCTCAGCTACTCCGTTATTCTTATAGACAAGCTCACCAATCTTGAGCGATGTCAGAAAAGGAGCATGTCCCGGCAAAATTCCGAACTCACCGATTTTACCGGTTGCCGTGACTTCTTCAACTTCAACGTCAACGACTTTTTTATATGGGGTAACAATTTCCAGTTTCATTTTTTCAGCCATAAATGATCCTTGTAGAGAGCGGGCAAGATGTATTCCCTGCCACTACATTAAATTTATACTGCAGCAAGTTTCGCTGCCTTTTCGATTGCTTCTTCAATAGAACCGACCATGTAGAAAGCCTGCTCAGGCATGCTGTCATGTTTGCCGGCAACGATTTCCTGAAAGCCCTTGATGGTATCTTTCAGCTCAACGTACTTACCCGGAGAGCCGGTGAAGGCTTCAGCAACGAAGAATGGCTGCGACAGGAAGCGCTGAATCTTGCGTGCACGGGCAACAACAAGCTTATCTTCTTCAGATAGCTCATCCATACCGAGAATAGCAATAATATCTTGTAGATCTTTGTACTTTTGGAGAACGTACTGAACGGAGCGAGCAACGGCATAATGTTCCTCACCGATTACCTGCGGGTCAAGAATACGGGATGTCGAATCAAGCGGGTCAACAGCCGGATAAATACCGAGCTCGGCAATCTGACGGGAAAGAACGGTTGTTGCATCCAAGTGAGCAAAAGCTGTTGCAGGAGCCGGGTCAGTCAAGTCGTCAGCAGGGACGTAGATAGCCTGAACCGATGTAATGGAACCTTTTTTCGTGGAAGTAATACGCTCCTGAAGCTCACCCATTTCAGTTGCCAGCGTAGGCTGGTAACCAACGGCGGAAGGAATACGGCCAAGAAGCGCCGAAACCTCAGAACCTGCCTGGGTAAAACGGAAGATGTTATCGATGAAGAGCAGAACGTCCTGACCTTCTTCGTCACGGAAATATTCAGCGACCGAAAGTGCGGTAAGAGCAACACGGGCACGGGCACCAGGAGGCTCATTCATCTGGCCGTAGACAAGAGCTGCCTTGTCGAGAACGCCGGATTCCTTCATCTCCATCCAGAGGTCGTTCCCTTCACGGGTACGCTCACCAACACCGGCAAAAACGGAGTAACCGCCGTGCTGTTTGGCAATATTGTTAATAAGCTCCATAATAAGAACTGTCTTGCCAACGCCGGCACCACCGAACAGACCAATCTTACCACCACGTGCATACGGAGCGAGAAGATCAACAACCTTGATGCCGGTTGTAAAGGCTTCAACCTTGGTTGACTGATTCTCAAAAGAAGGCGCCTCACGATGGATAGCGTATTCCTTCTCATTACCGATAGGGCCCATCTCATCAACCGGCTCGCCGATAACGTTCATGATGCGGCCAAGAGTTTTAGCGCCAACCGGAGCACAGATCTGTTTGCCGGTGTCGATAACGACCTGACCACGCTTAAGACCATCCGTTGAGTCCATGGCGATAGTACGTACCGAGTTCTCACCTAAATGCTGGGCAACTTCCAGTACCAGATTGTTTTCACGGTCATCAATGGCCGGATTTGTCACGCGAAGTGCGTGGTAGATCTCCGGCAATTTGCCGGGCTCAAATTCAACGTCGATAACGGCGCCGATGACTTGCGAAATTTTACCAGTGTTCTGACTCATGGAACGGTGTCCTCCTGCGGCCCTGAGGCCTCATATAGTGTTCGTGACTTGGAATTAGCCTTTAATCGATTCAGAGCCGGAGATAATTTCCATCAACTCTGTAGTAATAGCTGCCTGACGGGCCCTGTTGTACTGGAGCGTAAGCTTGCCGATCATCTCGTTAGCGTTCTTGGAAGCGCTGTCCATGGCAGTCATACGGGCACCATGTTCACCAGCTACCGTCTCAAGCATCGCTTTAAAGATTTGTACCTCAATATTTTTCGGGAGTATTTCAGCAAGTAACTCACCAACTGAAGGCTCATAGATGAACTCAACAGGCGTCTCGTCGGCAAGCGCTTCACTTTCCGGCATCACCGGAAGCAACTGCTGAAAAGTAATATCCTGCGTCATAACAGTACGGAATGAGTTGAACAGAAGTTCAACCTGATCGTATTCACCGGCAACAAAACCGTCTATTACTTCCTGGCCCAACATGGCAGCGGTCTGGTAGCTAGGTTTTGCCAGCACATTGGAAAAGTTCTTATAAACCGTGTAACGGCTTTTAAGGAATTCATACCCTTTACGCCCAACGGTCATGACGCTGATCTGCTCGTACGAAGCAGATTTTTCTTTGATAAACCGATCTGCAGCCTTGCACAGGTTCGTATTGAAACCGCCGCACAAACCACGATCAGACGTAAGTACTATCAAAAGAAGTTTCTTTGCATCACGCTTTTCGAGAAGCGGGTGAAGATCCCCTTCAAGATTAGCGGACAGTGACTGTAACACTTCACCAAGCTTTTTTGCGTATGGCCGGGCAGCAACAACATTTTCCTGGGCACGGCGCAATTTCGCAGCCGAAACCATTTTCATGGCTTTGGTGATCTGGCGAGTATTTTTTACGGATACAATCCGTTTTTTAATGCTTTTAAGGCTTGCCATATCTCAAACCATCCTTGTTTACGCGGTAAATTCCTTCTTCAACTGCCCCAGAGCAGAAACAATTCTGCCCTTCATGTCATCGTCAATAGCTTTTTTATCGCGCAGCTCTGTGAGCAGGTCTGCCTGACGATTATCAAAGAAAGCATACAATTCGGTTTCATATTTTTTGAGAGCCGAAACCGGGTAGTCATCAAGGAAGCCGTTATTTGCCGCGAAGATAACCAAAACCTGCTTCTCATTTGGAATCGGGCGATACTGTGGTTGTTTAAGAATCTCAACCAGACGTACGCCACGCTCCAACTGCATCTGGGTAGCCTTGTCAAGATCGGAACCGAACTGGGCAAATGCGGCCATCTCGCGATACTGGGCAAGGTCAAGACGCAGCGTACCGGCAACCTGCTTCATCGACTTGGTCTGGGCTGAACCACCAACGCGGGAAACCGAAAGGCCGACGTTAATAGCCGGACGCACGCCGGAGAAGAACAGATCTGATTCAAGATAGATCTGGCCGTCAGTAATTGAAATAACGTTTGTCGGAATGTAGGCGGAAACGTCGCCGGCCTGAGTTTCAATTATCGGCAGTGCGGTTAGTGAACCAGCACCCCGTGCATCTGACAGCTTGCAGGCACGTTCGAGCAGACGGCTGTGAAGATAGAAAACGTCGCCAGGATACGCTTCACGACCTGGAGGACGACGAAGCAACAGTGAAAGTTGGCGATAAGCAACAGCCTGTTTGGAAAGGTCATCATAAATAATAAGGGCATGCTTGCCGCTGTCGCGGAAAAACTCGCCCATGGTAACGCCTGTGTACGGTGCGATAAACTGCAAAGGTGCGGACTCTGAAGCGGTAGCAGCAACGACGATTGTATAATCCATTGCTCCGTGCTCAGTAAGTTTTGACACAACCTGTGCAACCGTAGAACGTTTCTGGCCGATGGCAACATAGATACAAACAACGTCGCCACCCTTCTGATTAATGATCGTATCAATGGCAACAGCAGTTTTGCCGGTCTGACGGTCGCCAATGATCAACTCACGCTGACCGCGCCCGATTGGAACCATTGAGTCGATAGCCTTGAGACCGGTCGCCATCGGCTGATGTACTGATTTACGGTCAACAATCCCCGGTGCCTTAATCTCAACCTTGCTGAAACTACTGGTATTGATCGGCCCTTTGCCATCGATTGGCTGTCCGATAGCGTTAACAACACGACCGATCAATGCATCGCCAACCGGAACCTCGGTAATGCGTCCGGTACGTTTAACGGTATCGCCTTCTTTGATCTCGGAAAACTCTCCGAGAATGGCAGATCCAACGTTATCTTCTTCAAGGTTAAGAACCATGCCGGTAACACCGCCGGGAAATTCCAGCAGCTCTCCGGCCATGGCGCCAGCCAGGCCATGAATACGGGCAATACCGTCACCGATGGAGATGATTGTGCCGGTCTCCGACACCTCACCTCTTTGCCATACTCTTTGATCTGTTTTTTGATAATTTCGCTGATCTCTTCGGCTCTGATTTCCATGGATGCTCCTACCCCTTCTGTAATATATCTTTAATATGCTTAAGCTGAGTCTTGACACTGTTGTCATATGCAATGTCACCAATCTGGGTTACAACGCCACCCAGCAGAGACGAATCAACAACCATCTGCGGTATAACTTTTTTACCGGTTTTCTTTTCAAGAGCACTCTGAATAGCAACTATCTGGCTATCATCCAGTGCAAAAGCCGTTGTAATAACCGGGCGGACAACCCCGGAGAACTCATCTGCCAACT
>JANXZX010000042.1 GCA_025355325.1 Geobacteraceae bacterium
GCCATTGTTACCAAACGTGACATTTCTGAATCGGCGACTAAATACGCCCAGGGGGGCATCGCGTCAGTCTATTCCGACGATGACTCTTTTGATGCCCATGTCGAGGACACACTCGTTGCGGGTGCCGGAATCTGCCATGAAGATGTCGTCAGGATGGTGGTTGAGGAAGGACCTCAGACCATCCGCAACCTGATCGAATGGGGAGTGAAGTTCACCACTAGCGGCGAATCGTACGACCTGACACGCGAAGGAGGGCACAGCGCCAGGCGAATACTTCATGCCGAGGATATCACCGGCCGCGAGATCGAACGGGCCCTGGTCTATGCAGTCAGACAACACCCCGCGATTACGATCTACGAAAACCATATCGCCATCGACCTGATAACATCCGCCAAAATTGAACGGCGCAAGCTGGAGGAGAATCGCTGCCTCGGTGCATACGTACTGGATATCCCCGGAAATACCGTCAAGACCTTCAGCTCGAAGATTACCCTTCTTGCCAGTGGCGGCGCAGGCAAAGTCTATTTATACACCTGCAATCCTGATGTTGCATCCGGAGACGGTGTAGCTATGGCATACCGTGCCGGCGCTACGATTGCGAATATGGAATTCATGCAGTTTCACCCCACTACTCTGTTTCATCCGCTGGCAAAATCGTTTCTTATTTCCGAAGCGGTCCGCGGTGAAGGGGCGGTACTGCGCCGCCGTGACGGTACGGCATTCATGGAGAAATATCATAAACTGAGGGATCTGGCGCCGCGCGATATCGTGGCACGCGCCATAGACAATGAAATGAAGATCAGCGGTGATGACTGTGCATTCCTCGATATTACCCATGAACCGGCCGATATCGTTCGTAACCGTTTTCCCAACATTCACCAGACCTGCGTGGAGTTCGGCCTGGACATGACCAAAGAATGGCTTCCGGTCGTTCCGGCTGCCCACTATCTGTGCGGTGGTGTAGCGGTTAATTTTGATGCCGAAACTGACATTCCCGGCCTGTACGCCATAGGCGAAACAGCTTTCACCGGTCTGCACGGCGCCAACCGCCTCGCCAGCAACTCATTGCTGGAAGCTGCCGTCTATGCCGGGCGAGCATTCCGCCATTCCAGCACCGCCATTACATCGCTGGCAAGCGACCACCGCGAAATACCTGCCTGGGATTCCGGTACCGCAACCAATAGTGACGAAATGGTGGTTGTTTCCCAAAACTGGGACGAAATCCGGCGCACCATGTGGAATTATGTCGGCATTGTCCGCTCCGACAAGCGACTGGCGCGCGCCATGAGCCGCATCAATCTGATTCAGGGTGAGATCGAAGAATATTACTGGAACTTTAACGTGACATCCGACTTGATTGAACTGCGCAACATTGCCACCGTGGCAGAACTCATAATCACCTGCGCTCAGAAACGTAAAGAATCGCGAGGATTGCACTTTAATCTGGACTACCCGTTTCTTGATGACGTAAATGGCAAAAAAGACAGTTTTGTAAAAAAACAATTTTAGAGGGAGCTGCAACCGTGGACATCAATGAAACTCGCAAGCGGATTGATCTTCTGGACGATGTACTGTTGCGAATCTTCAACGAGCGCGCCAGGCTGGCTCTGGAAATCGGACATGCGAAAAAAGAACTCAATCTGCCGGTCTTTGATCCGGCCCGCGAAAAACGGATCTTTAACCGCATGAAAGAGGACAATCCCGGACCGCTGGATGACGAGGCAATAATCAGGATGTTTGAACGCGTCGTCGATGAATCCCGTCGCCTGGAGCGAATTACCTCACATAAAGAAGAAGTTTAAGGGAGAATATCTATAATGTTGATTATTATGAAAAAACATGCTGAAGAAGCTGCTTTAGACTCCATCAAAGAATACCTGATCACCCGTGATTTCGACCTGCATCAATCCACCGGAGCCAATCGCACTATCATTGGGGTAATCGGTGACACTGACACATTAAACGACCACGAAATCGAAACAATGCCGGGGGTAAGTCAAGTGGTACGCATCAGGAAGGATGATTAGTGCACAATTTATTCACGCTCTGCCAGCAGTTATCTAATAAAATACTATTATCGTTTCAGGAATATTTCAAAAACTTGGCACAAAATTTCATCTATGCTACTGTTTAACAACAAAAACAAGGAGGCTGATTATGGCTCGTTCTGCAACCAATATGCTTGATTTGTCAGATCTTCAAGCCCCGCAACGCCGGGAAGTCCGTGATTTTGTCCAGTTCCTTTTGACTCGCCGTACCGATACTAAAAGGACTCCCCGCACAAAGACTCTCCCTGCTGCATTTCAAACACCGATAAAGGTAGACGAGTATTTGAAAGTATCGCGGGATGAGATATACGATGAAATCTGATTGTTTTATCGACACCAACGTCTGGGTATATGCCTTACTTGAAGCAAGGAATGATGATGGAAAACAACACGCCGCTCTGGAGCTGTTGCGGAGTCTGCCGGCAAGAATATCCACCATGGTATCTGCTCAGGTTATCAACGAATTTCACTGGACTCTAGTACGAAAATACCGCCTTTCCGATGATGCTGTTCAAGATAAAGTCATTAACGGTATTGTAGCATTTGCAACCACCGTACTTCCTATTAAAGTGGATACCTACATTCAAGCGTCCGGGATCAGAAAACTGTACAATTTTTCCTTCTGGGACAGCTTGATCGTAGCATCTGCTCTGCAGGCCGGATGTACGACACTCTACTCAGAAGACCTGAACCACGGCTTGATTGTTGAGAAGCAACTTCTTATCGTTAATCCCTTCCATTAACCATCGGACGCCCCTACGTCTTATTATCCAGCCACTGTTTCACCAATACTGTGTCCCCCTTAGCGACTATATTGGCTATTATACCCCACCACCCTAATATACAAAATCAGCTTTGAAATTCAGGATTCTTTATTATTTTTCGCTGCCACACTCGCTCAGCTTTCAAATACTTCTCAGCGCATTGCTGTGCGTGAAAACAAACGGCATCGTAGTTTGGCGAATAGGTGACCACAACTTCGCGATTCGCGGTATCGAGATCGGCATCGGCTTTAGCCACCCATTCCACAGTTTCAGGTTTCATAAAACACCTTGCCGCGAGTTACGATATCAGTGATAAACGTGTCGTGACAGGCTAACCGCTCCTGTAGCTGTTCAGGGGTACGAACCAGTAAATCAAGAGGGACTCCGGAGTTAATGCGCTCCCGTATGTCAACGGCAACCCGCCAGGGTTTCCCCTGAAAGGGTAATACTACAAGCAGATCCACATCAGAGTCGATATTTGGAGTGCCCCACGAATGTGAGCCAAACAGAATGATTTTCTGAGGAGCAAATTCACTGCGGATCAGATCAGAAATTTTTTGAATCTCTAAGGCGGTAGCCATGCATGTTCTCCAAGCCACTAGAAACCCAGCGAGTCGGGCAGTTTGAGAGCGATTTGATTTGGAATTGGTATAACATAGCTAAGCGGGGTAATGGTAGGGATTTTGTAAGAATGAATGAATCGTTTTAGTCATTTGATCCTAAATTAAAACATAAAAAGCCCCCAAATCATTCGGGGGCTTTCTTTCATCGTGAATCTTATATTTACCTTTACGGTCTTAATCCGATTAAACTTAATAATCGGAACGTTCCAACGTCCTATTTTCGGTTCAGCTCAGGTGGAGTGCCTTCTATCATAGGTGAAGTGAACCTCCTCTTGATTGATTTCTGCTTCTTTCCTTCTGTGTCAAATATACCACTTCAAAAATTAAAAAACAGTCTATGAAATTATTATTTAGGGGAGTAAAATCAGCGATTGTGACATCCGCTGAAGGAATGGCGAGAAACAAAACCTTAACGGTACAATTTGCTTGACACCGTGCGACGGATAATGCTAAAAAGTCAGCTTATTTTACTTACTCAAGAAAATTTTGGAGGTGCAGTTTGGCTCATCATAAGTCGGCAATCAAGAGGATTAAACAGACTGTCAAGAAAACCGCTCGTAATCGTCATGTATCATCGACGCTGAAAACATATATCAAGCGTGTTCGTGAAGCGGTAGCGGCAAAAAACAAGGATGCTGCAGTTGCTGCTCTTAAGGCCGCTATTCCGGTTATCGATATCAGCTCATCAAAAGGTGTTATCCACAGCTCAACCGCTTCCCGCAATGTTTCTCGTCTTACCAAGCTAGTCAACACACTCGGCTAGACTTTCTCATATACATGAAAAAGGGGGCTGCGATTTCGCATGCCCCCTTTTCGCGTTGTAGCTGATAAATTAACCTTGAAAAATCAGTTCATAACCACGAAGATGCGAAGTTCACCAAGAATTCGCAAAGTTATAATCCTAAAATCGACAGTTCATGAACCACAGAGCAACTGAGCAACTGAGCAACAGAGGGATCAAACAGTTACATCAACAACAGGCATAACCAAAATGGTGAGTTATTATTTCTGGTTTTAACCTGAATTCTTCTTTGTTTTTGCTCAGATTCTCAGTTGCTCTGTGTTTCAAATGCTTTTATTAGATTAATATATTCTGCAATCACCTTTTGGGTGAGAAGACATTTTAATATTTCCTATTGTTTTACTTTGCGTTCTTCGCGTCTTCGTGGTTCCAAATGCCTTTTTTAGGATTAAGGCCCTTCCAGCCAAAGATTTTACCAGTTACCGGTACATATTCCCATCGTAAGCCCGTGCATCAGCGTAAACGGAAGTCCCCCGGTCTTTGAGGAAACATCGCACCGGTAAAACTCCTCAAAAATCCTCTTCAATTCCCGTCTTGAAAAATTGCGTGCCTGAGCAACGATATCCCCAAGAAAAAACGCATTAATTGAAAGCTCTCTGCCAATGTCTGCTGGCGGTATTTTCTTGTCAAGCAGCTCCCTGACGCGCCAGAGCTGTCGGAAATGACGGGTCAGCGCGCCGATCATCATGGGGGCGTCCTCGCCATTCAAAAACAGGGCATCCAGACTCCTGATTGAATTCGCCAGATCACGCAGGCCAAGAAACTTTGCCAGCTCAAAAGCGGTAAAAGCCTTGCTGCTGCTGGCCATGGTGCGGACATCATCTACCGTTATGCGCTGTTTTGTGCCGGCATAAATCACCAGCTTTTCCACCTGCGAGCTCAGTTCCTGCAGGTTGTTACCGATCAGTGCGGCCAGCAGCTCGGCGGCAGCGGTTTCAATCGGCTTCCCCTGAACAACCGCTTCACTTTGAATGAAGCCGGATAGTTTATTGTCATAGAACCGCTTGTATTCAACCAGAACGCCATGTTTCTTCAATTCCAGGAAAAACTTTTTGCGCTGATCGATCTTGGTGCCGGTCAGCAACAGACAGGTTCCGGCAGAAGGATTCAGAACATAGGGAAGCAGTACTTCAAGGGCGTCTGCTTTGAGCTGTTCGGCCCGTTTCACCAGAACCGCACGTCGCTCGGCAAACATCGGCAGGGTTTGTGCGGCATCGAGGATATCAACCCCTTTAGATTCATTGCCGAAGAAAACATTGAAATTGAAGTCTTTCAGCGATGGATCGATGGCCTTTTCAAGAAGCGCATTAACCGCCCGTTCGACCAGGAACTGCTCGTCGCCGTAGAGAAAACAGACAGCGGGGATGGTGCCCTTTTTCAGAGATGTTTCAAACTCCTGGGGTGTCATGGCTAATAGGACTCTTCTAAAGCGGAAATGAATTTGTGTGCGATAATGCGGGCAACTGCGTCAAGCGCCTGATCTTCCGCATTATGCTGCAAAGCCAGATTACTATTGGCGGGATACTGCTTTTCCGCCTGGATCTGGCCTTTCCAGAACGGCAGCGACTCCCCTTTTCTGATGATTTCAAGTTCAACATTCAGTGTCAGATTGAATACCTTGGCCTGATCAATCGCGCTATACGCAACCGCTTTGCCGGAATAAGAGAGAATCCGCGCCTTCATGGCAAGATCGGCCGTTCCCTCCGCAGCGGCCGGGTTCAGGCCGCGCAGGGCGTGTAATTCATCGTAAAACGCCCTGCGCAGAACGGTTTGGGCAGTCGGACTGACACTTTCATTACTGAAAAACGGCACCCAGATTTCCCGGGCATCACCAAGCTTCCCGGTGGTAGCCTTCGTCAGGTGGTACCCGCACCCCGCCGTCACAGAGATCAGCACGGCACATATAAGAATTCGGCACCATAATGAAACGGACATACCCCTACCCCACCACAATATTGACAAGTTTACCCTGAACACAAATAACCTTGCGGATGGTCAGCCCTTCGATGAACGGCAGGATTTTCTCATCTGCCAGGGCGAGCGCCTTGATTTCGTCCTCACCTGTTCCGGCGGCAACAGTCACCTTTGAGCGAAGCTTGCCGTTTACCTGAACTACAATAAGAAGCTCTTCATCAACCACAGCGGCGGGATCATAGGACGGCCAGGAACATTGAGTAAGCGGTGTGGCGTTGCCCATCAACTGCCACAACTCCTCAGTGATATGAGGAACAAACGGCGCCATCAGTAATACGACGCTTTGAAGAGCTTCCTTCATGACAGCGGAAAATTGCGGCGTTGAGAGCTCTGCCGGTTGCAGAACATTGAGCAACTCCATAACGGAAGCAATCGCGGTATTGAAGTGGAAACGCTCCTCAAGATCTTCGCTGACCTTGCGAATAGTTTTGTGGACGGCGCGGCGCAGGTTCCGTTCTTCGGCAGACAATGAAGCGGGATCAAGCGGACCGGCTGTTTTAATCGCGTCAAGGCGATCATGAACCAGTTTCCAGATGCGGTTTAAGAAGCGGAAAGATCCTTCTACTCCCTGATCATTCCAATCGAGGTCCTTTTCAGGCGGAGCAGCAAACAGGGAGAACAGACGGGCCGTATCGGCACCGTATTTAGAGATCAGAGCGTCAGGATCGACAACATTCCCCTTCGACTTACTCATTTTTGCGCCATCTTTGATGACCATTCCTTGGGTAAGGAGATTAACAAACGGTTCATCGGCGGATATGTGTCCCAGGTCACGCATCACTTTGGTAAAGAAGCGGGCATACAGCAGGTGCAGTACGGCATGTTCGATACCGCCGATATACTGATCGACCGACATCCAGTAATCAACCGGATCACGATCAAGTATGCCGTCTTTAAAGTCCGGACAGCAGTAGCGGAGGAAATACCAGGATGACTGAACGAATGTATCCATCGTATCGGTTTCGCGACGGGCTGCTTTGCCGCAGAGCGGACAGGTACAGGAGACGAACGATTCCATCCGTGCCAGAGGACTCCCCCCCTCACCGCTGAAAGCGACATCTTTCGGCAGGATAACCGGCAGATCCTTCTCCGGAACCGGAACAACACCACAGCTGTCGCAATAGATAACCGGGATCGGATTGCCCCAGTAACGCTGACGAGAAATGCCCCAATCCCTGAGACGGAAATTAACCGTCTTGGTACCCTGCTTCTTACCCTGAAGGAAGTCGGCAATTGCCTCTTTTGCATCGGTGCTCTGCATTCCGTTGAACTGGTCCGAATTGGCCATTATCCCGGCTTCGGTGAATGCCTCGGTCATCGTGGCGGGATCAAGCGTTACACCTTCCGGCTGGATAACAACTTTCAGCGACAGATCATATTTTTTGGCGAACTCAAAATCGCGCTGATCATGGGTCGGCACCGCCATAACCGCTCCGGTGCCGTAATCCATCAGAACAAAGTTCGCCAGGAAGATCGGCATACGGGCGCCGGTCACCGGATTGATGCAGTATGAACCGGTAAAGACCCCCTCTTTTTCAAAATCATCGGCTGTTCGCTTGATGCGGTCGGTCTTTTTAATTTTATCGATAAACGCGACAACCGCTTCCTTCTGCTCAGCAGTAGCAAGCTCAAGAGCGCGGGGATGTTCAGGTGCCAGCGACATGAAGGTTGCCCCGAACAGGGTGTCCTGACGGGTGGTGAACACCCGGATCGACTCCGTACTGTTTTCAATCGGAAAATCAATTTCGCAGCCGTAACTCTTGCCGATCCAGTTGCGCTGCATAACCAGAACCCGCTCGGGCCAGCCGGGAAGTTTAAAGGTGTTGTCGAGCAGCTCTTCGGCATAATCGGTAATCCGGAAAAACCACTGGTCAAGTTCTTTCTGGTTCACATCACTGTCACAGCGCCAGCAGCCACCATCTTCAACCTGCTCATTGGCGAGAACGGTCTCGCATTTCGGACACCAGTTAACGAATGAGGTTTTTTTGTAGGCAATCCCTTTGGCAAACATTTCCAGAAACAGCTTCTGCTCCCAGCGGTAATAATCTACATCGCAGGTTGCCAGCTCCCGGTCCCAGTCATAGGAAAAGCCCATTTTCTTGATCTGGTTACGCATATAGTCAATATTTTCATATGTCCAGGTTGCAGGGTGACTCTTGTTCTGGATGGCGGCATTTTCAGCCGGCATACCGAACGCATCCCACCCCATCGGATGCATGACGTTGAATCCGCGCATCCGTTTGAACCTGCCGACCACATCGCCGATGGAATAATTTCGTACGTGCCCCATATGAATGCGGCCCGATGGGTACGGGAACATTTCAAGAAGATAGTATTTCGGTTTGCTCTTGTCGGCAGTTACTTTAAAGGTTTTTTCGTTATCCCAAATTGACTGCCATTTCTGTTCAACATCTTTTGGTGTGTACTTCTGATCCACGGTAATTTCCTTTCGTATGGTGAATTGAGTATTGAATTTGTTTATGTTGGTAGACGTTCGAAATCAGGAAAAGCCGCCCGCAATAAGTATTTCCGATGCAACTTTTTCCAGCGGAACACACCGGTCAACAAGGCCGGTCGCCACCGCTTCACGCGGCATGCCGTACACGATGGCGGTTTCCTCCGATTCTGCAATAATGTACCCGCCGTTCTCCCTTATCGCCTGAATCCCCTTGCTGCCGTCATTGCCCATCCCGGTAAGAATGACAGCCGCGACTCTCTTGCGGTAAATGCCTGCGCATGACTGGAGCATGACGTCAACAGATGGAACATACCGATCAGCTGCCGTCGGTTCAACAATACGCACAGTTACCTGCCCGCCACAGATTTCGAAAACCATATTCCGACCGCCCGGAGCAACCAGCGCTCTCCCCGGCAGAACCAGGTCTCCATCCTCAGCCTCCTTGACATCGAACTGAGAATTGCGATCAAGGCGCTCGGAAAAAGCTTTGGTGAATCCGGCCGGCATATGTTGGGAGATAACAATTGCAAACGGGTATTTCTGATCAAAAGCGGATAATATCTGCTGTAGTGCAGGCGGTCCGCCGGTTGATGTACCGATGGCAACAAGATCAATTGCGCTGGTAAATTCCAGTCCGGCCTTCCACGATAATTTCGATACGGATGCGCTACGCTCAGGAGTATCAACTTCGGGGTATGATCGTGCCGGGACAGCAGGTTTAAGTGCAAGAATCTGAAGCACTTTCTTCTGAAGATCTTCTTTTATGGAAAGCAGATCAACAGAAGCGGCACCGGACGGTTTCGAGACAAAGTCCAGCGCACCCAGTTCAAGCGCTCTAAAAACCTTATCTGCGCCGCTCAATGCGCTGATTACGATCACCGGCAGCGAAAAGCGGGTCGTCAGAATTCGCAGCAGCGTAAAGCCGTCCATTTTGGGCATTTCAAGATCCAGCGTCACCAGATCAGGTTTAAGTGCGATGACTCTTTGAATACCCTCTTCGCCGTTAATCGCGTATCCCACAACCTCTACAGACTCAAGTCCTTCCAGCATGCGGGTGATGGTACGGCGACTAAAAGCCGAGTCGTCAACGACAACAATCCTGATCTTTTTCACAGGCCACCTCCCACCGGGAAACGATCCGGTTTTTGATAGATCATATCGTTTTTAAAATGGCGCAGGGTAAACAATGTTGTGATGTTCATAAGTGATTCAGAATGCCCCAGCAGAAGAAATCCCCCCGCATTCAAGGCAGAATGAAACGATTCAATGACACGTTTCTTGGCTGCCTGATCAAAGTAGATAATAACATTTCGGCAAAATACAATATCGAACGTGCCGAGCATACTTAAACGATGTGAATCAAAAAGGTTGAGATGGCTGATGGTGACCAGCTCACGAATTGAATCGTTTACTTTATACCCGTCATCATACTGGTGAAAAAAACGGTTCTGATCGATCTCTTCCGTAACACGAAACGAAGATTTACCATACACGGCACGGCGCGCCTTTTGAAGTACTTTCTGACTGATATCGGTACCGATTATTTCAATCTTCCATCCCGCCAGTTCCGGAATGGTGCTCAGCAGCATCGCAATGGTATATGGTTCTTCCCCGCTGGAACAACCTGCGCTCCATATCCGCAGGGAACGGTTCCCCCGTGCAGACTTTCTTTTTATCAATTCCGGGATGACTTCGTCGGAAAATGCTTTCAGCTGGAAAGACTCACGAAAAAAATAGGTCTCGTTTGTCGTGAGAATATCCATGATATCCATCAGTTCCTGCTCTTTGTTCCGATTATACTTAAGGAAATGATAATAATCGTAATACGAAAGAAGTCCCAGATCAGTCAAACGTTGTGAAAGACGCTTTTCAAGAATGTATTTTGAGTCCTGACCAAAGTACATTCCACAATGTGCGTAGATACAATCGCGCACAAGCTGGAATTCCTCGTCGGACATTATATGTACCGGGGAAAAGTTGAGCGGCATGGGGATCCTAGCGAGAATGCTGCGTGTTCACACGCTCTAAAGACATGGCGGCCTGCCTTGCAATGTCCTGGTCGCTGCTGTTAAGAGCGTGCCTGATAAATTCCTCCGATTCCGGACCGCCTATCAGTTCAAGAATCTGCAACATTGTGATCATCATCAAGCCTTCGGTCTTTGTCTGATTTTTTTTGATAATTGTCCACGCCCTGGCAGGTTCGATAGCCGCAATGGCCTTTAAAACGGCTGACTGCACCCAGACATCTTTATCATCCAGAGCCTGTTCAAGTGCATCAAGTGCCGTTTTGTCCTGCAAATGTCCCAAAGTATCAGCAACTGCGATCCGCACATCAGGGTCTTCATCGGTGAGAGCCAGGACAAGCATCGTTCCTGATTTTTTAACGTGATTGGCACCGATCGCCTCAACAGCTGCCTTGCGAACCTGAGGATCTTCATCTTTTGTCAACAGCAGCAAGCGCTCTTCTTCGCCCAGCGATGCGAGTAAATGTGCGGCGGCCTTCCGATGATGCAACGCAGTTGATGAGCAGAAATGATCTACCTCGGCAAGAATTGAGGTACGGCTGATTTCGGCAAGGGAGCGTAAACTGTCAACGGCCGCCGAAAATACCTGCCCATCACTGTCGTCAACGAGCAGTATCAGATCGGGGATACAAGTGACCAGACCAAGTTTTCCTACCGCCAGTGCAGCAGCAAGACGTACACGCACCGAATGGTCTCGTAAGCCCTCAAGTAAAATGGCATCGAATCCGGAATAGCCACCTTCAGCAATCAGAACACAGAGCGCGCTCCGGCCAATTTCATCAAATGTGGCATACCGCGCCATTACATCCTGTAGCGCTTTATCACCAAAGTTTTTCAGGATTGACAGAGCCGCCGAGACCGTACGTTCGTCTGCAATCGCTTCAATCAACAGCGGAATGAAGCGGGAATCTCTGGTGACCGCTCCGACCCAGAGCAGGGATTCCGTCAACAATTCATCACGGGTATCAAACAGTTCCAGCAGACCTGAAACAATATCTCCCCCGAATCGCCGCCTGAGCTCTTCACAGATGGCAACCCTGGATGCGTTCGGAGAATGGATATATATTCTGTGCAAAGCCTTGACGGCGGCAGCACGGCTATTCTTCTGAAGGCAGGAAAAACCATCCAGGAGCGTGTGACACGAGCCGACATCTGAAATGGCGCCCAGACATTCATACACCGCTTTTCTGAGAATATCCTGATCAGCCAGTTTGAAAATTCCTTCCGGAACCGGAATCGGTTTTGCCAGCAGACTCAAAGCCCGCAGCGCACTGTAGCGAAACAACACTTCATCCCTGCCCAGAATCGACTGAAGCAGCGGTTCGGCGGCGCTCGTATCTCCAAGAGCACCCAGTTGTTCTGCGGCCGCTGAAGCAACATTCACTTCGGTGTCGTTCAGAGCATGCAGGAGGGACGGTACAAAAATCAGATCGCCGATAGCTCCCATGACATCAATAACAAACTTGCGGACTTCGGCATCCTGATCCTCCACTATGTTAATCAAGGGAGCAACGGATGCAGACCCGAGACGTATAACAGCTTCCGCTGCGGAGTTCCGCAAGCCGGCATTTTCTTCATTACGAAGAAGATTCAGCAGTTCTTCAATACATTTGAGATCAGGCTCCAGATGTACAAAACATTCCACAGCCTCTTTACGAACCCGCCAGCTTTCGTCCCCCATGGCGATAAAAACCAGAGCCTGGGCTTCGGGACACGGTATTTCCCTCAGCAAATACAGGGCGGATCGGCGAACTTCTTCATCAGCATATTGAAGAGCAGAGCGTATATCTTGCAGATTCATAACCAAACAATACTCCTGATTACATTATCTTCCATGGAGGTTGACTCGCTGCGAATACAGCGGCAGGTACACGATTTATAAGAGAAGTGAATCAATATCCAGTATCATGAATACTCGCCCCTGTGACAGACAAACGCCAAGGACATGTTCCATGCCGGACCCGGATGTTGTCTGAATCGGCTGCTTGATATCGGCAACCGGCACGGTAATAACTTCCATGACGTCATCAACAACAAGTGCCAGCGGCTGTCGGGCCAGAGACACAATCAGCAGCTTGCCGGCAGAGGTTTCACCCGAGACGGGTACCCCGAACCGTTTACGCAGACTCATGACCGGAATTACTGACCCGCGCAGGTTAATTACCCCTTCCAGCAGTTCTGAAGCGCTCGGCAGGGGTGAAAACTTCTGAGGGACAAGAATTTCACGTATTCTCATGATATCAACAGCAAACAACTTGTCGCCAAGATTGAAACAGGCCAGCTGAATATCTGTTATCGCATCTTCCATCTGCTCACCTACTCCCGCAGGAGGCTTTCTTTGCCTTCAATATTGCCGCTATTATGTGATCCATCTTCAGCACAGATGGATGTCGGCAATATTTTGCAGATTTAAAATAATAATCAATCGCCCTTCAGAACGTCCGAGTCCGTTGACAAAGTCGCGGTTAATCCCATCCAGAACAGCAGGGGCGGCTTCAACTGCATCCAACGGCACTTGCACAACTTTGATCACTTCATCCACCAGCAACCCGCTGAATGAATTACTGTTGTTCTTAATTACGACTATCCGCTCTTTACCGGTCAACTCGTTACTGGCCAGACCCAGGCGAATCCTCATATCGATAACCGGAATTATGGTGCCGCGCAGTGAAAGGATACCGGCAACAAAGTCCGGCGCGTGCGGGACTTCCGTCACTTCTCTCGGTTTGATGATTTCTTTGATATCCATGATATTAATGCCATAAATCTCATCGGAAACCCGGAAACAGAGAAATTCGAGAAAAGATTCCACAACGGTTTCAGTAACGACATCATCGGAAGGGACTGATTCCTCCGCGCAACCGGCAGCCCTCCTGCCGGCTAAAATGGCCTCCAGAGGCGAGCATGGCGGTGGAACACTCACCGGAGGCTGTGCCGGAGAATGATGTGCAGGCGACGAAGCACCGGCAACCGGCGTGGGTTCGGACTCAGGTTGAAAAAAATCCGCCTCCGCAGATGAAGGTGCAGTCGTGACCTGCTCGAAAGCATCCGTCGCAGGCATTGATGCGGATGATGGAGCGGTGAAATACCGGTCACCGGACTCTTTCAACATCTGCAGCGATTTTTTTCTGATTTTTGCGAGATCCATTTACGTACCGCCTACATCATCAGTTCATCTTTAATTTCGTTGATTATATTTGAATCAATCAAAGCGGCGTCACATCCGTATGCCACCAGCAACGCATTGGTTGCCATCGAATTGATTTTGCGGGGTACTCCGCCGCTCACTTCGTAAATACGCTGGACCGCATCCGGCGTAAATAAGCCTGGAGCGCCGCCGGCAGCTTCGAGACGGTAATCGAGATATTCCATTATTTCATCCAGCAGCAAAGGCTTCAGATGATAATGCAGCGAAATGCGCTGCCGCAGAGGTTCAAAACGGCTGGAGGCCATGATTTGGCGCAACTCCGGCTGCCCCATTATGACAACACCGAGCAGGTTCCGGTCATCCAGTTGAAAGTTGGTCAAAAGCCTGATTTCGTCAAACACTTCGGCATCGATTATCATTTGTGCTTCGTCGATTACCAGAACCGGACAAATGTCACGCTCATTCAATGAATATACGGCGGTATGGATCTGGTTAATCAGAGTGTCTTTGGCATCCGCCGGCTGCTCAACGTCCAGTATCCTGGCAATGGTGCGCAGAAATTCAATCGCATTAAGACGGGGATTGATAATGTAGCAGAAACGGTAACGTGGGCCGAGACGATCCATCAAAGCCCGTGACAGCGTCGTTTTCCCACACCCTATTTCTCCCGTCAGTACAGCCAGTTCACGCTCTTCGACAACAAACTCCAGCCGGGCAAGAGCCTCTTCATGGCCACGACCCAAAAACAGAAACCGGGGATCAGGAGTTTTGCTGAAAGGTTTTTCCCTAAAGCCGAAATAGCGTTTATACATACAGGTCAGCTCCCCGAGCGCATTGTCTCATTGATGATGCCGCCAATATCCAGAACAAGAATGGTGCGCTGATCGCCAAGATCAGCAGCTCCTGAAACACCCCGGAAGCGCTTGAACGACTCGCCCAAAGGCTTTATGACGATATCCTGCTGACTGATCAGATCGTCAACCGCAATACCGAGGCGTTTTTCTGCTACGCCGACGACAACAACATAAAATTCCTTCGGAGGATTGCTGCGGCGGCGGATATCAAAGTAATGTTCAAGCCTCAGCAGAGGCAGCGTTGATTCGCGGAGCTGAATGACTTCCTTGCGCTCGACCGTCATGATATCCGAGTCGGTCATTATCAGTGATTCGAGAACCGATGTAATGGGCAGGGCATACGTCCTGCCGCTGCATTGAACCATCAAAGCCTTGATAATGGCCAGCGTGATCGGCAGGGTAATTATGAAGCGGCTCCCCTCGCCTTTCCGCGTCTCGATATCGACCATGCCGGAAACAGCCGCGATGTTGTTTTTCACCACATCCATTCCGACACCGCG
>JANXZX010000010.1 GCA_025355325.1 Geobacteraceae bacterium
TGTTTCTGAAAGTCTTCCATTTCAGAAGACAATATCCGCTGTTGTAAACGAGCATTCTCGCCCAACCTGTCTTCGATTCGGGTCAGATGAACAGGGAGTTCAGATATCTGGTTGGAAATTTGACCATTTCCACTTTCCAGAATTGTGAGAACTGAGCCGAATTGCCTGCCAAGCCGCTGCAACTCACTGCGGAAGTTGTTATTCGCCTCGGTCTGTTCAGCGAGTGTGCGTAGCATATCTGCACGCTGTTTCTGAAAGTCTTCCATTTCAGAAGACAATATTCGCTGCTGCAAACGCGCCGTCTCGGCCAACCTCTCTTCGATCCGGACCAAAACTTTATATTCATCTCCGGTGTATGCAGCCACTTTTCCGGAAACAACCATAGCTCCCCCACCTGAGGCGCTCCCTCCGGAAAATGTATCCTCATAGGAAAGGGCGACCTCAACGTGCCGGGCAACTTCCGAACCAAGTAATGAGGAAATATCACCCTGTAAGCGACGTATCCCAACCATCATCAAACCAAGGATTATTGACCCCAACAAGCCGAACATGGAGGCGGAGAAAGCAATACTCATTGACTGCATGGGGGCTTTCATCCGGTCAATCATGGTTTTGAACACCAGAAGGGGGCTTGCTGTGGCCATATCAAGATCGGCAAAACTTCTGATCAGAGTTGAAATATCGGTCAGGGTCGAGAGCAATCCTATAAATGTTCCAAGCAGTCCCATACCTACGAGCAGGCCGGACATATATTGCGGTAATGCGTTACGACGATTCAGGCGGGTCCGTGCATTTGCCAGCTCATGATCAATGGCAACCTGTTCCTGATGGGAAATGCGACGACCACCAGTTGCTGCAAGCATCTGCAACATGTAGGAAATATCACCGGTATAATTATTGGCCATATTTTGCAGGGTACCCAAATCGGCGTTGGCGTGAACGGCCTCGGAATACTCTACGATTGTTTTAGCTTCGTGTGTCAACCGGTAAACACTGAGCATGATGAGTATTCCGCCGAACAGGATAATACTAAAGATTACATAGTTGATTTGCGGATGGGGATTCAGAGATATTGTAGACATTATTGCATCAGAGAAAAATGCGGCGCCTATCAGTAGAAACACAAAAGGAGACATTACGAACAAGTAGTAAATTTTGAGGTTTTTAAACATAAGTTCTCTCTTTTAAATAGTATTTATCGAAACTGAACCACGTGTGCTGCACAAAGCTTTGTGTGGAGCCGCCGAATCAGCACGGAAGGCTCCGTCCCGGAATTTCAACAGCGGAGAAAGAATGAATGACAGAATTGTCCTCTTTCCGACGGTAATGTCGGCACTTGCAGCCATGCCCGGCACCAGCACGCCAGGCTGACGAACTCGGGATATAAGAGTTGAAACATCAACTTCAACATTCACCCGATAATAACGATTACCCCTCTCATCCGTTAACGTATCCGCACTTACCTCGGTTACATGCCCTTCAAAAGTGCCGTATGTTGCATAATCATAGGCACCGACACGCACACGCGCCGGCAGTCCCCGGCGCAAGTTGGCGCGGTCGTTAGGGTTTGAACGGGTCTGGATGACAATTCGTTGGTCGCTCGGAGTAATTTCCAGCAGTACTTCACTGGGACGGACTACCGCACCAATGGTGGTGATGTTCAGCTTGTTGATAAGACCGGCAACCGGTGTCCTTACGATATTCCGGTCGAGACGGTCAACATTGGTACCTATTTCGTGGCTTGCTTTTTCAAGTTCCTCACGCACTTGCGTCAATGCGGAAGATGCCTCGGCACGGAAACGGGCAACAGCTTCTTTCACCCGCGATTCAGATTCTGATTGTCCGGCTTGCAGGCGCGGAGCAGCCGTAGCTGCCTCGGCTATTTGAGATTTGAGCCGTTGGATACGCGCCTGTGCATCCAGCACTTCCATTTCAGAGGCAGCATTGTTTTTCCTTAGTCCTTCAACAACCCTGTGCTGCTTCTTCGCCAACTCAAGTTCTTCAATCAGATTCTGCTGTTTTGAAATTATTTCAGAAATTTCGTTCCTTTTCTGCAGCCCTTGAGACTGCAAAACCTGTACCTCTTCGGCCAGTTGGGCGCGACGAGCCTGCCATGCGGCAGTTTCACCGCGAATCACATTGGGATCTTTCAGGTTTTTTGGAAAGTTAATCGTGGTATGACCATTTAATTCAGCAATAAGACGTGCCTCGCGACCACGCAAGGCGTCAAGTTTTGATTGTTCCTGACCGAGGTTTGAGCGGGTCTGGACATCTGACAATTCCATTAATGGCTGCCCTGCAACAACAACCTGACCTTCCTGAACAAGAATTTTCCGAACGATGCCACCTTCGAGATGCTGCACGATCTGTGACCTGCCGGCAGGAATAATCTGTCCCTCCGTACGTACGATAACATCAATATTGGTAAGCCCGGCCCACAACAATACGCTTATACTGCTGACCAGCAGCAATACAACAAAAAAACGCTGAGGCGATATGGCTGAAAAAGCCTCGCATGTCTTGCCATATACGGATCGTCGATGTGCGCCCATCAGCGGGGCTTAACCCTTACGAGTGCTGAATTGGCGCTTATATTTCCTTCTCGTACCGAAACGTCAATGTTCTCTTTCGGCATCTTCATTTCAATCAATAAATTACGCACAGCCATGGCTCGATAAAAGCCCATACGCTTGGCCTCGGAAAAACCGGTGGGAACTTCGACGAAAATGAGGGCTTTCCCCTTGGCTACAATCGGCCTCAGAATTTCGCGCAATTTTTCAAGCTCGGCAGGCTTAAGGGCGATAGCTTCATCCGTAAACCGCACTACTACGTCGGTATCGCTGGAAATGAGCGCTTTATCGGCTCTATTCTGCTGTTTAGGCGCATTAGCCGTTGCATTGATAGCTTTTGCCGGGCCAGCCGTTTTTTCGGGTTGCTGCTGTGAAAGCTTCAACTTCAAGAGCTGGATTTCCTGCTTTAACGCAATATTTTCCTTGATGGGATCTGACATCGCTTTAGAAGCGACTGCGGCTTCACCTTTGGTTGAAATAGGCTTAGACTTTTCCGGCTCACTGTGTGTGGCCCGCCCCAGTTCCAGAGCAAACATGAATACGGCAATGATCATTATGGTCAGAAGAAAGAGGAGGTTAAGTACCAGATTGGTTACAGCGTCGACGTATCCCGGCCAGAAAATATCCGAGCCATCGTAATCATTGTGTTTTTCTTCCATGCGAACTATCCGCCTTTAGTTGTTGCCTGATTTAACTTCAGAGGTCACCCCTGGAGTACCAAGCGTTAGTCGAAGCAGCTGAGCTACCGTAGCCAGTTCAAGGATATGTAAACTTACCAGGCGAGAGCGAACCTGGTAAAAACGATCATAGACATCGAGCAAATCCAACAGGGACTGGTTTCCGGAGAGCATACGTTTTGACATGGCCTCAGCAGCCGAGGAAATTGAATTCAGCTCCTGATAACCCGAGGTAATGCGTTCTCTTGTTGTTGCAAGCATTGCATAATTAGAAGACAATGCCTGAACAACCCTTCGGCGCTGGTCATCCAGTTGATATTGCAATTCTTTATATCGAGCGGCACGTTCAATATTGACATTGAAATCACTTCCGCCACTGTAAAGATTCCAATTCAGTACCGCCATGATGCGCTGATCTTTCTGGCCGGAAGAACTGGTATTCCCGCCAGCGTGAAGGGCATACCCATAGGTGTATTCCGCATCGACCCGCGGCAGATAGCGACCCTTTGCCGAGGACTGGTCAATGCCTGCTGCCTGTAGTTCGGCTTTAAGGGCAGAAATTTCCGGATTTGATCGGACAGCAGCGGCTACGGCCATATCCAGCGTTTTCGGCACGAGCTTGGCGTCAACATCCTCTAGCGTTGGAAGACGTACCATCTTAGGCACAAGGTTGGTTAATCTGACAAATTCAATACCGGCAGCCGCATGGGCAGACTCCTGCTCCAGTCGGGACGAAAGCGTTGCCTGGCTTCGCGCCCGCACTCTCGCCATATCTGAGTTACTGGCAGCTCCCGCTTTAGCCCGCTTTTCAACATACACAAGTAAGTCATTAAGTTGAGTTTCGAATTCCTGAGTCATATCAGTCTGTAGACGGGTTGACACCAGAGAAAGATAGGCGTTGACCGAAGATAAGTAAGCATCGCCGTCGCTGGTCCGATAATATTCACCGCGAGCCTGTTCGGTAACTTTACGGCGGTTCCAATCACGAAAACTGGGCAGGTCAAATAATGGCTGGCGTATGGTAAGGGAAGCATCCGTACGTGAGTGTGAATCAGAGGAAAGAGGATTTCCGTTTACATCGGTTGCCACAGAAGGATCTGAGATTTCTAGACCGGTATTGAAATGCACAGACACTGAAGGTCGCAAAAGGGCTAAAGCTTGCCCGGTTTGGGCTTTTGCCTGATCCAGGCGGGCATTGGCGACAAGATTTTCACGACTGAAGCTTCGACCAACCCGAACCGACTCTGAGAGATTAGTATCCCCGACCAGCCTGACCGGATCATTTATAAGTATCTGATTTTCAGTAATATTCTTTACAAACTGGCCATCAGCATCTGCCAATACAGAAATATCGGCCTTGCCAACCAATTTTGCCAGATTCTGCGCTTCCGGTTCAACAGGAGCATCGGCAACGCCAGCCGTTGCGGCAACAGCACTTGTAACAACCGGTGACAAAATTAATTGCATGATTAAAATGATGCCGCAGCAAAAACACAAATTGAATCTGTCAATCAAAACGTACTCCTATCGGCGCAATTAAAATCTGAATAGATCACCCCAACTAAATTTGGAGAATACGAATGTGCTTCCAACGTATACAAATACCATCATAAATTGCCTATCGTCAATGCAATATCTAATATATGTGTTTAGTACAATACAACTGTCATATGCCATCTTAACAGATTTTGCTTACCGGTAATCCGAAACATGTGTACTCGGTTCTATGTTCATACATATTTGCGGCTTATTGTCCATACAGAGTTAAAATAAAAAAGCCACTCAGAAACGAATCTAAGTAGCTGTTATTTATGGTGGGCGGCACGAGATTCGAACTCGCGACCCCAGGCTTCGGAGGCCTGTACTCTATCCAGCTGAGCTAACCGCCCGTATTACAAACCATGAAGAATCTTTGAACGGTAACAATTACACTATTTAGGCGCCCAACTCAAGCCAATAATCTGTCTTTTTACCGTCTGCTCTGTTATGATGTCGTGCCAGGAGCGTATCATGGGGCAGCAAAAAAAATCCAGAGGAATCAGGGTCATCGGATTGACTGGTGGTGTTGCCACCGGTAAAAGTTCGGTTGCCCGTTTTTTTGCCGGGAAGGGCATTCCGGTGATTGATGCCGACCAACTTGCCCGTGATGCCGTTTTACCCGGCACTCCGGCACTGGAGCAGATCGTCGCGCTCTTTGGACGGGATGTGCTGACGCGCGGCGGCGTGCTTGACCGCAAGCACCTGGGGACGCTGATCTTTTCAAATCCCGAAAAACGCCGTCAACTCGAAGACATTCTTCATCCGGAGATACGGAAGCTGGCAGAAGAACAAATCGCCCACGCCGCTGAAGCGGGCCACCGGCGGTTGATTTACATGGCGCCACTGTTGATTGAAGCTGGCGTTACCGACAGGGTAGACGATATCTGGGTCGTGACCGTACGTCCCGAAATCCAGCTGATGCGGCTTATGCAGCGTGACAGCATAAACCGGGAACAGGCACAGCGAATTATTGACAGTCAGATGCCGCTCACTGAAAAGGAGAGCCACGGAAGCGTGGTTATCGACAACAGCGGCACTGAAGCAGAAACACGGATGGTTTTGGAAACCATCTGGACAGAGGAGACAGGAAACCGTAATGAGTAAACCGAATCATATTTTACGACCGGGAAAACGCCCGGCCAAACCGTCTGAAAAACCGGTTGCACGACGGGCTGAAGCACCGACTGCCACGAGCACCGCGATTGCTGCAACACATAATGCTCTTCGGGGTTCGCTGCTGAACTGCTTTGCCGCAGTTCCTCGCGGTGCCGAGGAGCTTGCTGCCGCAGAACTCGCCGCTCTCAAAATCGGCGCGGTAAATCCGGGGAAAGGTGGAGTTGCCTTCCGGACCGATCAAGCCGGGCTTTACCGCGCCAACCTTTGGCTGAGGACGGCCAGTCGGGTGCTGGTTCAACTGTCCCAGTTCCCCTGTTCAGGCCCTGCTGAACTGTATACCGGGGTTCACGCGATTGCCTGGCAGGAGCTGATAACTCCCGACATGACTCTGGCGGTAGACTGTTCTCTGCGCGATTCAGCCCTGACACACTCCGGCTTTGTGGCCTTAAAGACCAAGGATGCCGTTGTTGACCGCATTCGCGAAGCGTGCGGCAGCCGCCCGAATGTCGATACGGCCATGCCGGATGTGCGCATCAATGTCCATCTTCACAAGAATGTCTGTACGGTCAGCCTTGACAGCTCCGGTGATTCGCTCGACCGGCGCGGTTACCGGCTGGAGCGGAACGAAGCACCCCTGCGGGAAACGTTGGCCGCTGCCGTAGTCGCGCTTACCGGCTGGGACGGTTCCATTCCTTTGGCCGATCCGATGTGCGGATCGGGCACGATTCCGGTCGAAGCAGCACTCCTTGCGGCGCACATTCCGTCCGGCCTGCATCGCGGGTTCGGGTTTCAGCGCTGGCTTGATTTTGATAAAATACTTTGGGAGGGAATCTGCGCAGAAGCTGAAGCCGGCATCCGCCCCCTGCCGCTGGGTTTGATTACCGGATTTGACCTTGACAGCCGCGCCTTGTCGCTGGCGAGAAGAAACACCGATAATGCGGGACTGAGCGGCCAGATCCATTATTTTCACGCCGCTCTACAGGATTTCCAGCCTGAAGGTGACAAAGGTGTCGTCATCATCAACCCGCCCTATGGCATACGCCTGGGTGAGGAAGACGATTTGCGGGAACTCTACTGTCAAATCGGCGATATCATGAAGAAACAGTGCCGAGGGTGGACCGGGTACGTTCTGACCGGCAACCTTGAACTGGCGAAATACATCGGCCTCAAGGCATCACGGCGCTTTGTCCTGTTTAACGGGGCAATAGAATGCCGGCTACTGAAATACGACTTATACTAAAAAGGAAAAACATACATGGCAATCAGATGGTATCCGGGACATATGGGGAAGGCGCAGGAAAAGATGGCCGAGGCGATCCGCAAGATCGACGTGATTGTCGAGGTGCTTGACGCTCGCCTCCCCTCATCCAGCGCCAATCACCAATTAAATGAAATGCGGCGTAACAAGCCCTGCATCAAGGTGTTGAACAAGCATGATCTGGCCGACCCTGCCGTTACCAAGGCGTGGGTACGTTATTTTGAGCAGGAAACAGGTGTCTTCGCCCTGCCGCTTTCTGCCAGGGTACATGCCGATGCCAAGCAGTTAATCAAGCTCTGTCAGAAAACGGTGCCGCATCGCGGACGACCCGGCTGGCCGCTGCGGGTCATGGTGTTCGGGATTCCCAACACCGGGAAGTCCACCTTGATCAACACTCTGGCTGGAAAATGCATCGCCAAGGTCGGCGACAAACCGGCTGTCACCACCTGCGGACAGCAGATCGATCTCAAAAACGGCATCGTCCTGTCGGACACACCCGGTATCCTCTGGCCTGACATGAATGATCAGACGGTGGCATATCGGCTGGCGACCAGCGGAGCCATCGGTGCCAGCGCCCTTGACTATACGTGTGTCGGACTTTTTGCAGCTGAATTTATGATGGAGAGATATCCGGAACAGTTATTGACCCGCTACAAGCTGTCCGAACAGCCTGAAACGCCGACCGCGATGCTTGAAGCGATCGGACGCCGACTCGGATGCCTGATGGCTGGAGGAGAAATTGATATTCACCGCGCCGCAGAAGCCTTTTTACGGGAGCTGCGGGCGGGGAAAATCGGGAGAATCAGCTTTGAAGAACCGGTATATGCCGTAGAAAGCACAGAAACCGGGGAAGAAGTCGGCGCTGAATAACAGCTGAGGCTATTATCGCTTCAGCTTGTGGCAAAACAGACAGCGGTTCTTGGCGGGATGATTCGGGGGGAACGCAACCCCTTTTTCCTTGTGGCAGGGCTCACAAAACACTTCGGCAGCTTTTTTGTCCGGTTTGTAGAACGCCCGTGTAAAGATGGAAGCGTCAGCGGCCGGAGCGTTTTTAAATGCGGCATCATAGGATACTTTGTGCATCTGATTATTCGGCACCGTCGTTGTTTTCTCTTTACCCGAGATAGAAAGAAATATCCCAAGCACAACAACAACCACTGCTATAAACATCCAATCACGTTTATCGATCTTCATGTAATATTTCCTTACGAATCAATCGGATTTTACAACTGAGAAATAGATAATCACGATACCGATCAGCATTCCCCCACCGATAAACGGCAGAGTCGAGGACAGGGTGAGCTCATCCCCGGGTGCCGGCATGGCATAGCGTATTATCATCGCAATGCACAACAGGGAAAAAAGAGTGAGCAGGACCGGCTTTGAGCGCCTGATAACTCCGAAAAAAAACACGGCGGCAAGTATGAGAAGTATTGCCGGGTGGGAAAAGATCTTGGTGATATCCAGATGCTGGATGGAATCAATCAGGTTCTCTGTTTCAAAAGGGCGGAGTGTTTCAGCAGCTTTATCAACCAACTCTTGTTTTTCCATTGAGTGCCTCTGAACTGAAGTAACTGTTAGTAAAAGCAACCTGAATTAGTCGAGAATACTAAAATAGATTGCCGCCTTAGGCAAGAAATAATTAAGCCCGCCAGTAGCGGGCTCATCAATCCATCAACTGATAAAATCCATTACCTTATCGAGAAACCCTTTTTTCATCGGATATACGTCTTCTCCACTGATCTTGGCAAATTCTTCCAGCAGTTCCTTCTGTTTTTTGTTGAGATTGGTGGGAGTTTCGATCCGGATCACAACCAACTGGTCGCCACGACCATATCCTTGCAGTGACGGAATCCCCTTCCCCTTCAGACGATAGATTTTGCCGGACTGGGTTCCGTCCGGAATTTTCATGGCAACTTTTCCGTCCAGCGTTGGCACTTCCAGTTCGCATCCCAGTGATGCCTGAATAAAACTGATCGGAATTTCACAAATGACGTTGTTTTCTTCACGCTGAAAGATGGCGTGGTCTTTCACGTTGATGGCAACGTACAGGTCGCCATTGGGGCCGCCTTTGCCATGCCCCCCCTCGCCGGTAACCTTGAGCCGCGAACCGGTTTCAACTCCGCCAGGTATCTTGACTGAGAGAGTTTTGGTATCTTTTGTGCTCCCCTTGCCGCGACAGTCGGGACAGGGATTATCAACAACCTTACCTTCGCCGTTACACTGGCCGCACGTTTTGCTGACGCAGAAAAAACCCTGCTGATAGCGTACCTGACCGGCTCCGCGACAGGTCGGGCAGACCTTGGGATCGGTACCCGGTTTTGAGCCGGACCCATTACAGGTGACGCACCGCTTGGCAAATGGAACTTCGATCTTTTTTTCAACACCGAAAGCCGCCTCTTCGAAGCTGATTTCCATGTTGTAAAGCAGATCGTCACCCCGGCGCCCCTGGGCTCGCCCGCGGCCACCACCTCCACCAGCGCCGCCAAAGATATCGCCGAAAATATCGCCAAAAATATCACCAAACGGGGTTCCGGCACCGAAACCGCCGAATCCGCCACCCTGAAAACCACCAGCTCCGGAAACGCCGGCATGACCATACTGGTCATACTGGGCGCGTTTCTGCGGGTCCGAAAGTACCTCATACGCCTCGGAAGCCTCTTTGAACTTTTCTTCCGCAGCCTTGTCTCCCGGATTTTTATCCGGATGGTGCTGAACCGCCACTTTGCGGAAAGCCTTTTTTATCTCAGTTTCAGAGGCGTTGCGGTTGACCTCAAGCACCTCGTAATAGTCGCGTTTATCGCCGTTTGCCACAATAGATTCCTTTATATATTGAAATACGTGTAGGGGCGGATTTAAAACCCGCCCCTACAGTCTCATCTTCAAACGATGCCGGACTACTTCTTCTCGTCCTTAACCTCTTCAAAATCAGCATCTACGACTTTATCATCTTTCGGCTTGGCAGAAGAAGCCTGCTCGGCTCCTGCGGCAGCAGCGTCACCCTCAGCCGCCCCTTCTTTTTTGGCGTACATTGCTTCCGCCAGTTTATGCGAAGCCTGAGCAAGTTCGTCAGTCGCCTTCTTGATTGCTTCGGCGTCTTCGCCTTCCATCAGCTTTTTCAACTCGGCAAGCTTGTTCTCGATATTCCCTTTTTCAACAGCGTCAATCTTGTCACCATGTTCCTTGAGCGACTTCTCGGTGGTGTACACCATGCTGTCGGCGTGGTTGCGGGCTTCGATTGCTTCACGCTTTTTCTTGTCTTCATCGGCATGAGCTTCTGCGTCGCGCACCATCTTGTCGATTTCTTCCTTGGAAAGCCCTGAAGAAGCGGTGATGCTGATCGACTGTTCCTTGCCGGTGCCGAGATCCTTGGCGGATACATGCACGATACCGTTGGCATCGATGTCAAAGGTTACTTCGATCTGCGGCAGACCGCGAGGTGCTGACGGAATACCGGACAGTTCGAAGTTGCCGAGCGTCTTGTTGTCGCGCGCCATTTCACGCTCACCCTGCAGAACGTGGATCGAAACAGCCGGCTGGTTATCAGCAGCAGTTGAAAAAACCTGGCTCTTACGGCACGGGATCGTGGTATTTTTTTCGATCAATTTGGTCATGACACTGCCCAGCGTCTCGATGCCAAGTGAAAGTGGCGTTACATCCAGCAACAGCACGTCCTTGACATCACCCCTCAGAACGCCACCCTGGATACCGGCGCCGATCGCAACGACCTCATCCGGATTAACACCCTTGTTCGGCACTTTACCGAAGATATCTTCGACGCACTTTTGGACAGCAGGCATACGGCTCATGCCGCCAACCAGGATAACTTCATCGATCTGACCGGCGGACAGTCCGGCGTCTTTCAGAGCAGTACGGCACGGGCCTTCCAGTTTTGCCAGCAGCGGAGCACAGATTGACTCCAGTTTGGCGCGGGAAAGCTTCAGCGTCAGATGCTTCGGCCCGGAGGCATCGGCAGTGATGAACGGCAGATTGATATCCGTTTCAACCGAACTCGAAAGCTCGCATTTGGCTTTTTCAGCAGCTTCTTTCAGACGCTGGAGCGCCATCTTGTCGCCACGAAGGTCAATGCCCTGGTCTTTCTTGAATTCATCGGCAATCCAGTCGATAACCAGCTGGTCAAAGTCTTCTCCACCCAGGAAAGTATCGCCGTTGGTCGATTTAACTTCAAAAACGCCGTCGCCCAGCTCAAGAATAGAAACGTCGAATGTGCCGCCGCCAAGGTCGAATACGGCGATCTTCTCGTCTTTTTTCTTATCCAGACCGTATGCAAGAGCAGCAGCGGTCGGCTCGTTGATGATACGCAATACATTCAGACCGGCGATCTTGCCGGCATCCTTGGTTGCCTGACGCTGGGAATCGTCAAAGTAGGCCGGAACGGTAATAACGGCATCGGTGACTGTGGTTCCCAGATAATCCTCAGCGGTCTTCTTCATTTTC
This sequence comes from Geobacteraceae bacterium, assembly GCA_025355325.1. GTDB lineage: Bacteria > Desulfobacterota > Desulfuromonadia > Geobacterales > Pseudopelobacteraceae > JACRCG01. Next base: position 11,619 of record JANXZX010000010.1, read on the forward strand.
TGCAGGATCATCGCTGAAATTTCCGGAGCGGAGTAACGCTTGTCGCGTACTTCAACCCAGGCATCACCATTGTCAGCTTTGACAATTTTGAACGGTGAAATGGCGATATCTTTTCTCACTGCTTCCGTATCAAACTTGCGACCGATCAGGCGCTTAATTGAATAGAGGGTGTTTTCCGGATTGGTGACGGCCTGGCGTTTCGCCTGCTGGCCGACCAGACGCTCACCGCTGTCAGAAATAGCAACCATTGACGGTGTTGTGCGTCCCCCTTCGGAGTTGGCAATAACGACCGGCTCACCGCCCTCCATGATTGAAACACAAGAGTTGGTTGTTCCCAGGTCGATTCCGATTACTTTACTCATGACGTGTAGTCCTCCTTTTTGGATACTCTGATTTCAAGATATTCATCGTGTTTATAAAAAACAAGGTCTCTGCAAAAATTATTTTAGCGGAGCCGCCACAGTCACCATTGACGGACGCAGCAGGCGCTCCTTGAGCATGTACCCCTTCTGATACTCTTCCACTACCGTGTTGGGTTCCTGCTCGTCAGTCGGGACCTGTGCCATGGCCTGATGAAAAGCGGAATCGAAGGGCCCTCCCACGGCTTCAATCGGGGTGACGTTAAACTTTTTCAGTGTCGTCAGCAGCATGGAATGCGTCATGCGAATACCTTCAACAACGGCACCCAGGCCGTCTTCCGAAACATGAGCAAGAGCCCGTTCCAGATTGTCGATTACCGGCAGGATCTCTTCAAGCAGCGACTTGTTGCCATAGTTCAGCAGCTCTTCCTTTTCACGCCCTACCCGTTTGCGATAATTCTCCAGATCTGCTCTTTCCCGTAGAAAACGATCCCAGTTTTCACGGGCCTCTTTTTCCTTGGCTGCTAACTGCTCTTCCAGCGACAGCTCGGATTCCGTGGCCGGTGCCTCCTCTACAGCAGTTTCAGTTTTTTCAATATCTACAGTATCTTCCGCTTTCATGTTCTGTTGTCCTTTTGCGTGTTTCATATGATGATGTCCTTTTTAGCAATGAAAATCAGGATTCACTTAACAGCTTACTGACCATCCGAGCGGTGTAATCTACAATCGGGATCACACTTGAATATCCCATACGGGTTGGACCGATTACTCCCAGCATGCCGACCGTGTTGCTGCTGGTAACGAAACGGGAGGTAATCAGGCTGATCCCCGCAGACTGGCTGAGCGAGGTTTCAGAACCGATATAGATCTGTACTCCGTCCGCCTTCATGCAGCGTGACAGCAGCTGAACGAGCAGTCCCTTCTGCTCGAAAGCCTCGTATATTTCTTTCATCCGACCGGCATCACTGAATTCGGGCTGATCAAGGATACGGGCCTGTCCCTCGACAAAGATCTCGTCTCCTTCCACCCGTACCGCCTGTTCGCTGATCTTCAGGGCACGGGACAGGAGATGGTCGTACTGCGCCTTCTCGGATGCCATCTCGTGCAGGATCTGTTCACGTACCTGGGTGATCGTCAAACCCTGCATTCTGTCGTTCAGATAGTTGCCCATCCTGACAAGTTCTTCAGAGGCATAGTCATCGTCCGTATCAATCAAACGGTTTTGAAGCGCCCCTTTGCTGGACACTAGAATGGCCAGAATCTTGCGCTGTCCCAAACGTATGAATTCGATGTGACGGAACATGTCAGCAGTAAAACTGGGAGCGACCACGATACCCATATAGTTTGAAAGCTGCGACAGTGTGCGGCTGGTTTCCTTCAGAATACCGGACAGACCGATACCGGCCTGACGGCAGTGGCTGATAATCTGGCGTTTTTCATCCCGGCTGACCTGACGCAAAGCGACAAGAGAATCAACGTACATGCGGTAGGCTTTTTCGGTAGGAATCCTGCCGGCTGAGGTATGCGGTGAGGTCAACAGCCCCATATCTTCCAGGTTAGCCATGACATTACGCACCGTCGCCGACGAAAGCGTCATGGCGTGGCGACGCGCAACTGCACTGCTGCCGACCGGTTCGGCGGTCGCGATATAATCTTCAACAATCGCTTCCAGTATCTGTCTGCTACGGGCAGAAAGCTCAATATCCATGTCGAATCCTCAAAGAAAATAGCACTCGTCACAGTTGAGTGCTAACAGTCGTAAGGTAATAAGCGACCCTGTTTTTGTCAAGGAGATTTGAGGAGATTTATTCCGCTTTCAGTGCTGAAAAGTCAGGGCGGGATTCATTATTTAGCGCACTTACACGCATAATACAGATTGACACGCTCGATGAAATTTTGCCGTATGGAAGGACTGTTCAAACGCTCTGCCTCCTCCATCGGCATCAACTGGAAATACCTGGCAAGTTCATTGGCAAACAGACCGGCAGTGAACATCCCGGCGCTGCTGCCGCTGTGCAGAGGAACGGTAAAAAGACCGCAACTGGGCGAGCGCTCTTTGAAGATAAATCCGCACAGATCCTCCTGCTCCAGCTCCCTGACCCTGGCTGCACAGTAGGCCAGCATCTGTTCAGTGTGGTCAATGCGTGTATGGTGAGTCATCAGACGTGGGGCGGACGGATCCCCCTCCAGCCGCATTGCCTCCCGGGGGATCGGCAACCCGCATCCCACCTCGGGACATACCGGCACGAAACTGAAATATGGCCCCAAGGTGTCGGTAATGTATCGGTCATGCTTATGGCCACCGTCATAACGGACGTGTTCTCCCAGCAGGCAGGCGCTGACGCCGACGACGATTGGCCGTGTCATATCCGCCGTTCTCCATACCCTGCACAGACAAAATCGGCAATGGTATGGGCAATCCCGTTCGGCACAATACGATCATTATTGAACATCAGATCGTAGAGCGCCGGGTCATGGTCATCCCGATCAAGAAAATCCCTGGTAAAATGATCACGCAGCCGCTGTTGCTTGTGCATCAGTTTTTCGGCAGCCTCGCCTTCTATCTCAAGACGACGGGCAAGCGTAGCCGTTTTAAAAGCGGTGGAGCCGTATATTCTGAAGTGACAGGAGTGCTCAAAATGCCGGGTAATTATGGCTCCACCCAGCTCGACGATAATGACGTTTCCCTGTTCCGCGAGAGCCACCACGTGCCGTGAGAGCAGCCTGAAATAATCCTGGTCACTCTTCCAGTGCGGCGAAAAGGTTGCCAGAACCTCGTTCAGAATCCGGTTGTTCTCGCCCAGAGTCTGGAGAATTTCTTCCGAGATATTATTCCGCCTGGCGACCTCTTCCAGAACAGCCTTATCAATCAACACCCACTCATCACCCGTCCTCTGCATCATCAACTCACGCAGCAGTTCGGCAACGGGATACCCTTCACAGCCGAATTCTCGTGAAATGGTGATGCAGGGGCGCGGTTTCGGTTTCTTATACTGCTGCGCCGCCTTTTCTTTCTGCCTGCGATTATATTCCTCCAGGGAACCGATTCTCAGATCAACCGTCGGGATCAATAGATTTTCAGGCATTGTTCCTCCATAATGTTGGCAGAGTGAGATCTTTTCACAGTAAAACAGTTAGGCCAATGTGAAATGTGGTACAAAGAGTAGCATAGAGTACGGTAAATGCAATAACCTGCGATCAAAGAGGTGTTCAGTGTTTAGTTTCGGTCTCTGCTGTCTGTTTAAAAATGAAGCGGTATCATTCAGAACAACCACCGTAAAAAACCTGTCAACCCTTCCCCGTGACCTTCAACTGGTCAAACTCTCGCAGATCTGTCTGCACAACACTCAAAATCTGGAACTGGCACTGAAAACGGTGCGGCGGCTCGGCATCGGCGCATTTCGCATCATGTCGCCGCTCTTCCCGCGCATGACCCACCCGCAGGCGGGTTACTCCATGAATGAACTGCCGGATGGCGAAGTGATCGGCAGATCCCTGGAAACATGCAGGATTTTCGCAGCTGAGCATCACATCAGGCTCAGCTTCCACCCCGACCAGTTTGTGGTGCTGTCATCGCCACATCCGGCGGTGGTCGCCAATTCGATTCAGGAGCTGGTCTATCAGGCCACACTGGCGGAAGCGGTCGGTGCGGATGTGATCAATATTCATGCCGGCGGGGTCTACGGAGACAAACAGGCCGCCCTGCAACGCTTTGGAGAGGTGTATGATGGCCTGCCCGATGCGGTGCGCAATCGCCTGACGCTTGAAAACGATGATGTCAGCTATACACCTGAAGATCTGCTGCCGTTCTGCGAACAGCGCACCATTCCGCTGGTCTACGATGTCCACCATCATCGCTGCAACCCGGACAATCTGACCATTGAAGAGGCCACTGAACGGGCAGGTGCTATCTGGAAGACAGTCGGACGGGAACAGTACTGCCACATTTCGTCACCCAGGACTGGATGGGGAAATGGTACTCCCAAACCGCATGCCGACTACATTGATCCGGGAGATGTCCCCGGCTGCTGGCGAAGGCGGGATATGACGGTTGACGTTGAAGCCAAGGCTAAAGAGCTTGCAGTTATCAGACTGATGAATGATCTTGGAGGAAACCTCAATGAATAAGTTTACCGGTTTTTCTTTCGCCCCGATTATGGCACACTCTTTCTTATGAGAACAGATCGAAAAACAGTTCTGGTTACCGGAGCAAACGGCTTTATCGGCCACCTTCTGACGCAAGCGCTTCTCGCTGAAGATGTTCAGATCCGCTGTCTGGTGCGAAAAGCTGGCAAACCTTTCGGCAATGGAATCGAAACCGTACAGGGTGATCTGCTGGAACCTGCCACGCTCCCGAAGTTATTGGTCGGTGTCGACACCGCTTTCTACCTGGTACACGCGATGGCAGGGGGCCGAGCCGGTTTTGAACGTCGCGACCGGGATGCTGCTGAAAACTTTGTCCGTGCCGCCGAAAAGGCCGGAGTCAGGCGGGTCATTTATCTGGGTGGTCTGGGCGAAACCGGTGATGATCTTTCCGAGCATTTAAAAAGCCGTCTGGAAGTTGCAGATATCCTTCAGTCGGGAAAGTTTGCCACAACTTTTCTGCGGGCAGCGATTATTATCGGTGCAGGTGGCGCCTCGTTTGAAATGGTCAAGGCACTGGTCGAACGGCTGCCGGTCATGATCACCCCTCGGTGGGTAACGACCCGGTGCCAGCCGATCGCCGTGAAGGATGTCATCAGTTATCTGGTCGGTTGTCTGAAGGATGAGCGTACTACCGGTGGGACGTTTGATATCGGCGGTCCGGATGTGTTGACTTACAAGGAGATGATGGAGCGTTTCGGGCGCATCAGGGGGCGTTCACTGTACATCCTGCCGGTACCGGTATTAACGCCACGCCTGTCGTCCTACTGGGTCGGGTTTATCACGCCGATAGCACCTTCGGTTTCAATGCCGCTGATTGAAGGACTTAAAAACGAAGTAATATGTCGTGAACATGCCATTCGCACCCTTATTCCAATGCTGCTGACTACATATGATGAAGCCGTTCGGCAGGCACTCGCCGCTGAGAGATAAGACCGTTTCTTTACGCTTGTCCGGCACATCGGGTGCTGATGGCAGGTCGCAGATGAAAGATCAATCAAGGAATCGGGGGCACAGCATACTGTGCCATCTTGCCATGGGACTTGACGGTTCGCATCAGCTCCATAACCTCCCGGGGCATTTCCTTCCCCCCTTCCTTCATGGCCACCTTCATCTGACCCGCCAGATACGAGTGATTGATGAGCAGATCGAGTACCGACAGCATGAATTCCTGTTTCCAGGGAGTAAGTTCATGGAGATGCTGGAATTTGTGCATGAAGAATTTCTGGGAGGCCTTTCCCAGTTCACGCTCCAGCTCCTCCAGCGTCATGTTCTTCGGCTTTAAAACCGGTTCCACCAGATTGTACTTGCGATAGTCTCTGGTTGCCACATAAGGCTCCAACTCAGGGTAGAGTTCCGCATAAGGCCACGGTGCTATGGCCAGGAAGAAGCCCATGTCCGGGTTGTAATATTTTGCAAGTTCCACCGTCTCGGCAATTGATTCCGGAGTATCATCCGGCATGCCGAGCACGAAGGAAGTTTCGGAAACGATATCGGCGCCGTTGATCAAGTCAATGGCCTGTTTCGATTGTGCAACTTCCGTGTTCTTCTTGAACAGGTCAAGCGTCGCCTGACTGCCTGCCTCAACGCCGACGTAAATGTGTTCGACACCTCCTTCACGGTATTTATCCATGATGTCAGCATCGCGTATTATATCGTCTACCCGCGTCTCCATCAGGAGTTTGACCGGCACCTGGCGTTCAATCATCAGATCAAGAATCCGTACCCATCTTTCACGGTCGAATGTAGGAATTTCGTCCGCAAGCATCGCAACTTCGACGCCGTACGTGCCATGAAGCAGTTCCAGTTCCGCAACAAAGTTCTCCGCACTCCGGGCACGCCACGTTTGGGACCAGAACAGCTGCTGGGAACAGAATGAACATTTCTGCTGACAGCCCCGGGAAGAGGACACGATAGCCAACCGGGCGTTATTCTTGGCACGATAGGTGTAAATCGGCCACTCCACCAAGTCCCAGGCAGTCGCCAATGAGTCAAGGTTCTGGATGTACGGACGCTTGGGAGTTACGACAACGCCACCGTCCCGCCAAAAGGCTACGCCGGGAACTTTTTTCGGATCAGCACCGGCATTGAGGCAGGTCAACAGCTCGGGCAGGGTTTCTTCCCCCTCGCCCCGCACGATATAATCAATCGCAGCACGATCATACTTCAGGAGTTCGTCATAGCAGAACGTCGCATGCACGTTGCCGATTACGGTCACTATTCGAGGATTAATATGCTTGGCAAAAGCCAGCAGTTTGACACCGTCAACTATTGATGCCGTGTATGCAGTAGTAGCGACAACATCAGGCCTGAAGTCTTCTATCCGCTTCTGAATATCCGGCCATTTGTGCCACAGCGACATGGCGTCGTAATAATCGACCTCGTAACCTGCGGCCCTGAGAGCGCCGGCAATATAGACAAAGCCGACATTCAGCCACGTTCCGGCTGATTCGACAACGCCGGAATGGTAGGGAGGGGTGATAAGAGCTATTCGTTTAATTGTCATGTGCACTCCTCGTAAAAATCCTACTCCTACCGCACAAAAAATAATAATAGAATCAGAGCAGCGTTTTCAAAAACCATAACTGATGAACACGCCTCCCATCGCCTGATTTTCCGAACCCCGAAACCTGACCAGCGGAGAATGCGCAACCGGAGGACCAAGCCGGTCAAAACCGGTAATTAAAGAAATGGAAATAGCGTCCGTCAGCGGTATCATAGCGAAGCCACCGATGCCGAAAGCGGTGATTCCACCGTCAGCATGGTACTGGTCGAGACCGCTGCGAACCGATTGTTCCGAAGTTACACCCCAATAAGCGTTGGTATATTTTGAATCGCCGAATTTGATATGCGGGCCGAAGGAATAGATAATCGGCGGACCGTAGAATTTCAGTGCCCCGCCATAGCTTGCCTTTAATTCCGCGACCAGACCTTCATGACCGGTAACACCCTTCTGCACGTGCAGCCGCAATTTGTAGCGCTTCAGCGAATATTCGGCAAACCCTCCGAGGGAAACCGTTCCGGGAACGTCACCCATCCCCTGTAGAGCGTTGTTTTCACTGCCCGCAATCTGAAAAATGGAGCCGCCGGCTTTTTCGGAACGGCGGAAAGTGTATGACACCACCGGGCCGGCGTGCCAGCCATCCTGATGGACAAGCGCATAGCCGATGCCATCCTTTATATTGGTAAAGAAAATATCCTTGTAGACAATCCTCAGATCAGGGACGGCAAGCAGGCTGTAGGATCGCGCGCCGGTAAAGGCCGGGGCAACAAATAGTCCCGCGCCGGTTGAAACTTTCCATTCCTTCTGCGCATTATCTCCATATTCTGCTGCACCAGCATGAGCCACCGGCAGAATGGTCAGTAAAAGTATGAAGGATATAAATAAAACCGACAATTTCAAAGATTACGCTCCGAAAATGAAATAGACGTTCTACAAAAGCTATTACGACACAATGCGTCCGTCTACCAATTCAATGACTCTCAAACAGCGCTTCGCCAGCCGGGGATCGTGGGTAACGATCAGAAACGTTGTCCCCGACTCCTGATTAACTTCATACAGCAGTTTGAATATTTCATCGGCGGCAGCGGTATCAAGATTTCCGGTCGGTTCATCAGCCAGGATCAGCGGCGGGTTCGTCGCCAGTGCGCGGGCAATGGCAACACGCTGCTGCTGCCCTCCTGAAAGCTTAGCCGGTTTAAAATCCAGCCGGTCGGCCAGACCAACCCTCGCAAGCAGCCCGGCAGCCCGCTCACGCTGTGCCGGAGTTGGACGCCCCTCTTCCAGCATCAGCGGCATCATCACATTTTCCAAAGCGGTGAACGAGGGGATCAGATGATGAAACTGGAATACAAAGCCGATGCTCCGCCCGCGCAGCCGGGTCAGCTCTTCCTCTGACAGCGTTCCGGTTTCGCGCTCCTGCATCCGAAGAGACCCGCTGGTCGCCTGCTCCAGCAAGCCGATGATATTCAGCAAGGTGCTTTTCCCGGACCCGGACGGACCAATCAGTGCGGTAAATTCCCCCTCCTGCAACGACAGGTTAACCCCGTGCAGCACTTGAGTGATGACGCCATCGCTGCCGTATTGCTTACGGATATCAGTCAACTGTAGTATTGTCTTTTCGCGCGTCATATCAGGCATTGCGTATCGCCACCACAGGATCAAGCTTCGCTGCCCGCACCGCCGGAGCAGCTGCGGCAAGTATGCCGGTAATCGTTGCCACACCCGCCGCCACCAGAAACATGCGCGATTCGAGGACGACAGGAAAAATGGGAGTACCGTCAGGATTGAGTGCAGTTCTGGCAAAGAACGTCACCAGCAGGGCTCCCAGACCGCAGCCGAGCAGGGATCCGACAAGTCCAACCATGGCACCCTGAAGAAGAAAAATATGCTGAATCCGCCGGCGCGTACACCCCATAGCCCGGAGAATCCCGACTTCGCGTGATTTCTGGATAACCGACACCACCAGGACACTGGCAATGCCGAAAGCTACCGAAATGATGACAAAAAACTGAATCAGAAAACTGGAAGCGTTCTGGGAGCGGAGGCCGGCCATCAACTGGGCATTGGTTTTCATCCAACTCTCGGCAACCAGACCGGTCTGACCGGCCAGTTGTTCGCTGATAGTTTCAGCTTTAAACAGATCATTTACGGTTACATCGATACTGGACACCCCGCCGACCAGATCAAGCAGATTCTGAGCCGATCGGAGGGTGATAAAAACCCACCTGTGGTTAAGATCGCGGATGCCGACGTCAAATATTCCAACCACGGTGATGGTTTCATCGCGACCGTCAGCCGTCTGCAGACGGATCTTGTCACCGAGAGTGGCGCCAAGATCACGCGCCAGGTCCATGCCGATTGCGGCATCATTGGCGGTTATGCGAAACTCTCCCTCTTTCATGAACGTGGACATCGGTACGATTCTGGTGTACCGCTCGGGCTCCACTCCCATCAGGGCAACCGATTTGCTGGCACTCCCGCGCACGGCGAACGAAGATCCGGCAACCAGCGGCGACACGGCGGTTACATCGGGCCGTTGTTCCAGATCGCGCATCACCTGCTGCCACTGCAAAATGGATCGCAGTCGTTGGGCACGCCGTTCAACGCTGGCGGAAACAGCGAGAGAGTCGGTCGGCCTGATAATGCGCCGCGCTTCATCATCGGGAGCCCGCATGACCACATGAGCCTGGGTTCCGAGCGTTTTCTGAATAATACTGCGCTGCAGTCCGGTAATAAGGGATGTCAGGAACACGATAACCCCTACCCCCATCGTGACCCCGCCAAGCATGAAAAATGTCTGCGCCCGTCCCTCTCTCAGAAAACGAAGCGCCAGCAGCCATTCAATTCGCATTACCGTTTTTCACCGGATGTTTTTTCGGGTGCTGCCGTCTGCAGGCGAATCCTGCTGCCGACCGCCGCATTGCCGGAAACGGGCAGTACCATTTCCCCCTCTTTCAGCCCGCTTTTAACTTCGCTGGCTCCGCTCCCCCGTATGCCGAGACCGATATTCTGGCGCTCCGCTCTTCCATCGCGAACAACCAACACCCAGGGAGCCGTCGAGGCGTCCCGCACCGTGTCCGACGGAATGCTCAAAACTTTCTGGTGCCGGGCTATTTCTATCTCCACAGATACCGTCATGTCCGGGACGAGATAGGCGGGAGGATTATCGACGTCAAAGCGCGCCTCCACCGTACCCCGTTGCGCATCGACTGCCGGAACAACGGTTGTCAGCCGGGTCGGAAACGATTTGTCCGGATAAGCGTCCGCCGAAGCAATAGCCGCCTGCCCGACCCGCAAAAGGCCAAGATTCTTCTCGTCGATCTGGGCGGTGATCCGGGTGCGGCCGTTTTGCGACAGCACCAGCAGCGAGACGCCCGGCTGGACGACATCGCCGGCTTCAACTTTCCGGCCGATCACCATACCATCGCCGGGGGCCGTAATAACAGTATGGGCAAGGCGCTCCCGGGCAGCCGCGACAGCAGCCCTCGCCTGGTTGAGCCGCGCTTCCGCCAGTTTTATATCGCTCCCCTGTGGACGACTGTTACTCAACTGGAGCCGCTCCCGTTCAACTACACCGGCAGCCACGTCCCGTGACCGAATCGCCTCATCAAGATCGGCTCGACTGGCGATACCGGCATCATGCAGTTTTTTAACCCGCTCGTAGTTGCTGCTGGCCTGACGGAGTGTTGCCTCCGCTTCTCCAACCCGCTGCTTGCTGACCGGCCCATCAACCGTACCGATCTGCTTCAGGCGTTCCTCAAGTTCACGCACAACTCCCAATGCCTGATCCAGCGAAGCCCGTGCCTCGTCATCCCGCAGCTGTATCAACACCTGCCCGGCTTTCACTCGATCACCGGAATCCACCCGTACCACAGCAACCGAACCGAGTACCTGACTTCCCACATCAACCCGTGCCAGTGAGGTGACACGACCGGTGGTGACAACCGTCTGCAGCAGATCCCGCCGTTCAGCCGGAAAACCGGTAACAACTTTTCCCCGCAGTTTCGCACCGCCGACTGCAATCAGAACCAGCAGCACAACCCCGACAAGTATCACCTTACGGGAAAATATCGCCATACGCGGCATACGTAATAACCTCTCAGATTTTTATTCCACTTTCATACTTCATTTGTATATACCACAAGCACCGTGCCGGTTGGGAGCTTTTGTATCTATTAACGCCGTTACGAAACTGTGAATCGACATTTTTCCTCATAGCCCGTTTAATCAGCTATTGCAATATTGTTGTTCCCGTATATTATCGTATACGTTTAAATCACGAGAACAGAGAGGGGAAACCGTTGGACATCTCACGCCGCCGGTTTATTACCGCATTGGGCAGCAGTATCCTCGTACCGTTCCTGCCAGGCTGTTTCCACACTGAAAATCCCATCACCATAGCCAGTCATGTCTGGCCCGGTTACGAATTCATGTTTCTGGCCCGCCGCGAGGGGTGGTTGCCGCAGAAAGGGCTGACCCTTCTTGAGACCGGCAGCGCCACGGACTCCATTACTGCACTTAAGTCCGGCAAGGCCGATGGTGCCGCCCTGACCCTTGACGAAGTGCTGCGTGTCCGGGGGGACGGTATACCTCTTACCGTTGTACTGGTGTTTGACGTCTCTGCAGGTGCTGATGCCGTACTGGCACGCCCCGGCATCAATAAACCTGCCGATCTGGCAGGCAAACGAATCGGCTTTGAACATTCAGCCCTCGGAGAGCTGATGCTGTACAAGCTGCTTGAGGCTGGTGGATTAGCGGCGGAGTCCGTAACTAAAGTACCGCTGACTCCCGACCATCACGCACAGGCATGGAAAGAGGAACGGCTGGATGCCGTCATTACCTACGAACCTGAACTTACGAAAATTGAGGCCGCCGGAGCTCACCGGATATTTGACAGTTTCAGTGTACCAGGCATCATTCTCGATGTCCTGGCCGTCAAAACAAGTGTGCTGAACAATCGTTCCAAGGCACTTGAACAATTGGCTCTGGGACATTTCAAAGGGCTTCACCATTTAAAGGCCAACCGGCAGGATACGGTGCATAGAATTGCTCCACGCCTCGGCATCCCGGCCCAAAATGTTCTGGATGCCTTCAGGGGTCTGGAACTGCCTGACACCCGAACCAATCTGGCATACCTGGGCGGTTCTGACCCCAGAATAATTACCGCCGCCCGCACCCTCACCGGCTTGATGCTCAAGGCGGGGCTGCTGAAACAGGATAGTGGCCTGGCCAACATCTGCTCCGACAAATATATACCCACCGGCGAATTATTATGAGTCGCATTATCCATTTATGGGCTGCCATCATTACCCTGATGTGCGTTTTCCTGTCAGGAATTCCGGCTGGCGCCGCCCCGAACGGAAAGATTACCATCGGGGTTCTGGCCTTTCGACCGAAACAGGACAGCGCCGTTCAATGGCAGCCTCTGACAGACCATCTGCGCCACTCCCTCCCCGGCATGGAGGTGCAGATACTCCCCCTCACCTATCCGGAATTGGAAGAGGCGTTAAATAATAACCGTCTTGATTTTGCCATTGTCAATCCGGGTTATTACGTCCAGTTTCGGGAGAAAATGGGCTTGTCGGGAGTCCTGGCAACCGTTGTGGAACAGGAGAAAAACAAACCTCTTTATGCTTTTGGCGGTGTCATTTTCACCCGGAATGACCGGAATGACATAAACGTACTGAAAGACCTGAAAAACAGGAAAATAGCCGTAGTTGACCGCAGTTCCCTGGGTGGCTATCAGGCACAGGCGTATGAGCTTGCCCGGAGCGGTGTCCGGTTAACTGATAATCAAAAAATCCTGGCGACGGGTGTGCCACATGACCAGACAATTGCCGCCGTACTTGAAGGACGTGCCGATGCCGGGTTTGTGCGCACCGGCGTGATAGAAACAATGGTTGCCGAAAAGCGGCTTGATCCGGGCCGCATTAAAATCATTAACAAGCAGGAGTTGGCAGACTTTCCCTTTGCTATTTCTACCCGGCTCTATCCTCAATGGCCATTTCTCTCGCTCCCCCATGTAAAGGAAGATTTTGCCCGTAAGGTCGCATCGGCGTTGCTCGGCATGGAACCGCCGGACATCTCCGCCACAAACAAAGGCGGCATATATGGCTTCACCGTTCCAGCCAGTTATGAACCGGTAGAGGAGCTGCTGAGGGAGCTGAGACTTCCACCGTACGATGCCGTACCTGCCTTTTCCGCCGGTGATGTTCTGAAACGCTACAGCCTGTTTATTGTGTCCTCCAGCATCGCCGCTATTATCGTAATCATTCTGGCGCTGTTCCTTGCCGTCACAAATCGCCGTTTGACCACGGCGCGCATGGAAGCCGGTGAAAACGAAAAAAAATACCGGACGCTTTTGGACCTGGCGCCGATGCCGATCAGCATATCGGCGGAAAACGGTGCCGTAACTTATCTAAACAGCCGCTTCACGCAAATCTTCGGCTATCGGCCTGAAGACATACCAACCGTGGCCGATTGGATGATGCGGGCTTATCCGGACGAAAAGCTCCGCACTGAGGTCGAACGACAGTGGAGTGCGACACTTGATCAGTCAAAGCAGACCGGTACGCCGTTGCCACAGGTCGAGTATCCGGTAACCTGCAAGGACGGTACAAAAAAGATTGTCGAGATTTCCGGCATGCCGATTGAGGACAGCTTACTTGTGGTATTCAATGATATTACCGGCCGCAAACAGGCCGAAGAGGAACGGCTCGGGATGGAGAAAAAGCTGCTCCACACCCAGAAGCTGGAGAGCCTGGGGGTACTGGCCGGTGGCATTGCCCATGACTTCAACAACATCCTGATGACCATCATGGGCAACGCAGAGCTCGCAATAATTAGCATCAACAAAGAATCACCCGCTACCGAGAACCTGCGCAGCATCGAACAGGCGTCGGCACGTGCTGCTGATCTGGCCAAGCAGATGCTGGCCTACTCTGGCAAGGGAAGGTTCGTAGTTGAGCCCCTGGATATGAACAATCTAGTTGAAGAGATGCTCCATATGCTGGAAGTATCCATTTCTAAAAAGGCGGTGCTGCGCCTCAACCTCACCCCTTCACTTCCGCCGGTTGAGGCCGATGCTACCCAGATGCGCCAGATTATCATGAATCTGGTTATTAACGCATCAGAGGCTATCGGCGACAAGAGCGGGGTAATTGCCATCTCTACCGGTTGCATGGACTGCGACGAGAGCTATCTGAAGAATGTCTGGCTGGATGACAACATACACGAGGGGCTGTACATCTATCTGGAAATAGCCGACACCGGCTGTGGCATGGACAAAGAAACACTGGGTAAAATATTTGACCCCTTCTTCACCACCAAGTTTACCGGCCGTGGTCTGGGTATGGCCGCAGTGCTCGGCATCATCCGAGGGCACAAGGGAGCCATCAAGGTATATAGCGAACTAAATAAAGGCACCACCTTCAAAGTACTGCTCCCCGCCTGTGGCAGGCCGGCCGACATTTTCTACGACGAAACCGGCCATGACGGTTGGAAAGGCGAAGGAAACGTACTGCTCGTTGATGACGAGGAGACTGTGCGGGGCATCGGTTCTGCAATGCTCAGGGAACTGGGTTTTACACCCATAACGGTTAACGATGGCAAAGAGGCGCTGGAGCTGTTCAAGGCAACCCCCGACATTGCCGTGGTGATTCTGGACTTGACCATGCCGCATATGGATGGCGAGCAGTGCTTCCGTGAGCTCAAAAAATTGAAGCCCGATGTAAAGGTGATCATGTCCAGCGGCTACAACGAGCAGGAAGTCACTCAAAAGTTCGTGGGCAGGGGATTGGCCGGCTTCATCCAGAAACCGTACAAGC
>JANXZX010000103.1 GCA_025355325.1 Geobacteraceae bacterium
GCAGCGCCTGAATGCCGAAATTCACACCGGGCCCGCTATCGAATGCATTCAAGGTAAGCGGCTATATATCTGTCATGGTGATCAAATCAACAAGGAAGACAGGTTCTACCGCCTACTGAGACTTCTTCTGCGTTCACGCCTTGTCGCAGCCAGTGTCAGGCATTTCCCTCCGTCATGGGCACAAAAAATAAAAGAGCGTCTGCAGAAACGGAGTCAAGCCGGGTACAGTGCAAAATTGGCTCGATGGGACTATCGCCGGATTCTTCTTGATTTTGCCGATTCACTCCACAATCAAGGGTGTGAAGGGCTGGTCACCGGCCATTTTCATCTTGCTTTGCGAGAAGATGTCCCGGAAACCGGTTTCTCTGTCCTGTCGCTTGGCGACTGGATGGAACAGTTCACATATGGTGAAATGCTCGATGGAGAGATGCGTTTGCTGACCTATTCCACCAATCCTACTGCTTCTTGAAAAACTCTTCCAGTGCCTGCACTCCAACCTGCGATGCTTTGACCTTCCATTTGTCCGGGTTTATAACCAGCGCGACCAGTGCGATTTGGGGATTCTGAATCGGTGCGAAAGCCGCAAACCATGAGTAGTGACCCTTGGGGTCAGTCCCGTTTATAGACCCCGTCTTGGCCGCAATTGAAACATCCAGCAGCGGTCGGCCGCGTCGGTCATGAAATGCCTTTCGTGACGTACCGGTCAGTACAGTGCTGGAAAGCATTTTTGTTAATGATGCCGATGTCTCAGGTGTAACCAGTCGTCGCAGTTCACGTGGTGCAAAGGTCTCTTGTTCTGTTCCCTGAGCGTCGATAATACTGCTCGTCAGTCCTGGTGCCATCATTTTCCCGCCATTGGCTATTGCCGACATGATTACCGCAGCGTGCAGCGGAGAAATTTTCACCTCATGATCAAGTCCCGCTCCCATAAGCCGTAAGCCATGGTTGCTGACAGGTGCGGCAGCCTGACTCGGTTTGGCCGGTGTGCCCGGCAGTAACTCCTGGTTGAAACCGAAACGGGAAACGGATTCCATCACGGACGTCTTGCCGGCGATGTCGCTTGCCACACGCCCGTAAACAGGGTTAATCGATTTTCCCATGGCGTATGTTGCATCCAGCCGGTTGTTTCTGCCGCGTGGGTTTATGTCCCAGTAGCGCGGGTTTTCGGAATAGGCATTACCGCGAAATTCGATCACGGATTCAGGGGTGATCTTATGGTTTTCAAGGGCTGCTGAAGCGGTAATAATTTTGAACAGTGAGGCCATTGGATACAGATCGTACATTGAACGTCGTGCCCAGGCCGGGTCAATTGATGAATAGGCGGTCATGCCGAGAATGCGGCCTGTTGACGGCTCAATGGCGACAAAAACGCCGTAGGGTACCTCGTTTTTTGCCAGAAAGTCATGAACTCTCCGTTGCAGATCCCCTTGTATGGTGTAGATATGCTCCAGTCCTTCGGGAGTCCGGGCAGATACGCGGGAACCATTGATTTCCGTGGTTGAAAGCAGATCGCTGACAGCCTCGAATTTTGATGTCACAACAGGCGGTTTGGCCGCTTCAGCCGGTTTTGGTGCGGTTGCCGCGAAAGATGCAATCCAGGCCTTGATATGTGAATGGGCCGATTTGGTCTGGCGTAGCGCCATAAAGCAAAGCGGTGCAAGTGCCAGTACAATGGCAACGAACAGCAACGACAGCTTCAGCCGCCGAAGATATTTCCCCGATGGAACTGCCAGCCTTGTCCGAACAGGTTCACCATCCGGTTTGCGTCGCCTGTTTCCGGAGCCGGACCCTAAAAGTCTGGAAACGGGAAGCGTCTTCTTTTGTGATAAGTGCTTAAGATCCTGCATGTTGTCCCGGATTGTGTTTAATTGCGCGAGTATATCGTCAAGCGCCCGAAGTTGTCAACGAAGCAGGCGGTGGGTTATGATATGCATGTATTCTGTTCTATGTTTCCGTTCACAAAAAAGAGTTGATACGGTTAATGAAGGCAATGAGAAGCCCGTAATGGTGGTGAGAGAATAGCAGTGAAATACGTGGCAGATGAGCAAGATCCGGTTCATCCATCTCCTCCGGGAACGCCATGCAACTGCGGATCTCGTCGCCTTCTTTGATAAGCTCGGGAAATTCTTTGGTCAGTGTTGCAATCTGTTCTTCAGTAAGTGTTTGCTGCAGTCGTATCACTAATCTGTTTTCAATAAAGCGAAGCGAGTGATAAATTCCATAGAAGGTATTGATAACCTGAAGCGCCTCTTCTTCATTTCTGGTAATGGTAAAGAGTGAGAAGTCCTCTCCCGAAATAAAACCCTTCACCAGAAGACTCTCCTTGATAAAATCAAAAAAACGCTCCCAGTAGCCATCCTGATCATCCATCAGAATCAACGGTTTGGGAGACGTTTTGCCGGTCTGAATCAGTGTGAAAACTTCCATTGCTTCGTCAAGCGTTCCAAAACCTCCCGGAAAGACGACAATCGCGTCAGCCTCTTTAACAAAAGCAACTTTGCGGTTGAAAAAATATTTATAGGTAACCAAACGGGGATTGCGGTACATGACCGGGTTTGGTTTCTGCTCGAAAGGGAGTCTAATGTTTACTGCAAAAGAGTTTTCGCTGCCAGCACCCTCATTGCCTGCCTGCATGATTCCGGGGCCGCCCCCCGTGATTACCATATAATTGTTGTCTGCGAGACGGCGACTGAACCGGACACATTTTTTGTACATTTCATCAGTTTCTTCAGTGCGTGCCGAGCCAAAAATGGTGACTTTCTTACGATGACGATACGGGCCAAAAACTTTTGCTGTATAACGCATTTCACGAAGAGTGCGGTTGATCAGCTTCAAATCAGCCAAATAATCAACTTCCTGGCCGATTTTAAGTGTTGCAAGAATCATTTCCTTAATGACTGCCGGATGAAAGATGCCGCCGGTTTCTTCAACCAGTCTGGTAATAAGATTGTCTATCGGTTCGTTGCTTTTTGAAAAGCTCAGTTCCATAATGTATGCCTTCCGGATGGAATCTTTGATGCGTGTTTTAACGAAGGGGGGAGATTATCACAGGCGGCTTCGTAAAGCAAACGGCGGATTACTTCCGTAATCATGATTGAATGCGCTGAATAAGCTTGAAAGCAGGTAGGAGGTTTGATATAAAGCATAATGATTTGTTTAATTTAAAGATATGAAGATGCTATTGCCAACTGGCAGGGAGATAGGGCATGTCCAATCCAACGCTGGTCATGTATGACGAGGAGTTTCAGGAAATCAATGAAGTAATCGGTCGTTTGCTTAAGGAAGCCAACGCTACGGTGATTTTTCTTGTTGATAAAAATGGGCAGCTCATCTCCGGGGTTGGAGAAACGGAGCGTTTTGACACCACGTCGCTTGCTTCACTGACAGCTGGAAATATAGCTGCCACCGGTGGACTTGCCAAGTTGATTGGCGAGAAGGAATTTTCTATCCTCTTCCATGAAGGCGAAAAGGATAATCTTCACATTTCGATTGTTGGTGGCAGGGTCATTCTTGTGGTTCTGTTCGACAACAGATCATCTCTGGGTCTCGTAAGGCTGCGCGTTAAAAAGTCATCCGAAGAACTTTCAACCATTTTCGAGAATTTGATGAAAAAGTCGGAAGAACGCGAGAAGCGTGGCTCTTCCGACTTTCCTTTTGCCGAAATCACTGATGATGACATCGATAATCTTTTCAGCTGACGCTGGTCATAGAATGTGCCGATTGTTGCGAACGGATATGTCCACGATTTTCCTATCTTCTAACTTAACCAGGTAATTACAGGGAAAGCCAAAGATGTCATTCATCAACTATGCTTCTCGTGAGATAAATTGTAAAATAGTTTATTACGGTCCTGGTCTGTGCGGAAAAACGACTAATCTTCAATATGTCTACCAAAAGACCGCAGAGGATGCAAAGGGCAAAATGATAAGCCTTGCAACTGAGACGGAGCGGACGTTGTTTTTTGACTTTTTGCCGCTTTCGTTGGGTGAAATCCGCGGGTTTAAGACACGTTTTCATTTGTACACCGTTCCGGGGCAGGTTTTCTATGACGCATCGAGAAAGCTGATTTTAAAGGGTGTCGATGGCGTTGTTTTTGTCGCGGATTCTCAAGAAGAACGCATTGACGCGAATATTGAGTCGCTTGAAAATTTGAGGATCAACCTCAAGGAACAAGGCTATGATCTGGATAAATTGCCGTACATCATTCAGTACAACAAACGCGATTTGCCGGGTGCCATGTCAGTTGAAGAGTTGCGTCGCGAACTGAATCCTACGAATGTTCCTGAATTTGAAGCGTGCGCTACAACTGGCGAGGGGGTTTTTGAAACGCTCAAAGCCGTAGCCAAGCTGATTCTTGTCGATTTAAAAAAAGGAAAATAGCGTTACTCGAACGTGGTATGTGTGCCCGGAATTTGGACAATAAACTTGTATGGATTGCAGGCCGACGGTAAGGCTGATTTCGTGTGCGTTTCTCTTTGGGCTTGATTTATTTTGTGGGGCGTGGTAGGTATCAAATCCCGCTGTGAACGAATGTTGTCAACACGGAGAGATGGCCGAGTAGGTCGAAGGCGCTCGCCTGCTAAGCGAGTATACTGGGAAACCGGTATCGAGGGTTCGAATCCCTCTCTCTCCGCCACTATTTCATCGGATACCCCATTGATTCATTCTCGAATATTCATGCTGTTTGCATATGTTTTTTTTGGCGTGGGTGTTCTGACGGTCTGCCGTGTCAATGCCGCAATGCTTCCGAATGACTTCAGGTCAAGCGCATCCCATTCTACCGCTATAGAAAAGGCAGTTGTTGTTCCCCCTGAAGTTATGCGTCGCTGGAAGGCCATAAAGCTGGCTGTTATCGATAAATCCCGCGGGACCGAAAACATTTACGTTGTTCCCATTGGTTCGATATATAAGGTGCCTTCTTCTTCACTCATCATAATCGTTGATGCGTTCCTGCCCGCATTCATTATGGAAGGAATGACGATCACGACCTCCTCCAATGATCTTCTGAACCCTGGAGCAAAAGTTAGAATAAGCGAAAACGGCACTCTTGTTTTTCAAGGGTGGCTCTTCGCCAGATTCCCCAATACGCACGCCGTCACACATCCCAAATATGGCATCAGTTTGATTGGTGTAGTGCCGGTAGCAAGATAATCAGTTGTAAACTCCTCCCCAAATCTTTTTACATTGCTGAAATTCAAAAACCCGCTAAATCCGTGATAAGGACTTAGCGGGTTTTTTGCATTCAAAAGCCTCAGCAGCTTATTTTACATCTTCTCTTTATACGCTTTATAGTCAACTACATGAATATCCTCAATAACCGACACTACTCCTTTGACTGATTTTACAATCTCAATCGCAGCATTTTTTTGATTTTCCGATACTATATAGCCACTGATGGACACTACTCCCTTGTTGATTGAAAGAGTAAATGGCCGATAATCCTCAAGAACAGGTGAATTCAGGAGGGCAGTTTCTATCTTCTTGGATAGAATAACGTTGTCGATTATTGTTGCTGCAGATTTGTCATTATCTTTCAGGGCCGGTTCTTTTGCTGTTGCCAGAATGCAATCAACAATAGTTGATTCAGAAAGACGGGAGGTGTTGAAAACAAGGTCGTAATTATTCGGATCTTGCCAGTCACGGTCGAAATAGAAATGAATGAATCCTCCCCGTTGGTGGTCACTGCGGCGTATTAATGAACGTGCCATATCAGGATCAATCCACTCCCGCTCGGCAAACCTCTCAACACGTTCTTCAAAGTCGGCAATAAATCTGAGGCGGAGGATGCTTTTACAATCCTTCAATAAATCCTGGCCACCCCGGCCGTAAATGACTACATTTCCCTTGCGGGCAAGATCAAGAATTATCAGTTCAATTGCATTGAGGGCGGCAGCCCGTTTGCGGTCTTCTGCCGTGACATAGGAAGGTGGTTTTTCATCTACCATTTGCAGTGATTCGGGAGTCAGGCCGTATTTTGATGCAAGCGATTTGATCTTTGGACCGTCTATAAGGGTATATTTGAGCTTTTGGGCGACTTCAGAAGCAATCTGATAGGCTCCAGTGCCCATTTCGCGCGATACGGTAATAATTGCCATTATCCAGCCTCCAATAATGTGAATCAGTTTAGTTGCTTATAGCACGGAATAGATACGTATACAAGGCACTCGTGATTTTACCTGTACCGAAAGATGTTCAGCGTCAGGCTGCTTCATATTATGCGTATCGGTTATTATTCCAGTTCAACGTTTACTGTCACAACCAGTGTGCGAACTGCGGCACCCTGTGCGATTTCAAACGGGATACGAATATTCTTGCCACTGTAAGCGATCTCCTGTGATAACAGGGAAATCTGCGGTGAATCCTCGGAATGCAACATGGAAACGTAATTTGCTGCCAGCTCCTCTTCCGGCTCTGCATCTAATGGCGGCAGGTTTTGATCAATGCTTACTTCTGATTGGTTATTTTCAGGTGTAACCCTCTCAATGACCTGACGGAAAAGCGCTGTCAAAGGGTCGAGAAGACCTTCGCCACTTGAGGTGTTAGAACAGTGCAGCGGCAACATGGCAAGGTCCAGCGAGGCAGCGATCCCTGTTACCTCGCTGGACCCGTTTTCGTGGGTAGCGCTGTTTAATTGCAGAACAGCGGGAGTCTCATTAAGGCTGACCCCATACGCAGAGAGAAATTCTCTCAATTGCGATATACATTCCCGGGTTTCTGCAATTCTCGTAAGATCAGGAGTCGCCATAATAACTATGCCATCTGCACCCTTGAGTGTCATTTTCCAGGTTGCCGGATTGGTAACAATTCCGGTAAGCGTATAGACATGCAGACGCACACGATAACCGTTTTGCAACGGAGCTTCAAACGGGCTGAAATCAAAGAACAGCAGATTGTCAGTGCCGGAGGGGATGTTTTTTAATTCCCCGCGCAAGGATGGTTTTATCCTGGAGTAGATATAGGTAAGGGCACTGTTTTTACCGCATCCTGCCGGACCGTAATAGACGATCTTGGCATTGATTTCTTTTTTTGCATGATTCACAAGTGCCACGTTGAACCTCTGGAAACCCTATTTTTTCTTGTTCAACAAAAGTCGTTTTGCCAGTGTTGCAATAACTGAAGGGATGTTTTTGCTTTTTGCAAATGCTGCCAGATCCTTTTCACCCATTGTACCCAGATATCTCATGGCATTCTGGACCGGTGTCCGGTTATTCTCAATAAGTGCTTTTCTGATGGAATAAACTTTAATCCATTCCTTATTAGCACAGATTAGTCGCATAATCTCATCGTTCTGAATGCCTGATTTCACGAGCGTCAATATCTCGGAATCAGTGATGCGTGGATTCTTTATGACACTGCCGGATACGAGTTTGTTTGAATCCTTTACAAGAATTGCCCGCCATTCTTTATCGCCGGAAAGTGCCATCTTGATCTTTTCGGCAATACCCATATTCTGGGCAATTTTAAATTTACTGACAAACTGTTCGGCTTCTTCATTGACGAATTCGTCTTCGGTAAATTCAGTGTCCTCGTCAGCTTCATTCGGCAAGTCGTCAGGCCCATCTTCTTCAGCGAGAACAAGAGGCAGCTCTGACAGGCATGCCGCCTGATAATTCCGGCAGATCAGCGCCAATGCATCGAGAACAAGGGGGTGAGGATTAGAGCAATCCAAGTACTCTCTGATTGTGTCAGTCGGTATCTTTTCAAGGTTTGATACAGCCGCCAGGCGGATAGATGGCTCTTTGTCCTTTGAGAGGCAGAACAGGAGCATCAATCGGTCAGCTGTCGGCATGCTTTCTGCTGCAGAGCAACCACTCAGTCTGACTTCCGGCGGAGTTCCCGGTCGGACGTACTCCGCCACAGTTGCTGATATGGTTAATTTAGTTTTTTCGGCCATTGCGGGGTTATTTCGGTGAAAGCGTTGCGTTAATACCAGCGGCTCTTAATTTGCTTAAGGCAGCATCGGCAGCTTTCTTGCTGGCAAATGGCCCCACAGTGAGACTTTGAGTGGGGATGGCAACGTCAACACGTTTAACGGTCACAGAAAAACCGACGGCCTTCAACCTGTCTTTTTCAGTGTTTGCTGCTGCGTTATTTACGTATGACCCGGCAAATACGGAGAATTTCCCCTTTTGTTCAATAATAAATGCGTCTGAGGTGGAGTGTTTAAGCTTATTCAGTTCTATGCTGGCGGAGGGCCGATCATTGAATTCCGATACTAACAGCCGATGCATTGCCGATTTTTTTCGGGCGGAAGGTTTTATAATCGGTTCAAAGCCGGCTTTACGCACACGCCCCATATCAGCGGACAGGGCTTCTTCAATAACATAATTCCCGACAGTGAGAGACCACGGGCCAGTAGCAGCCTTTTTCGTTTTTGAACTTGCTGCAGGTTTTGCAGATCCGGCGGAAAGCGCTTTTTTATCGGCGGCCTTCTTTGTATCTGCCATGGCAGGTTTTTTATCTGCCACTTTTGGTGCAGGCGCATTATCAGCCTTTTTGTTTACGGCGGCCACCGGTTGCGGTTTTTTATCAGTAGTCTTTGCCACCTCAACCTTCTTTGGTTCTACATTGGACTTTGTCGGAGCAGGAACCGGAGATGCAGGCGGAGCCGGAGCAGGTTTAGGTGCGGGTTTTGCTGCGGTTGCACCTGACTTGTCAGCCGGAGTTGCCACTGCAACAGAGGCAGGGACAGCCGCTTTCGGAGCGTTAGGCTTTACCGGCATTTGTCCTGCCGGCTCACCTGAACGGGGCGGCAGCGGCATTTTGACCGCCTTCTGTACAGGGGCAGGCGCTTCAGCCGGTTTTTGCGGTTCCTGATTTCGTATCAGGTTGGTGAAAAAATAGAGGTACGCAAAGCCGCCGAGAAGAATCAGCAGAAGAACAAGAGATGATTTTTGCGTCTTTTTTTCGTTGGGCGCGTCCTTCGGTTCAATATCACCCGAGTCCTTGCTGAACTTGAAATCCATGAAAAACCTCCATTACGGTTCAGTGATAATTACTACTATTCCTTCTTTTCTGCGAGAGAGTCAGCCACAACTTTTTGGGAAAGATGTGAGGGAACCTCTTCATAATGGGAAAACTCTATGCTGAACAGTCCTCTGTCGCTTGTCATGGATTTCAAGTCATTGGAATAGGCGAGAACTTCAGACATCGGCACGATAGCACGGATTATCTGTGAATTCGCTTTGGGTTCCACGCCGACCACCTTGCCTCGACGGGAGTTGAGATCGCCGATGACATCACCCATATTATCGTCAGGCACGGTAATTTTCATGTTTACGATAGGTTCAAGCAGCACCGGTTTGCAGAGCTCCATCGCCTTCTTGAAGGCCATTGAACCGGCAACTTTAAAGGCCATTTCGGAAGAGTCAACGGTGTGGAATGACCCGTCATAGAGGGCAACTTTGAAATCGACCACCGGATATCCGGCCAGAAAGCCGTCCACACTTGCTTCCTGAATACCTTTATCAACAGCCGGGATGTACTGGCGTGGGATAACCCCACCGACCACCTTATCTTCAAAAATATATCCATCGCCGCGACCGGTCGGAGACATTTCAATCCAGCAGTCACCATACTGACCACGTCCGCCTGATTGCTTCTTGTATTTGCCCTGTACTTTGGCCGTTCCCCTGATTGTCTCGAAATAGGGCACTTTCGGTGTTTTAAGTAAAACTTCAACCCCGAACTTCCGCTTCATCTTTTCGACAATTACTTCTAGATGAACCTGTCCCATCCCGGAAATAATAAATTCCTTGGTTTGAGTATCGCGGTGTGATTCCAGCGTCGGCTCTTCCTCGATCATGCGGTGCAGTGCGTTATGAATCTTGTCCTCATCGGCTTTGGTCTTGGGCTCAATTGCGTATGATATTACCGGGAGAAGCTGTTTGGCCGGTTCGAAGATGATCGGTTTGGCCGGGTCACAGAGAGTGTCGCCGGTGATGGTCTCTTTGAGTTTGGCAACGGCAACGATATCTCCCGCAACGGCCTGTTTGATGGGGTGCTGTTTTTTTCCTTCCAGTTCATAGATCTGGCCGATTCGCTCCTCGACTCCCTTTGTTGAGTTGAATATTGTCGAATCGGAATTGAGAACCCCTGAATACACTCTGAAAATGGTTATTTTTCCGGTGTACGGGTCAGAGGTAGTCTTGAAAACAAGTGCTGAAAACGGCTCTTTCTCATCCGGGGCGCGCTCGATTATTGCTTCGGTTTTGGGATGAATTCCGACCGCCTTGGTTCGATCCAGCGGGGAGGGGAGGTATGCGCATACTGCATCCAATAAATGAGCAACGCCGATATTGGCAGTGGCCGCACCACAGAGGACAGCAGTGAAGGTATTGCGCATTGTGCCAACCCGCAAGCCGTCAATAATTTCTTCTTCGGTAAGGTCGCCGTTTTCAAGGTATTTTTCAGTAAGGGCATCATATGCTTCGGCAACAGTCTCAACCATCTGCTCGCGCAAACGAGCGGCCTCATCTGCGTACTCAGCGGGGATGGCTCCCTCGGTGAATTTTCCCGATCCATCTTTTGCATAAAAGCAGGCTTTCATTGTTATCAGATCGATAACGCCATTAAAATCCAACTCTACGCCGATCGGCATCTGGATTGCGACGCCCCGTGCTCCCAGCATCTTTTCCATATCATCGATGGCTCTCAGGAAGCTGGCCCGTTCCCGGTCAAGCTTGTTGACAAAAGCGATGCGCGGAATTTCAAATTCATTTGCCCAGTTCCAGATTTCCTCAGTCTGTGCCTTGACCCCTGATATTGCCGAGAGAATAACAACGGCACAGTCGAGTGTACGCATGCAGGCACGGGTGTCGGCGATGAAATTGCCGTAACCGGGGGTATCTACGATGTGGATGGAATGCCCCTTCCACTCACAGTGGTCAAGGGCAGAAGTGATTGATATTTTCCGTTTGATTTCTTCCGGTTCGAAATCCATGGTTGACGTGCCGTCATCGACCCGACCAAGCCGGTCGATCATCCCGGTGTCAAACAGGATTGCTTCGGAAAGAGATGTTTTACCGGCACCACCGTGCGCGACGATGCCCAGGTTACGGATCTTGCTGGTTTCAAACTGTCCCATAGAACTGCCTCCTTGTGTGCAATATGAATTTCATTCCAGCCAACTCAAACGTTCACTTTCGGTGCGACCCATCGGGTACTATCAATCAGCGGTTTCGTTCGTACAGTATGCGCAAGCCATCAAGGGTAAGGTTTTCGTCCACTTCGTCAATTGTTTTCGATTCCGGAGCAATCAGGCCGGCCAATCCTCCGGTAGCTATTACCCGGAAGTCCTCATTGGATTCGTTCCGGATACGTTCCACAATCCCGTCAACCAGTCCGACGTAGCCGAAAAAAATACCGGCCTGCATGGAATTAACGGTATTTTTAGCAATCACGTGGGGTGGTTTTATGATATCTATTCTCGGCAGTTTACTTGCCCGTTGAAAGAGTGCCTCAACCGAAATTGCAAGGCCGGGAGCAATGGCGCCGCCGCAATATTCCCCTTTGCGATTTACATAATCAAAAGTTGTGGCTGTTCCGAAATCGACAATTACCAACGGGCATTTATGCTTTTCATAGCCGGCGACAGCGTTCACAATCCGGTCGGCGCCAACTTCGCGGGGATTATCATAATGGATCGGCATTCCGGTTTTGATTCCCGGTCCAACGACATAAGGAGTCAGATTGAAAAAATCGTGGGAAATCGCTTCCATAACTCCGGTCAGTGGTGGAACGACTGAGGAGATAATGGCAGCTTTAACCTCGGAAAAGCCGAATCCGGCCTGACCAAACAGGCTGTGCAGAAGCACGGCATATTCATCGGACGTGCGGGACTTGTCGGTTGAAATGCGCCAACTGCGGACAAGCAGTGTGCCGTTATACACTCCAAGTACTATATTGCTGTTACCGACGTCAATAACCAGAAGCATTCAGATTACCCTCACATCCCCGCAGGTGATTCGGTGCATTATGGTATCTTCGGTCCGAAGCAGCATCGCTCCATCCGAATCAATGCCAATAAACTGACCACCGGTACATTCAGTTCCCGAGTCGCTGACAAGTACCTGTCGCCCGTTGGCGTTACAGCGCCTTTGCCATTCTTCGCGTACCGGCCCGAATCCGTGGATCAGAAAGTCAGCGTACAGCTTGTCCAGCTCATTTAACAGGGTGCTGGTGAATAACAAACGGTCAACCCGCGCTCCGGACTCCAGAAAAAGTGAAGTCGCCGGCTGGCGCAGGTCGTCCGGAAACTCGCTTGAAGTCATATTCAGGTTGACGCCGATGCCCAGAATAACGAAGTTGATGCCGTCCGTTTCGGCGCTCATTTCATTTAACAGACCAGCCACTTTTTTGCCATCGATAAGAAGGTCGTTGGGCCATTTGATTTCCGGGGTGAGCTTCGTTGTCTGTTCAATTGCCCGTGCAACCGCTACTGCTGAGAGAAACGTCAGCTGCGGCGCCTCGTGTGGCATGATGGCCGGGCGCAGTACGATAGAACAGTACAGGTTGACTCCGGCGGGAGAAGCCCAAACCCTTCCTCTTCGTCCCTTGCCACCGGTCTGGGCGTCTGCCAGAACAACAGTCCCCTCAACGGCCCCGTCCTCTGCCAATTTAAAGGCATCGGCATTGGTTGAGGCGGTTACCTTCATGAATTCGAGCCGTCTTCCCACTTTTGTGCTCACCAACCGGGCATTCACTTCAAGCGGATCGATACTGTCAGGCGAAGAAACAAGCCGGTAACCGCGCGATGGGACGGCTTCAATGTGATAACCGTCATTTCTTAAAGCAGTTATGTGCTTCCAGATTGCGGTTCGCGACACGCCAAGCTCTCTGCTGAGGTGCTCACCTGATATGTACCCGTCTTCTGTGCGAAACAGGTGCAGTATGGTGCCGGCCTTCTGGTGCATTGCTACCTCGATAATTGTCCGGAAGTACGGCCAACCTAGTCCAAAAGCATTGATATATCCATTGCCCGCGGCGAGTGGGTCAGCGCACCTACCGAAATGATGTCAACGCCGGTTTCTGCAATAGCCCGTACGCGTTCAAGATTGACACCGCCGGATGCCTCCACTTGAGCTCGTCCGCCAATGGTGACAACGGCGGCACGCATATCATCCAGACTCATATTGTCCAGCATGATTATATCTGCTCCTGCCGCGAGGGCTTCATCAACCTGGGCAAGGGTCTCGGTCTCTATTTCTACTTTCAGCGTATGAGGAATGTAGGCACGGGCACGGCGTACCGCTTCCGTAATGCCACCTGCGGCGGCAATATGATTTTCCTTGATCAAAACGCCGTCGTAAAGGCCGGTGCGGTGATTGATGCCGCCTCCGACCCGTACGGCGTATTTTTCAAGTTGACGCAAGCCGGGGGTTGTTTTGCGGGTATCAACGATTCGAGCCTTGGTGCCGACAACCGCCTCAACAAAGCTGGCGGTAAGTGTTGCAATCCCGCACATTCTCTGAAGCAGGTTGAGTGCCACCCGCTCACCCATCAATAGCTGGGCTGCTTCACCATGTACCGTCGCAAGCAGGGTTCCGGTCTCCGCTTTGTCACCGTCAGACAGGCATGTTTTGAAGCAGATGGTGGGGTCAAGCGTTGTAAATACACGTGCCGCAGTAGAAAGACCGGCGACTACCATGTTTTCTTTGGCGATCAGTCGTGCCGATGCGGGGCGCTGCTCCGGAACAACTGCCAGAGTAGTGATATCACCGGTATGAATATCTTCAAGGAGAGCCTGTTCGATCAGGCGGTCGATCATTATCATGTTTTGTCACCTTGGAATTAATGAGTGCGATGATCTATATCACAGCGTCAAAAGGGTATCAACCGCTATGACAAACGATTGTCTACAACATAGCGGCTGCCGCCGGAAGCTTTTGCCAGCTTCTTCAATTCTGCGGCGACCTCAATAATCTTTGCCGTGTGCTGGAGTTTGGCTGTATTCATCGGTACCACGCTGATAGAAATCGACATCAGCGGAATTTTCTCTTTTTCACCCTTGCGGTTGGTGCCGTAATAATAGCCGCGTCTCTTCGTCTCATCGTCAAACAAATCAAGCACAATCAAATCAAAATGATTGATAATCGTCTGGCACACGGATTCAGTTCTTTGCAGAGGCAAGATACAAACGAAATCGTCTCCGCCAATGTGGCCGCAGAATCCTCCTCCGGATTCCCGGACGGCATTGGAGATGATTCGGGAAGTCATGCGGAGTACTTCGTCGCCGTGTGAAAAGCCAAATACATCGTTGTAAGGCTTGAAGTCGTTTATATCGATGTAGCATACTGCTGTGGACGAACCCAAAGCGGCTTCGAGAGCCCTTTGAATGGATGTGTTGCCGGGAAGTCTGGTCAGGGGGTTGTTGTCGAAAATTCGCTTGATGCGGGAGAGTGCCAGTGCAATACGACTCGACAGTTCGTTGAAATTCAGGG
Organism: Geobacteraceae bacterium; assembly: GCA_025355325.1. GTDB lineage: Bacteria > Desulfobacterota > Desulfuromonadia > Geobacterales > Pseudopelobacteraceae > JACRCG01. The sequence goes on from JANXZX010000103.1 coordinate 14,442, forward strand.
GCAGTCGGATAAAGTCATCAAGCGAGCAACGTTCCCAGTCGAGAGAGTTTTCCTCAGTGGCGCTGAGCAGGGCGATGATTGGAATGGTGCTGAAAAAACTGTCACTTCGTAGTTTTGAAACAACATCCAGGCCGCTTACGGGGTCGGTTGAAAGATCAATAATCAATACATCCGGTGGATCAGTATAAATCATGCCTAAAGAGGAGTCTCCGCAGGACATTGCGGTTGTCTGGAAATCCCTGCTGCCCATGTGTAGTTGGACATGAGAGGCGAGTTGCGGATCAGAAGAGAAGATTGAGATTTTGGCTGGCAGCATCAGTCACTCATCATTTCAAGACAAAAGGTTTTTACTTCGATCAGCTTGTCTTCTATCTCTTCGACGAGTTCAGCAAGCAGCTGTTCATTCAACTGGAGTGTGTCCCAGGCTATTTGCTGGATTGGCGGTACAAAATTATCCCCGCTGTTACCAAATCCACTGGCCTTGATAAGTACATCAGCGATATGAACGACCGCTGTTTTGGTGCGATAGTTTTCGGATTTGGCAACATCATGGTGAAAAGCAATCGGTTCGCCCAGTTTTTCGGGAAGAAACCAGCTTTTTGACAGCCAGGCCCCGACCTCTGCGTGATCGGTGTCGATGACCTCCCGCTCCGCTTCCAGAGTGTATATCTGTCGTGTGTGGATAAGGCCCAGAATGTCGTTTTCGGCGGTGCTGCATTTAATTCTGATGATAACCTTGCCTATATCGTGAAGAAGCCCTGCTGTTGCAATCTCTTCGCACTCGGGCAGTCCCAGCTTTCGGGCAATCAGATTTGCCGCTACGCCAACTCCAAGTGAATGCTCCCACAAACAAACGTTATCTTTCTCCATGGCAGCAAAAATGGACGATGCGATCGCCAGGCTTTTAACCACATTCACTCCCAGCAGGATCATCGCGTTTGTGATAGTGGATACACGATAAAAACCATACGACGGAGAGTTTGCCAGACGGAGGATGCGGGCGGAAAGCACCTGATCAGAAGAAACTATTTTTGCCATCTCCTGAACGGACGATTTTTCATTGTCTGAAAGTGAGTTGAGCTTGCGGATGACACTTGGCAGCGTTGGCAACGTTTTGGTGTCCATTATGGACTTTTTCAGATCACTCCGTTTGTCGGCCACTGTTGCCTCCCATCGACCTGATCAGGTACGCTTTGTACGTATTATACAATATGGCATTCAGTGGTTCCCGGAATGTTTTGATAAATCGGCCGTCCAGTTCGCGCAGGTGAATATCAAGAGAGTTGTTTCCTTCTTCCTGTACCGGGCACCCTTCAACATAAACAGACAGGATGTCCAGATTTTCAAGACGCTTGATCAGATCGTCAGTCAGCTGTGTTCCCTTGTTGCAGACCGGCATGCCGACCGGCATGTTGCCGCGAAATATATCGCGGGCGAGAATCATATCACTCGTTACGCTGCTTAATGGAATTTTTTGCATGGTTGGTTTCCTGTTTCAGCTGCGTACAAATAAAGTTAGAAAATATTACCCAATGAAGGGCGATAAGTCAATTAATTGAATGTTTAATTCAGCAGTATAGATTTGACACGTACTGATAATTGCTTTATTTTTTACTCCGCTGGACGACAGAATTATCCATGGGAGATTCTATGCTGGTCCGTCAAAATATGCTGATGGCGCTGTTAGCGCCATGTCTGGCTCTGCTGCTCTTCGGTTGTGGTGAAAAAACGGTGACTGTTTCTGCCAACAGTAAGTTGGAAGCGTCTCAGAGCTGTATTGATTGCCATCAAGGTGATAGCTGGAACTCCCCCGGCAGTCTCAAGCCGATTGTCGAAGAATGGAAGAAGTCGGCTCACAATCTATCCAATGGCGCCGGGTGCGCGGATTGTCACGAGCCCGAAGCCGGGCACCCTGATTCATGTAATCTCTGTCATGGCGGTACGCCGCCCGGCGGCCTACCCGGTTCTACAAAGCATGTAAGTAAAAATCCGGATCAAGATGGAAAATGCGGAAAATGTCACAGAAAGGGTGCGTCATGGGGAATATCAACATATGACAGTGTCCCGGTTGACATACAGTTCGTGCATTACAGCACCGGAGCCCATGCAAATTTTGTTGCAATCAACTATATAAGTAACTGCCGAAAATGCCATAATCCTCATGATCCAACCACCGCCAAAGAAAAGTTGCAGCAGTGGTCCAGGTCGGGGCATGGCAATACAACCTCTTTAGCAAAATCCGAGATGGATTTTAAGGCGCGGGGTAACTCAGTTCCGGCAAAAGATGCTTTCTCTTCTTCATGTGTACGCTGCCATACCTCCACAGGGTATATATCCTATGTGACCTCCGGGTTCAGTGATATCAGGGCATTTCCTGACACGGATGGAGTCAGGGCAAACACATCTGTCTCTCCCAATCCCCGAACAACATATCTTGATAAATCCCGGGAGGCGGTAAATTGCAATGTCTGCCATGATGACGGCAGATTGAATGACGGGAGCTCCTACAGCTACAAAGTCAGGACTGTTCCCCGTGTAACGTCATACTTCAACTATTCATCAACTCCCCTCCACCAAAGTGCGTGGAATGTGAAGTTCACTCAGGCGTATCCTGATTTGGGCTCATCAAACGTCTGTGTAGTGTGCCATACCGGTCGTGAAATCGGGTGGATTATAAAAATGGCTTCTGTTCAAGGTGTGGACTTCAGTAATCAGAAGCTTATTTCATCGCACTATCGCAATGCCGCTTCCACCCTGATTGCTGCCAGTGGTTTTCATTTCTATTCAAGTGCCGGTAAATATCAAAACCCGGTATACTTTCAGCACGACCGTGTTGGAACGTCATCTTCAAGCCCGACAAACGCCGGAGGGAGTGGCGGACCATGTATTGGCTGCCATATGAAAAATGACCGTTCTCATTATTTCCTTCCGGTTCAGGAAACAAATGGAGTCATTAGCGCAATTCCGGGTGATGCCCAGGTCTGCTCCCAATGCCACAACAGCAGTAATCCTAAATCCGCTCCGTGGACCACAACAACGCTTGAAGAGAACAAAGAAGGTCTGGTTGCAGCACTGAAAACGCTGCAACAGATGATACTTCATCCGAATCATGATACGGAAAATGCTCTTGGAACTTATAATGCGACTACTAATTCAATTACCTATAGCTGGAAAAAATGGAACGTCCCCCTGTTTTCACCCGACCCTGTCGGCGGGAATCCACTTATTGCGGTTGGAGCCTATACGATGGGGGCTGCTTTTAATTATGAAATGCTTCGAGGCGATCCCGGGGCGTATGTACACAATTCGATTTACGCGCGCCGCCTTATTTTTGACTCCATAGATTGGCTTGATGACGGCACAATAAACCAGGATGCGAAAGCGGCGCTTGACTACCTGAAAAACAACAGTTACATCACTTCGGGGAGCGCAGTCGGCACATATGAGATGGCATTGGCTTATCTGTGTGGCACAAAGGCTGACCCAACCGGTATAAGTGGTATCCGCCCATAATCTGTTTTTCATTCACCGGGAGGCTTTGTACATGAAATTTAAATGTGAATATATTTTAGCGAGTGCAATAATTATCTCGCTGGTATTCTTAAGTGGCACTTCTCACGCAATCCCGGCATTTTCCCGCGCCAATAAGGTTGAATGCAGCACCTGCCATACTATTTTTCCCGAACTGAATGAGTATGGCGAAGCTTTCCTGAAAAACTCCTATGTCTACATTGGCAAGGGAAAAAAGGCGTCGGCGGGAATACCCAAAGCAGCTCCCGCTGCTGTGGAAGCAAAACCTGCAAAACCAACTCCGGCCCCGACTGCTGATAGTGCCGTTCAAGGTGCCGGAGATCCTGAATTATTGATAAAGCTGAAAGCGGGAAAAATGACTTCGGGGGACATCCCGCTGACACCCTCAGCTCCTGCCTCTTTATCTGAGGCTGATAGCGTTAATTCTGTCACCGGTGGCGAGGTAAAGCCTGAATGGATCGATCTTGCCGGAGTCCCCGAACAGCTTCCCATTTCTTTCACTGCGAATCTGAATGGCTCTTATAATCGCAAAGCGGTGAATGAATTTGATTTTTCAACCCGGGCACTTAAACTCAATGCCGGAGGCAATTTCAAAGGCAAAGCCGGTTTCTTTGGTACGTATCTGGTCTATACCGAGAATGCTGCCGGGATTACCAACACGGGACAGACTCCGACAAACATGACGGGTAAAAATGATATCGGCGAATTTTTTCTCATTTGGCGGCATGCGCTTGAAATCCCGATCAATATCAAGATGGGAAGATTCCAACCGAAGCTTGGTCTCTGGAAGACCAATAATAAATTGTCAATTACCAACCCGTATGCCACATATTCATACACCGTCGGGATCTCACCGTTTAAGCTGGAGCAGCCTCAGGACGCTGTTGAGGCCAATATGATTTTTGCTAACCGCCTCTTCATTGCAGGTGGCGTTGTTAACCGCAAGGAACAGAACACCAAGGATTGGTATATTCACAGTTCCATAAAATTTGGTGGTGCCGATTATCATGCCAATGAGCCGGAAATTGACCTGAATCAGGAAGAAAGTATTCTTGATTTTCTGACTCTTACCATAGGCGGATATGGGTATGTCGGGACGAATGGTGATCCCAATACTGTTGTCGGGATGACACCGCGTCAGAATGATTATTACCGTGCCGGTGCGGATATTGACCTGCTCTATAAGCTCTTCAGGCTGAAGTTGTCAGGGGTTTTGGGAAATGATGATAATCCGGCATTGACATATGTGCAGCCGGCGGTAAAGTCATATGCGGCTGCAATTGAGGGTGATTATACGATTTTCCGGAATCTGATTGGTTCGCTTCGCTTTGAATATGTTGATGATGGTGTTAATATGTATCGCCGCTTCATTCCTGCTTTTGCGTATTCTCCGATGGAGAATCTGAGAGTATCTGCTGAGTATAAATATGAATACGGGATTTCTCGTAACTCAACCGGAGCTGCTGAAATTGACAATCAGATTGGAACTCTTGGCGTTACTTTCAGTTTCTGATTTTTTTACCATGTGAATGTGTTTCTTTTGCTCAATTATAATGTTATATGACAGCAAGAATATTTAAGGAGCATCTATGAAAATGTATGTAACCTTGGCTGTACTCATGGTTTTATCGGTGTATTCAATCGCTGAAGCACGAGTAAAAGTTACGGGGCGTGGTGCTACCATGAACTTTAGTGCCGAGGGTATTCCGGAGTCGTACAAGCAGATCTTTGATCTGATGCTGGTAAAATGTATCAAGTGTCATACCATGGAGCGTACGGTTATTGCTATTCAAACCGGTAAGGCGCCTATTACCGGGCAGCCGTTTAACAAGCAGGCGGTGAAAGCATACGGCATAAAAATGTTGCGTAAGCCGAACTCTGATATGAATAAAAAAGAAATCCGGGATGTGGTGATGCTTCTCAACTATCTGCTGGATGAGAGCGCTAAATAATCTTGTCCTGTTTGAAACAAGTGACGTGAACACAAAAAAGGCCGTGCTTTGAAAGCAGGGCCTTTTGTATTGGTGCAGGGTTTGATGATGGAGGCGCGTGTCGGATTCGAACCGACGTTAACGGTTTTGCAGACCGGCTCCTAGCCTCTTGGATAACGCGCCGTAAATCAGTGAAGTAATCCTTATAGCGAATATTCTGCCGTACTGTCAACTCATATTTTACTACTTGAATTTTATCGCAAACCCGGTTGCAAGATATTCTGTTGAAGGGATAAGTCCGTATGTAGTGGTACGACCGGTTACTTCGGGGAGGATAATGGCATCTGCGCCCATTTTGTCCGCCTCCAGTCGAATAGCTGACAGGCCCCATGCCTTGATGTCTGGTGATATCGAATAATCTGTTCCGATTACTTCACGCGTAACAACAATCCTTCCCAGTTTGACGTACGGGCGGATTAACTCGTCCTGTGAAAGTATCGGAGGGCTGTCGTTAGAAGATGACCTTGTCGAACTGCAACCGTTCAGAATTGTGCCGAACGCCAGCAAAAGTATAAACAATATAGACAGGTTATTAGCTCTAAACATGGTGGATAGATCCTTTTTTCGATAAATTCCCACTGGACAGGTACGCTTTCGCATGGTAATGTTTCTAACTTTTTTAGGCAATAAAAAACTCGTTTTTTCCAAGTCAGAATCACGGTGTTATCTTCTCTTGCTCGATTGTCGATGACCTGATTTGTCATAACCGATCAACCCCTTTTTGCTGAATATCCAGGCAACACACCCGGCTTCACCCATATTACCGTTGCTCT
>JANXZX010000130.1 GCA_025355325.1 Geobacteraceae bacterium
TGGCTCAAATGCCGGTCATACCATCGAAACCGGTGGTATACGAATCTCGCTCCATCAAGTGCCGTCCGGCATCTTCTACAAAGACAAAATCCTCTATGTAGGGTCCGGGTGCGTTGTTAATCCGGTGAAGCTGATTGCCGAAATTGCCGAGATCCATGCGGCCGGTGTGTCGCTTGGAGACAGATTCCACATATCGAGCCTCGCGACGCTGGTCCAACCTCATCACATCCTCATTGACCAACTGATCGGCGGCGACATCGGGACGACCGGTCAGGGTATCGGTCCTGCATACTCAGACCGAGCTCTACGTATGAAGGATGGGCGACTTCTGAACATCCGCACTGGTGACCTTCTGTCGGACTTCGACGGCACACTGCGTCAGATCCGGGACAATCTGGAGGCAACCCTGGCAGCCAACAACCTCGAGATCGACACTCTCAACATAAGCCGGACAATGGAGGAATTTGCAAACGCCTCTCGTGAAGTAGTCACGTACATCCAGGAAGACACACTTTTCCTGTCGAAGTTGGTGCGCCAGGGTAAGAACGTGCTGTTTGAGGGCGCTCAGTCGTTCATGCTGGATGTTGTGAAAGGGTCTGTGCCGTACGTTACGTCCAGCTCGACCCAGGCGGCGGCTGCATATTCCGGAGGGGACCTGCCCCCGACTTTCCATCGCAAGACTATCGGAGTTGCCAAGGCAATCATGTCGCGAGTCGGCAGCGGCCCGTTCTCCTCCGAGTTCGGAGGGGCGCGGTCTGAGGCTTATTGCAAAGAAAAGAGCAGCGCTAAATCCTTTAAGGACATCGAACGCCAGCAGTCTGCCGGTGACTTGCTGCTCTCTGATGACCCTTTTGAAGTCGGCGTCGCACTTCGCATTATCGGCAACGAATACGGCGCGACCACGGGCCGCCCAAGGCGCCTTGGATGCCTTGACCTGGTCCAGCTCGCCTATGCTGTAAAAGCCAACGGCGTAGACGAAATTTTCCTCACAAAGTGCGACTTGCTGCGAGACTACTCAAAAACAAAAAACGGCACAATGCCGATTGTGACAGGGTACCTGTCGAAGGGCAATTCTATCGACTATGTGCCGGCGTCTGTCAACAGCTGCCGTGCACTGGAGACAGCCGTCGAGACCCTTCCATGTTTCACCGTCGACATTTCGACAGTAAAATCAGCAGCTGATCTGCCAAAAGAACTGCTGACTCTTCTCGAGCGTATCAACGAAACTTCGTGTCAGGTGAGAGGCGTCGGGGTCGGGCCGGAGCGGGACCAGTTTGTGCTGCTTGAGCCATAGCGGCAGCGAACGGCCATGGAGACCTTTGATTTGCCGCCGTTCCCGATTATAATGGTTGACACGGCTGCAATTGAATTCCTGTTATTTCCAGGTATCCTTCAGGTAGTGGTTGTACTGAAGAGGGGTTGTTATTGTGAAATCGAAACCGGCAAAACGCACTACAAAAGCCGAGTTGATAGTTGAACTACAGGCGTTACAGCTGATAGAAAAAGAATATCGGCTGTTGCTCGATGAATCGAGTGACCCGATTTTTGCCTTTTACCCCGATGGTCGATACCGCTATGTGAATCAGGCATTTGCAAACGGTGTAGGTTTCGAGCGTGCCAACATCATAGGTAGGAAAATATGGGACATTTTCTCCAGAGATGAGGCAGACAAACGTTTTGTGGTGGTAAAGTGGGTATTTGAAAACAGGGAGACCAGGATCGTCGAGGTACGCGTGCCCCGTCCGGACGGTGATCGCTTTTATATGACTACGGTCAAGCCGATATTGGATGTCTGCGGCGAGGTGGATTCTGTTATCTGTATTTCCAAGGACATCACTGATCGCAAGGTGATGGAAGAAAAACTGGCTCATATGGCCCAGTACGACGGCCTGACTAATTTACCTAATCGGCTATTGTTTTCTGACCGATTGCAGCATGCCATCAGCGAGGCCATCAGAAACCGGACACGACTGGCACTACTATTTATTGATCTCGACAATTTTAAAACCGTTAACGATACCAGTGGCCATGAGGTGGGAGATTTGCTGTTACAGGGTGTGGCTAAGCGTCTGCAGACCTGTGTTCGTAAATCGGATACTGTCGGTCGCATAGCTGGCGATGAATTCGTTATTGTGTTGCCTGGAATCGAGGACGATAACTACGCGCTGGCAGTGGCCGAAAAAATTCGCCATTCTTTATGTCAACCGTTTGAACTGGATGGTTGCCAAAGTCAGGTGATTTCTACCAGCATCGGGATTGCCATTTACCCGGATCATGGTTCCAATGGAATCGAGCTTACCCGCAATGCCGATTATGCGATGTACCAGGCCAAAGATAGTGGTCGTAACGGCATAAAGCTGTTCAAGCCTGTGACGACAAGGTAGTGATAAATGTGTTTATCCATAAACAACAAGTGACTTTTTATCTGTTCTCGTTTATATGTATACAAAAATTATGGTTGGTTTTATAGAGATGTTGCGATGTTTGAAGTTATGGCATGGCTGCTTCGGATCATTTGCATCATGTGAGCAAGAAATGGAAGAAGGGAAGATCTGAAACAGGAATATACGATACAGGGTACAATATAGGATAATATGGCTTCATGCTGATGAAAGGGAAAATGGCATGGATAAACGACATTCTTTATCAATCAGAGCTTATATCATTCTCCCAATAGTCATCCTGGTGGTCGTTCAAATAGGTCTGGTAGTCTTTTCTTCAATACAACAGCGAAACTACGATTATAAAGCATCATCACAACTTGCTATCGGGTTGGGCAATGAAGTACGTAATAATCAAAATGTCCTGCTGTCCGGCTCCGAACAGTTTCTTAGCTGTCTCTCCTTTATTCCATGTGTGCTAAACCGTGATGCCCAGGCAACAACGGTTCTTCTTAAAAATCTCGTAAAAAAATCACCGGGAATTACAAACATTCTTGTGGCAGACACTACCGGATTAGTCTGGGCATCGGCACTCCCCATGCGTGGAGTCATCATGGCAAATGACCGGAGGTTTTTCAAAAACGCCATGGCTACCGGGAATTTCTCGTCCGGGGAATTTACAATCGGAAGAGTTCTTAATCAGCCAGCCATCAGTTTCGGATATCCGATCAAGGATTCATCCGGGAAGATCCGTGATATTGCGATCATTGCCTTTACCCTTTCCCAATACAATGATTTGCTCAAGATAAAAAAAATGCCTGACTTCAATTCCCTTGTTCTGACTGATCACAAAGGCACGATTCTCTTTGATGCAAATGGTCCTCAGTTTATCGGGAAAAAAGACAAGGATGAAATTTTTAAACGAATGTCAGAAGGTCCGGACAAAGGTACTTTTGAGGCGGTCGGCATCACGGGGAAAAAACGTTTTTTCGCTTACCAGAAGCTATACGTAAACACGGAAAGTACGCCGTATATGTACGTACGGGCAGGTGTCCTGAAAGATGCGGTAGTAAGATCAACCCGTAACAATCTCATGATCAATATAAGCATAATGGGAACAATAATGTTTTTGTCCATTGGTATCGCGTTCTATTACAGCAAACGCGGCATTCTGGACAAGATTACCTCGCTTCGGGAAGCAACACAGAATGTTGCTGACGGCAATCTTGATATTAGTGTTTCCGAGTGCGTTTCTGGTGGCGAACTTGGTGAACTGGGTCATTCCTTTGAAGAAATGGCACGAAAATTAGCAGATGATATTGCTGCTCGCGAACAAGTGGAGGCAGCATTAAAAGAAAAGTCGCAGATGCTTGTGGCCCTCAATGACAATCTGGAATTTCAAGTGCACAAGGCTGTAGAAGAAATCCGTCAAAAGGACCAGATGCTGATACAGCAAAACCGCCTTGCTGCAATGGGTGATATGATCAACAATATAGCTCATCAGTGGCGACAGCCGCTTAATAATGTAGGCTTGACCATTCAAAGTATTCGTGCAGATTTTTTGACCGGGAATCTTACCCGGGAAAGTCTGGAAGAAGAAGTGAACCAATCGATGCAATCAATACGCTATATGTCGCAAACTATTGATGATTTCAGAAGTTATTTCAGGCCTGACAAGGAAAAACAGTCTTTCAGAATCATCAAAGTAGTGAAACATGTGATTTCACTTATACATCCTACTCTGCAAAACCATGGGATTGAACTTCGTCTGGTGGATGATAATTCAAAAGAAGTTATGGGATATGAAAATGAATTTGGACAGGTACTGATTAATGTAATTAACAATGCAAAGGATGCAATTATTGAACGAAAACCAGCAGATCCGTTCATAGAAATACTTTGTTTTCAGGATGGTGAGCGGTCAGTAGTAACTGTAAAAGATAACGCAGGGGGAATTGATCAATCTATCATCAGCAAAATTTTTGACCCATATTTCACAACTAAATTTCAGAGTCAAGGAACCGGAATCGGTTTGTATATGTCAAAGATTATAATTGAGATGAATATGGGGGGACATATGTCGGTAAAAAACAGTGGTGATGGCGCTGAGTTCAGAATAGAAATATAGTTGTAGTGTTGTGCTGAAAGCCAGGGAATAAACGGCAAGGCCTGCTTCCTGGTGGAACCCGGTCCTGATTCAGGAATAGCAGAAAACTTCACACCCCCTTTCATTCCTGTCTTTACGTGTTATAGCGCCGCACTAGAGAGGCATCAAACAACCGTCAATCATTCTGGATTCATGGGCCATGTCCCGGCTGATATTTTCAGCAATGGCCAGAGCATCGCGTAACGCTTCATACTTTTCGTAATTATAGCCGTCCACATGTACGGCATCCAGCATAATGCTTTGGCAGCCGATAATTTGAGTATTCAGATTATCAAGAAGAATTGCCAACTCACTGTTATATCTCATATCATCATCCTTAACTCTTTAGTAAATTTAACATAGACAACAGGATACACACCAACGTGAGCGTAAGCAAGACTCTTCATTGCGAATTTGTCGTGGTTCCGTATTTTTTTGTATAACCGGCACAAAGTTAACCCGGTTGGTAAAAGTCCTGGTCTGCTTTCCGGATATACATTCAATTACGTGAGCTTCTTGACATTTCACTGCTTCGTGCCATGCTTGTTACACAAAGTAGATCATCGGAGCAGCATTATGAACAATGTGATAAACCGTCTCTTTATCGGCCTGTTTCTAGTCGTACTCTTTCTGGTTTCCCGGAGCAATTACCTCCTTTTCCACAGCCTTGCGGAGCTGTTCAGCATTGTTATCGCGTTCGGCATATTTGTTATCGGCTGGAATTCAAAAAAATATTACAACAACAATTACCTGCTCTTTATCGGCATTGCGTATCTGTTCGTAGCGTTCTTTGATACCCTCCATACCTTTGCCTATAAGGGAATGACCGTTTTTAAGGGGTTTGACGACAACAACCTCCCTCCACAGCTTTGGCTGATTGCCCGGTATATGGAAAGTATTGCGCTGTTGCTTGCCCCGTTCTTTTTAAGCCGGCAGCTGAAGCCCTGGCGCGTTTTTTTAATTTTTTCCGGTGTTTCGCTCTTTGCACTCTATGCCATTCTCTATTCACAAATATTCCCGGTCTGCTTTGTCACAGGATCGGGACTGACCCCGTTTAAAATCGGTTCTGAATACCTTATAGACCTGATCCTCCTTGCCGCATTGTACATGCTCCACAAAAACCGGAAGTATTTCGATCCTGATGTCCTGAAACTGCTCGCCCTTTCAATTGCCTGCACCATGGTTACCGAACTCTGCTTCACTGTGTATGTCAGTCTTTATGGGATCTCCAATCTGGTAGGGCATTTTTTCAAAATATTGTCCTTTTACTTTATGTACAGGGCGATTATAGAAACCGCCCTTGCCAAGCCGTATGACTTGCTCTTCAAAAACCTGCAGGAGAGTGAGGAACGTTTCAAGGCCCTCAGTGAGGCCTCTTTTGGCGGCATTATCATTCATGACAATGGACATATCCTTGAATGCAACAAGGGACTCTCAAGCATGACCGGCTTCCGCTACGAAGAGCTTATCGGCATGAATGGCCTTGAACTGATTGCCCCGGAATCTCTTAATACAGTACTGGAACATATCAGGAGTGGCTATGATCAGAGCTATGAAGTGGAAGGGGTTCGCAAGGATGGCTCAACATTTCCCCTCGCTATAAAAGGAAAAAATGTCACCTACAAGGGGCGTGATGTGCGGGTTATTGAATTTCGCGACATCTCCGAACACAAACAGGCCGAAGCTGAACGTGAAAAACTGCTGATGCAGTTGAATCAGGCTCAGAAAATGGAGTCTGTGGGGCGACTGGCCGGCGGAGTAGCCCATGAGTTTAACAATAAACTTACTGTTATTATGGGATGCGCTGAACTGGCATTGACGAATTTGCATAATCACGAGCGTCTTACCAAGTTCTTGAACGATATAACCAAAGCGGCTGAGTACTCACGTGATATTGCCGCCCAGCTGCTTGCTTTTTCGCGAAAAAACTATACAGTTCCCCAGATTATTGATCCAAACCGGATTATCGGAGAAACTACCAAAACTTTGCCAAGAATGATCGGAGAGAACATTCGCTGCACATTCCTGCTGGCAGAAGATATCTGGTTCGTTAAAATTGACCCGGTTCAACTTGATCAGATCGTTTTGAACATGACTTTAAATGCCCGTGACGCCATGCCTGATGGCGGAGATTTTACAATAACCACCGGTAACGTGGTGCTGGTTGAGGAGGATTGTATAGCCGTCCCCGATGCGGTTCCGGGGGAATATGTTCAGATTATATTCCGGGATAATGGAATCGGTATGGACAGTGAGACCATTGCCAAAATTTTTGAGCCATTTTTTACTACGAAAGGGATTGGAAAAGGTACAGGTCTGGGACTGTCGAGCATCTACGGCATGGTTCGACAGAACAATGGTTATATACAGGTGAAAAGTGAGCCGGGGCAGGGTTCAGAGTTCGTCGTGTTCCTCCCACGGTATATTGCGCAGGCGATTGCACAATCGGCAGCGGAATGAGCTCTGTTGCATGTTCAGGATCAATGATGTCGGTTGAGGATGAAGGGGGGGGGCTATCATCCTGAAAACAGTATTTGGAACCACGAAGACGCGAAGAACGCAAAGTAAAACAAAAAAAGATATATTAAAACTCATTCATGCCAAACAAAAATATACCCTGCAAGACATAATGTAAAAATATATTCATAGCGACATAACTAAAGTTTATATTCTATCGAATATAGAGTCTTTCATATTTCTTTCAGGAATGCAGCGATAATCCGGTAGAACTCGTGCCAGTCCGGCGGGAAATCATTGTGCCCGCAGGGGAATTCGACAAGTCGGGCGCGGGGTGACAATTTCTGCAAATCGCGACCGTGCTTTGGTGGGATGATGGTGTCCCGGCTGCCGTGGAAAATCAGGATTGGCTGTCGATATGCGGTCACCACCGCTCCGTTGTCGAAAACGTCCCGCACAAAAAAACCGGGAACAAGGAAACTGCGCGAGAACGGTCTGGTAGAGGTGAATGTGGACTGGAGAATAAGCGCCGCGCTTGGGCGCCTGGCTGCAAGGGCACAGGCTGCTCCGCCTCCCAGTGATCGTCCGAAGAGAACTATTCGCCCCGTATCAACGTCATCTCGTTGCAAGATAGTATCATAGGCCGAGACGGCGGTTTCTGTGATGCTCTTTTCAGAAGGTTCCCCTGAAGATCTGCCATAGCCGGGGTACTCGACCAGCAACACTCCCATGCCCAGTTCGCGGAAGCCCTCAAGCTGTTCCGGCAGGTAATCGATAACCTCGCCATTGCCGTGAAAGAAGATCACCAGCGGTCGCCGTTCTCCCTGTTTTCTTTTGAGAGGCGGCATGAACCACGCCTCTCCTGAACCTGAGGACGTTTCGATTTTGATTGGGCTAATGCCTTCCGGCGGGTTTCCGTTTACGCGGATTGAGCGGCCAGGGTAGATGAACTGGCGCTGTGTGAAAAAAATCAGCAGAGCGTATATGACATACGCGATACCAGCGAGAGATAAAAACCTGAAAATGGGTTTTAGCGGCACGGTGGATCTCCCGTTCGGCGATATCTACTTCCGTATTGAAAATCACCGGAGCTTTACCGTTGCGACGTCATCCGGTTTGGAGGTGGCGTTCTATCTTTATTTTGCGTGTCAGTATTTGAATCTGACGCCCACGGCAGTAGTATGACTCACGAATTTCATGCTGCTCAGTATGGCCAGGTCAGAGTCGAAGTAGGCTCTGTCGCTGTCAAAATATCGGTATCCGATATCCAGCGAAAGTTTGCGGTTCAGGGCAATTTCGAGCCCGGCGCCTGCCTGCCAGGCAAAAACAGTGTCATTTCCTGCGCCGTACAACAGCGGATTACTCGATGTGCCGCTACCGGCGCTTCTCCCGTGGGTATCACTCAGGGCTATGGTGGCGAAGCCGATACCACCGCCAAGATACGGAGTAATACGGGAATTGTTATGAAAATCAATGAAGCCATTGAACATCCAGGCCAGAACTCCGATATTCCCGGCCGGTCTATTGTATCTGCTGCCCGTATTCTGGTCGGTAATCGTACGTATTGTCGAATATTTGTATGACAATTCACCCTCAAGACGGATCATGCCGAAATCATATCCTCCGGTTCCTCCGATATTGAGACCGGGGTTAAATTCCACCCTGTCGTTATAAGAATAACCGGTAACAAAATCAGTACTAGGCGTGTCAGTGCTCTCCGGAAACTGTGCACCGATAAATGCGGATGAATATCCTCCAGGAGTACCGCGACCGGCCAGGCAGAGAGAGGGAATGGTCAATATCACAAAAGTAATAATAAAAATCGTAAACGGTTTCATAGGTTACCTCCAACTTAGTTTACTTCTGCTGTTTTTGGCTATAGATTCGTGAACTGTTTGTTCAACCTTAGCGTTCCTCTAGAATCCGCAACTCTAGGTCGGCCTGGCGCAGCCGTTCAGAAATTACAAGGGCGAGACGGACAAATACGTGCTCTCCCAGGAATATGCTGGTCTGAGATACCGAATCAAAACGGCTCCGCGAGAGAATAAAAATTTCACTGGCCTCCCTGGCTTCCACATCCGCTGATCGAACACCACTGTCCAGAAAAGCCAGTTCACCAAAAAAACCACCTCGTTCGATAGTTGCAATGTGGTGGCGTTTTCCCCCCTCCAGAGGAAGCATTACCTTCACACTTCCCTTCCTGATCAGGAAAAGCTGGTCGCCATAATCTCCCTGTGTGAAGGCTTTTTCGCCGGCTTGAAGAGACAATTCTTCCATGCAACTCTCAAGCATGACCAAGGCTGACTTGTCAAGTCCATGAAATAACTCGAAATCTGCTATGTTCAAGCTCTGTTCTTCATCAATAATGATTGCATTGGCCTTGTCGAGAATCTGCTGTTCCATCCATTCCAGAGCCTCTTCACGGGTTTCGGCAATCTTTACGCCATCTCTATCACGGACTATTCCCATCTGCGCCAGGTATCGTTCAAAGTCCCGCTGGTCGAGCAGTGCCGAAGGCATGCCGCTGAACAGCAGTTGGCCCCCCCTCTCTGCCAACTGTGCGTGCATTTGCTCAAATAGGTGGACCGCTGTGTAATCTATCGAGCTTGCGTGGCGCATGTCGAGGAGCATCCAGGTTTTAGTCCTAAGATCACTTTCCAGTTGAGTAAATAGCTGGTCGGTGGTGCCAAAGAACAGATTGCCTTGCAGTTCACAGAATACTGCCTGGTCCCCGTTGCGGCTCAAAATATCCCTTTCGGTGCTTCTGCGGCGAATTTTTGACGACATCTGATTAAGATAGCACTTGCGGCGAATGACAGGAGCTTTAATCTGTTCGCGAATGAACAGCAGTATGGCAAGCGCAATCCCGACTCCTGAGGCCGCGATAAGATCGACGGTCAACGCTACGACGATTACTCCTGCGATAACAGTGAAATCAAGTCGTCCGGCAGGATAGCTCAACAGACGGAACATGGAGCGGTCAAACATGCGCCAGGCGATAACGAGAAGGATTCCGGACAAAGAGCCGATGGGAACCCAGGCGATGAGGGGGCTCATGAACAGGAGTGCCAACACAACAAAAGCACCTTCCATGATTCCGGCGCGTGGGGTGCGACCGCCACTGTTCAAGTTTACCAATGTGGGCCCCATTGTGCCGGCACCAGGCATTCCCCCCAGCAGAAATGAACTGAGATTGCCGATCCCCTGACCGATGAGCTCCCGATTGGAGTTGTGTCTGTTGCGTGTAAGGGCATCGAGGCCAACACAGGTTTTGAGCGTGTCGATTGACAATAAGGCTGACAGTGTCAAGGCTGGAACAAGTATACGTTTGATGCTGGATATCTCAAGGTGAGCGAGGGAAGTCACGCGGTCGGAAATGATCCCGATAAATGAGCCTGATGCCTGAATAGGCCCGATAATCAGTGGATTGTGGGTACTGTTGAGTAATTCGGGGCAGAAAGGTGTCATTGAAAAATACGTTATGATGCCGGCAAGCAGACCCAGAATTGCAGCTGGAATGCGCCGGGTCACCAGGGGGGCCAGGGCCATGACCGCCATTGTGATAATCCCGACCACCAATCCCTGCCATTTCCAGGTGGCTGGTGACATGATACCTTGTAATAAGGATGTGCCCTTCGGGATTCCGAATAGCTTGGGTAACTGCCCCAAAGCGATGATGATGCCTACGCTGGACAGATATCCACTGACAACCGGATACGGTATGAACTTGATCAGCTTTCCGCCGCCAAGCAGGCCGTAAGAAATCTGTAATCCACCAGCAAACAGTACGGTAAGAGAAACCAGAGGGAGGATCGCGGCAGGTTCCATCCTGACATCGCTTTGACCGGCCATAAGTCCTGCAATAAGTGCGGACAACACAGCTGCTGCAGGTGCGCATGGTGCTGAAATGAGACCGGCTGTCCGGCCAAACAGAGGGGCGGCTATTCCGAGAGCGGCAGCGCCCGCAAGTCCCGCCATTGCCCCCTGTCCGGCGTATTCCGGTCCAAGCGTGGTATATACCACGATTCCGAAGGCCGCCGAGGAGGGGAGGGCCACCAGCATGGCGGCCAGTCCTCCCCACACGTCACCGATCCAGGAGGCAGACGATTTCGATGTCTGTGCAATTGTATCACTCATAGACAAGCGAATTGTACCATTTTACCCATCCAATTAAATGGTTGGTCTTGTGTCTATTATCTGATGCCGACATGATGATTCAACTGTACTGCTAAATATTCATATTTCAAGCGCTCCAATATTTTTGGTGCTTACTGGTCCGCTCAGCTGCCGATACCGGTCATGTATTTTACATAGAGAGGCTTCTGCTCTGTCGGCGGCGCCGCTATTGCCGTCATAATAGTGCTGTTGGAAATTGCCCGTGCAATCTTCATCATGATGGGCTCAAACTCCTCCCACAAGCCGACCGCAAGGATTATTGCACCGCATAAGGTAATCGGTTCCATTTTCACTCTCCTGTTTTCTGTTATTCATTTCAGTTCCGATATGATTTCAATGTCTCTTACATCCGACGGTAAACGCCAATCACCTTGCCGACTATGCTGAACTCGCCATCTTCCGGGCGAATGATGATCGGCCCCATATTCGGGTTTGCCGGTTGCAGCCGGATATGATCCTGCTCCCGATAAAACCATTTAAGGGTTACTTCGCCATCAATCATGGCAACCACGGTATCTTTATTGTCAGCGGTCGGTTGTGGCCGTACCAGAGCCAGATCGCCATCAATGATGCCTGCATTGATCATTGACTCACCACTCACCCGCAGGAAAAAACAGTCATTTCCCTTAACGGCCATCGGGTCAACGGAGAAGTATCCCTGAATGTCTTCAATAGCCGGGGCAAGATGCCCGGCCCGGACGGTGCCGACGATCGGCAGGGAAACCGAAGGATTGATCGGCATTTTCAGGGTAATTCCCCGATTCACATGATCTCTTTTGATGTACCCCTTACGCTCCAACGCACTGAGATGTTTCATGACCGGCAGCGTTCCCGAAACATTCAGGTGTCCCGCGATATCGCGCTGACTGGGAGGATAGCCGTTGTCGCCCGTGTACGAGGTGATGAACTGCAGCACCTGGTTCTGGCGTTGGGTCAGTTTATTATTAGCTTGCGGACAATAGGTAGTCATATGACTACCTATATGATTTTTTTCAGAATGTGTCAACATTTAAATCAAGTGGAACAAGCAGGGTTGACTGTTTCAACCGTGCCGGTGTACTGTTGAGTACAAAAGTATCTTGTTGATCCGGATAAACGTCCATTCATGCGAGAATATTTCAAATGATACGAAAAATTATGCTGATGATGATTCTGACCGCTCTCCTTCTTTCCTGTACTCAGGAATCGCCGGAAATCTCGCAGGTCAAGGGGATTGTCATGCAGTATAATGCGCTGCTTACGGACGGCTATTTAAAACAGAATATGAACCCGTTGCAGCGTGTGGCGACCGATGAAATAGCAACCAAGGCCTATCATCACATGGCGGCGCTGGGGGAAAGCAATGTGCGAATGGTATCGGAGCTGCTGAAGATGACGTTCGATGGGGTGACCTTTGCCGGGCAGGACGCGGTAACGGTAACGACCCGGGAAATGTGGAATTTTGCCCATAATAATCTCATTACCGGGCAAACGGTATTCGAAGAAAAAGAGTATCCGTACGATCTGACCTATGAGCTGAAAAAAGTAAATGGCCAATGGAAGATATACCGTATAACGGCAACAGGTGAGGAGCGAAGCAACGGTGCCTCCGCAGTGAAACCCGGTCCGGCCGGAACCCTTACCGCATCACCGGCAAAAAAGAGTGGCCGGTTTTCGCGGCCATAAGTGATGAAATACCGGAGAAATGGGATTCGAGGTCGCTACACAAAACCTAGTTCAACATGTTTTCCGAATACCTTCGCGATCTTTTCGAGCGTTTTGAGGGTGGGATTGGCTTTGCGGGGATTTTCAAGACGCTGATAAACCTGATAGGAAATATCCAGCTTACGAGCGATTTCAACTTGAGTCGCATCGGCTCGTAGTTTGCGGAGCATGATGGCTACCGCCACATGGGGCGCAACGGTAATGTAATGGATCTCTTCACCGGTGATGCTTGACGGTTCGGGGATACTGAAGTTACGTTCGAAATCGGATGCCAGGCAGCCATTGAGCGCCTCTTCAGCATTCTGTATGGCTTCCTCAATGGTCGTGCCGAAGGTAACTACATTTTCCAGATCCGGAAAGGTCACCAGCAAAGCATCATCTTCTTTCACAATATGGGCAGGATAGCTCAACATGTCTTACTCCTTTATTCCGGCCTGTTTCAGAATTGCATTCAGCAGCCCTTTCGGCAGGTCGGTGGTGCCATGAATCGGGATGGGAACAGACCGGCTTCCTTCGCGTATCATGACGTGATGACTGCCGGAAATGCGATCAAGACTCCAA
The DNA here is from genome assembly GCA_025355325.1 of Geobacteraceae bacterium. GTDB lineage: Bacteria > Desulfobacterota > Desulfuromonadia > Geobacterales > Pseudopelobacteraceae > JACRCG01. Next base: position 13,426 of record JANXZX010000130.1, read on the forward strand.
CCGTGCGATTCTAACAGTTTTTTGAGTTGTTTGCCGGTCATGGATATATTTATACATCATATAAGCTGTGTGTCAAGCGGGTTGTTGCGTTGATTTGTTTTTCAAACCCTGTATTTTCCCTTCCTCTATTACCACTATCTTCTTTGTTTATGCTCATTGGCCTCTGATTTAAAATCCTGATTATTCAATCCGATGGACTTGAGTTATTCGCTTGACGATATATGTGATTCGGTATATTATGTGAATATATATTCACAACGGTAAGGTTTTATGGAAAAGAAAAGTACTCGTATCCGCAAGGAAGAAATAGTTCAGGCCACCCTTGGTCTTGTCGGAAGCAGGGGGGTGCGTGCTTTGACTATTTCTGCAATCGCAGAATCAGCCGGAATGTGCGAGGCCAACATATATCGACATTTCAGCGGCAAGGATGGAATCTTTTCTGCTTTAGCGGATTTCATCGGTACCTCGGTCATGGGTAAAGCCGCCGCAATTGCCGCAGGTAGCCGCAGTCCTCTTGAAAAACTTGAAACCATTTTCTTCTCACATATTTCACTCGTTGCTGATTATCCGGGAATCCCGCGATTTATTTTTTCGGAAGACGTTCTTTTGGGGCATCCCGATTTGGCGAAGTCATTGGCAATGCGTATTGGCAACTATGTTGAGACGGTATCGGGCGTAATTGCGGCAGGTATCGATGAAGGAGAGTTACGACAGAATATTTCACCGCGAGAGACGGCCCTGATTATGCTCGGGATGATTCAGTTTACCGCACTGCGCCAAACGATGGGTGGCTTGTCCTGCGACATTGAAACCGAGGCCAGAAAGCTCTGGTCCAATTTTCTGATTCTGATTAGCTGATTTTTTTTGCCCATTATGTGAATATATAATCACATAAAATTCAATTTTTACTATATTGGTAATCTGATATGAAACAACTTGTATTTATACTTATGGCATTCTTTCTGGTTGGTAGCCCGCTTTATGCTGCGATGCCCCTGTCCCTTGATGAGGCGGTGGAGTCGGCGCTGAAAAATCATCCCCAGGTGATCGAAGCGGAGGCGAATCTTCGTGGTGCCGAGGCCAGAACCGGTCAGGCTCAGGCGAATTATTATCCGCAAATCAACTTCTCCGCAGACTGGAACAGAACACGCAGTTACCTCCCAGTACAGGAAAGTATCCGGACAACGGAAGTTGGCGTTGCGGCGGTGTATCTGAAGCAGACCATCTTTGATTTCGGTCGCACTGCCGGCAGTGTTGAAGCGGCTCGCAGTAATTTGGCAGCGGCGGACCAGGCGCGTACCGTATCCCGTCATGATGTGATCCTGCGTGTCAAGAGTGCATTCTATCTGCTTTTTGCTGCCGAAAAGCAGGTTGTAGCCGTTGCGGAGACCGTCAAGGCACGGTCAATGGTTCTCAACCAGGCTCAGGAATTCTTTCGTCAGGGTATCAGGTCAAAGGTCGATGTCACACAGGCCGAAGCCAATTTTTTTGCTGCCAAAACGGCATTAATCCGGGCTGAAAATAATCGTGATATTGCCCGGCTTGAGCTTGCAAACGCTATGGGAAACGAATCACTGGATGAGTACTCCCCCGTTGAACCGGTTTTTGTACCGGTAACGTTGCCGGAAAAAGGTCAGATACAGCAGTTGGCACTGCGCAATCGTGCCGAGTTGCAACAGTTGGCCGCCTTGAAGTCAACGGCGTCCGCCAACCTGAAGACGGCCAGGGGAAGTTATTTGCCGATCCTTTCCGGTACGGCAAATGTGGGTGCTGCAGATGGTGATATTACCCCTTCCGGCAACGTATGGGGGGTGGGATTGAACCTGACCATGCCGCTTTTCTCAGGGTTTTCCTCGGTTGAGCAGGTGCGGGAAGCAGCAGCAGCTATTAATGCTATCGAGGCCCGGCAGAGCAACGTACGGCTGCAGATCAGCAAAGAAGTTGAGTCTGCCCGGCTTGGAGTTGACGAGGCCTCGGCCCGTATGATTTCAACCGACAAGGAAGTCACGGCAACCGGTGAAAATATGTCTTTGGCAGAAGGACGCTATCAGGAAGGGGTCGGCACCATTGTTGAAGTAACCGATGCGCACGTCCGGGCGCTCGAAGCACGAACGGCCCGCATCCAGGCCATGTATGATTATTACATCGCTTTGGCGCGGCTTGAGCGGTCTGTTGGCAGCAGTGAAAAGCAGTTTGTTAAGGAGTGATAGATGGATCTGATAAAAACCGTGGCTAAAAAGAAAAAATACATGATCTGGCCGGTAGTTCTGGTGGCTGGAGTCGTTATTCTCAAAATGACATTACTTGCTCCTTCCAAAGTCAAGGTTGTTTCCGTTGAAAAACGTGACCTTACCGCCCAGGTATATGGCAATGGCACGGTCGAGGCCAAGGTGGTTGTCGGGGTCTCCAGCAAGATTACCGGTAGAATTGTTCAATTGTACGCCGATCAGGGCGATCAGGTGAAGCGGGGGCAACTCCTTGCCAAGCTGGAAAACGATGACTTCCGCCATCAGGAACAACAATCCGAGGCCGGCTTGAGCAAGTCTGCTGCCAGCCTGAATGTTGAACAGGCAAATCTCCAAAAGGCCAGAACAAATCTGGTTCTGGCGGAAAAAAATGCCCAGCGCTTTAAAACTCTGGCAGACAAGAATCTGGTTTCCAAGCTGGAGGCAGAGCAGTATGAGACCGCCTGTCAGGTCGCCCGGGAAGAGGTCACCCGAAGCTCGGCGGCTGTCGAGGCGGTACGGATGGAGCAGCAGGCCGGCCGCGCCGGTGTCGGTTTTGCCAAAAGCAAGGTTGCGGATACGCGTATCTACGCTCCTCAGGATGGAATCATCATTACCCGTGATTTGGAAACAGGCGCCACTGTCGCGCCGGGATTGTCGATATTCACCATGGCCGATCCTCGCACCATTTGGGTCAAGGCCAATGTGGACGAATCACAGTTGAAAGGTGTGGCGGTCGGCGGGAAAGCTCTGATTACCCTGCGCTCCGTACCCTCCGGACAACTTTCCGGACAGGTTGCCCGTCTTGGTCATCAAAGTGACCGTGTTACCGAAGAGCTGGAGGTGGATGTGGCATTCACTGAACCGCTGAAAAACTTCCGCCTGGGCGAACAGTCCGATGTGTACATCGTATCAGGAATGAAGAAAGACGCAGCGTCGCTTCCCGCAGCCACTCTTGTCACGAAAGACAAAAAACGGGGAGTCTGGTTGGTAAATAACGGGAAGCTCGCATTCAGGGAAGTAACTGTCGGAATCGTTGATCGCCGTGGTTTTACCGAAATAGAAAGCGGCCTCAATGCAGGTGAACGCGTTGTGTCAGCACCTTCACCGGTTATGGCAACATTCAGGGAAGGTATGAAGGTGCGGGTCGCCCAATGAATTTAGCACTCCGGGATATACGGTATCATCGCGGCCGGTTCATTCTCACATCCATCGGACTGGGACTCCTTCTTGGGGTTGTTATCAGTATGGGCGGGATTTACCGGGGGCTTTTTGCCGACGCTCTGGCGGTGCTTGACAGCACAAAGGCTGATATCTGGGTGGTGCAGCAGAATACCAATGGCCCCTTTGCCGAAAGCTCACGCATTCCGGAGGATATCAAATACCGTATCAAGCTGGTGCCGGGAGTAGCAGAGGCGTCACCTCTTTCTTTTCAAACCATTCAGATAGAAAAAATGGGCAAACCCTTCCGTTTCTTTCTTATTGGCTATGACACAAATGGCTTTGGCGGGCCGCCGGAAATCGTTGCCGGAAGGAATATCCGTCAGAAACACTACGAAATGGTTGTCGCCAAGGCGATGAAGATGGATATAGGCGAAAAAATCCACCTGGGCCTCCACGACTATACCGTTGTCGGGATAACCGGAAAGGTGGTTTCATCGGGTGGTGACCCTGCCGCTTATGTGTCACTTGCCGATGCCCAGGATATACAGTTCAAAAAAGATAACGATGCCATCAGGAACGATCGGGAGCGGATCGGAACGAATCTGGCAGCTATTCAGTCTATCTCTCCCTCCCAGGCAAAATATCTGAAACAGAATATTGCCGGTATCACAGAATCAACTCACACGGTGAATACCATTGTGGCACGCCTGGCACCGGGAGCGAATCTTCACGAAGTACAGGAGCTGATCAGTCGCTGGAACCATTTTCGGCCAATCTCCGTGGAAGAACAGACGAAGATTCTTACCAAAGGGATGATCGAGAAGGCACGGATGCAGCTTGGACTGTTCCGGATCATCCTGCTGGTCATTTCGGCGGTCATCATCGCGTTGATAATCTATACTTCGACCCTCGATAAAATCAGGGTAATTGCCACCTTGAAGCTGATCGGTTCGCAAAACCGGGTGATTATCGGCATGATTCTTCAACAGTCGCTGCTGATGGGCTTTATTGCCTACTTCATAGGGTATGGCCTGATTCTCCTTACCTATGAGAACTTTCCACGCCGGATAGTCCTGGAAGCGTTTGACCTGCAGGTATTATTCGTCATCGTTATTGCGATCTGTACTATTTCAAGTTTTGTCGGTATTCGGAAAGCGCTCAAGGTTGAGCCTGCGGAGGCTCTCGGTGGATAAGGCAATGTATGCGATTGAAGTGGAAAATCTGACCAAAATTTACGGTAAAGGCGACAGTGCCGTCACTGCTCTGGCGGATGCCAGTATTCAGGTTAAGCCGGGTGAACTGGTCGCCATACTCGGCCCTTCCGGTTCGGGTAAGACGACCCTGCTGACCTGCATTGGACTGATCAATGAACCGACACACGGCAAAGTCGTTATCGACGGCACTACTGTCGCCGATGGTGGCTGGCATGGCGGCATTGACCTGAAACGGATGCGCCGGGAAAAACTCGGCTTTATCTTTCAGGCTCATAACCTGATTCCGTTTTTAACCGCCCGGGAAAATGTTATGGTGGCGCTGGAGATAAATAATTTTTCGCGAAACGAAGCTAAGGCCCGGGCGGCGGAACTTCTTGTTTCCCTGAATCTTGGCCATCGGCTGAACAATTATCCGTCTGCTCTTTCCGGTGGCGAAGCCCAACGGGTTGCAATTGCCAGGGCCTTGGCCAACAAGCCGAAAGTAATTCTGGCAGATGAACCGACTGCTGCTCTTGATACCGAGAATGGCAGAAACGTGATGATTCTTCTGAAAAAACTGGCAATGGAAAATCATTCTGCTATCTTGGTGGTCACCCACGATCATCGGATGGTGGAGGGCTTTGACAGGATTTTTCATGTCAGCGATGGTCGGATTGACACAGAGAAGTACAACAGCGAAAGCTGATCCTGTTGTGGAGAATATCCATGTACTGTAACAAAATGCTCGCGCTGCAACAACTCTACCGTACGGCGTCGTTTCTGGCGCTGATCACCATTTTCTACAATATCGCCGAAGGGGTGGTTTCGGTCTGGCTCGGTGCAGGAGATGAGACCATCGCTCTGTTCGGGTTTGGCCTTGATTCATTCGTGGAAGTAATCTCCGGCATCGGAGTCTGGCACATGATCAAACGGTTCGGCAAGGGTGAACATGAGGATCGCGACCCTTTTGAAATCAGAGCTCTGCGCATTACCGGCGGCGCGTTCTTTGTTCTCGCCGTCGGACTGGTGATAACTGCTATTGTTTCAATCCTGCAGGGACACAATCCTGATACCACCAAATGGGGTATTGTTGTGTCGGTGGTCTCCATTGTCGCAATGCAGGCCCTCCTTCACTACAAGGTAAAAGTCGGGACCGCTCTCAATTCTCCTGCCATACTGGCCGATGCAGCCTGCACCCGCACCTGTCTGCAGCTCTCCGTGATACTGCTGATAAGCAGTGTCGGCTATGCTGTGACCGGCATCGGTTATCTGGATTCAATCGGGAGTATCCTTATTGCTGTTTTCTCCATCCGCGAAGGTCGGGAAGCGCTGCAAAAGGCCCGCGGGATCGCCTGTTCCTGCTCGTGCAGCTGCCCGACTCCGGGTGACAAAACATGACCTATTACGACCTGCAGGAAGCGCTCGGCATTCTGGGGCTGAGAGATCGCTCCAGCATGGGAGAAATCAAAGCCCGTCATCGGGAACTGGTAAAACGCTACCACCCGGATACCGGTAATCCGGACGGCGAGGAAACCATTCGCAAAATAAACGCTGCCTACCGGGTTCTGCTGGATTATGTGACAGAGTACCGCTTTTCGTTTGGCGAAGCTGAATTCTACGAACAGAATCCGGAGGAAAATATGCGGAGGCAATTCATGGATGTCCCCATGTGGGGAAAGAAGTGAGCACCAAAAACAAATATTCGGGTTAAAGTAAAGGAACCTGTTGATGAGTTATTATTCGACAAAGGCACAGGTGAAATACAAGGCGCGGGAAATGCCGGTCTGAGTGAAATGGCTTTGGCTGGTGTCTCCTGTTATATCTGCAACACAGTGATGGTAATCGCTTGATACAAAGGTTAAAGGAGTTTGTATGGAACATTTTCTGGCGACAGTTAAAGAAACGGTCAATCCGGCTACTCAACCGGTAGGTGTCAATCTGATTCGTGATCTTTCGTTGATTGATGGGTTGAAAATAAAGATGCGTGGCAAGCGGTTGACCATCTGCCAACAGATCGCCTATAGCCGGATGTACTCCTGGTCCACTTGGACAGATGCCGGTACAAGCCACTGTGCACTTGGAGCCGCCTGCACCGGCATGATAGCTCCTCCTCAGCGGGTAATCGATGGCTCGGTCAATGCGGGGGTCTACCAGCAAACCAAGCAGGCCGCTGCGGCAATGCAGCAGCAGATGCCGCGAGTTGAGGCGGGCGTTGCGGGTGTCTTGACGTACCCGTTGACGCGACCTTTCCAGGGGGTGACTCCTGATCTGGTAGTGATCTACGTTAACTCTGCCCAGGCTATGCGTTTTGTACAAGCCTTCCTTTACCATCAGGGTGGCGAGTTCGTGATGAAATCATCCGGTGATGCGGGCGTATGTTCCCGGGCTGTAGCCCAAGTGAAATTGACCGGCGAACCGACAATAGAAATCCCCTGTATGGGCGATCGGCGTTTTGCTATGGCTCAAGATCACGAAATAATGGTTGGTATTCCATTTGAGTGGTTAGATCGAGCCGCAGAGGGACTCGCAGCGACTCACAAGGCGGGAATCCGCTACCCGGTACCCTTCCAGATCCCTTCAGAATGTGATTTACCGCCGGATTATATTACCGGTGAAGATGATACGGTTCTATAGAAGACTTTTAGCTGCTTATGCAGAAGGTACATTATGAAAAATCTGTTGGAATATCAATTCCTCATCCCGCTTGTTCTGCTACTTGGTTTTGCACCGTTTTATCCACAGCCGCACATAGGAGGTACAAAGTGTTAATACGACTTTTTATGGTGCTGCTGGTGATAGTAATTTCTTCACCATCTCTGCATGCTGCTCAAAAACCTGATGACCGGGAAGCATTAGCAGGATTGAAAACCGCAAAAGTAATTTTTGACGTTCGAGTGGTAGATCTTGAAAAGTTGGTGTTCAATCTGAGACTGTTTAATGAGACCTTGGAGGGAATGGCTGCACAGGGGGTCAAATCAGACATGATAGTTGCTTTTCGCGGACCGGGGGTAAAGCTCCTTACGGCTACTGTAGTTGATGATGAGGCACTTGAACTTTTCCGGCGTATGAAAAAGAAAGGGGTTCAGTTTGAAGTATGCGCCGTGGCCATGCGAATATTCAAAGTTGACCCTGCGGGACTTATACCTGAAGTCAAGTTGGTTGCCAACGTATTCAATTCCCTGATCGGGTATCAGAACAAGGGCTATGCAATGATAGCCATTAATTAAATCTTGCGGTCAGGGATCCTCTATTTATGACTCATTGTAAAGAGTGCTTATCACACTTCTGAGCGTAGATAACTTATAGGGCTTTTGAATAAACCCCGCCAACCCTTTGCCGACAAAACGCTGAGTAACCTCCTGTTCGTTATATCCGCTGGACATGATCACCTTCACATCCGGCTGGATCCGGCGCAATTCCCGGAATGCCTGTTCGCCATCAAGACGCGGCATGGTGAGGTCGAGTATCACAAAACATATCTTATTCTGATGTTCCCTGAAGACGTCCAGCGCTTCTCTACCGTTCAGAGCCGTCACTACGTCAAATCCAAGTTCTTTCAGCATCTCGGTGCCGATTCCAATAACGGATTCTTCGTCATCAACCAACAGAACAGTCCCGCTCCCTTTCCACTCCGCGTGATGGTCACTGCCTCCATTGAACAGCTCTTTCGGCATCTCTCCGGCGGGCAGAAGTACCTTGAACGAGGTACCCCGTCCTGGTTCGCTGTAGATCTTTATCGCCCCTTTATGCCCCCGGACAATTCCCAGTACAGCGGCCATCCCCAGACCACGCCCGGTAAACTTGGTGGTGAAGAAGGGATCAAATATTCTGGATGCAGTCTCCTTGTCCATTCCGCACCCTGTATCAGCAATCTCAAGCCAGACATAGAGGCCTTCAGGAATCTGCTCATTCAGCCATGCGCTGTTCAGATATCTCCTGTCGCACTGCATGCAACCGGTGCTCACTGCAATAACGCCGCTTTTGTCCCCTATCGCCTCGGAAGCGTTGATAACAAGATTCATGATGATCTGGCGGAGTTGGGTAGCGTCTGCATCTACTGTTGGCAGAGGAGTGGCAAAGTTGAACCTCAGTACGCATTTCTTGGAAATAGAAACTTCCAGCATTTTTGTCATTTCTTCTACCAGACGGCTCATGTCTATAGGCTCAATAACAAATTTTCCTTTGCCGGAGTAGGCGAGCATCTGTTTTGCAAGGTCAGCTGCCCGGGTCGCAGCCTGCTCAACCTGATGCAGATTGTCTCGAACCGGTGATTCCGGATTGAGCCGCATCAATGCGAGATCGGTATTGCCGACAATTGACGTCAGAAGGTTATTGAAGTCATGGGCGATACCTCCGGCAAGGACCCCGAGGCTTTCAAGCTTCTGTGCATGCAGGAGCTGTTTTTCAAGATTGAGCCGATCTTCCTCATTACGTTTACGATCAGAGATATCCATGAAATTGACGGCAATCGTTCCAGGCCCGCTCCGATACACCTGTACGTCGAAGATGCCGTTGACCTTGCCATCATCGTAAGCTGTTTCAAAGGACTGTTGATCAAGTTCACCTGTTGCGACGTTCCGGTACATATCCGGAATATTGGTGCCATTCAGTTCCGGGAATGCTTCCTCGATTATCTTCCCGATCAGTTCTTGGTGAGAAATGCCGAGCATCCTGTCGGCGGTCGGGTTGCCGCCGGTAAAGATCAGATCCCCGTTTAGATCCAATGTGTAAAAATGCATGGCGAGTGGCGATGACTCTACAATACGGCGGAACTTCTCTTCGCTTTGGCGTAACGCCTCCTCCATCTGCTTGCGTTCGGATATGTCGCGCACAACGCCGCAATTTCGCTCCTCATCACCAAAGCAGACATAATTGGCGGCGATTTCTACCGGGTAAATCCGGCCGTCTTTACTGCGATGGCTTGATTCGAAGCGAAGAGTACCGTGTTTGCGCAATTCAGGGAACTGGCGCTGCATCAACTCTCGCGGACTGTTTGGGTCTATGTCGGAGACCTCCATTAACAGTAGTTCCTCTCGGGTATAACCGAGCGCCCGGCAGGCAGCATCATTAACATCTACGATATGACCATCCGGTGTGGCCCAGAAGAGTGAATCCGACACAGCATTGACAGAGACACGGGTGAATTGCAGCAGCTCTTCTGCCCGCCTTCGTTCTGTTATGTCGGAAGCAGCTCCGTACAGTATCATTTCGTCATCAGATGAGCCTTGCACGCAGCAGCATTTATCCGATATCCACCGAATGCTCTGATCCTTTGAGATAATCCTGAATGTGAGGTCATTTATGTCCCCCGGTCGCAGGTTAGCCAGTGCCGTAGCAGTGGCCTCCTTGTCGTTGGGGTGAACAATTGACAGCCAACAGCCACGTTCAAACATTTCGTCGATACTGTAGCCCGATATTGTATTCAAAGCTCCGCCGATCCACTGAATACGGAATGGGGCAGTGCCTCTGCGCGAACATTTATGGACATAGTCTGAGGTAAGAGAGGCAAACTGGCGATAGTTCTCTTCGCTGGCTACCAGGGCCTCCTGTACCGTTGTGCGTTCATGGATCTCATTTTGAAGCGCTTCGGTACTTTGCTCTACCTTATGGCGGAGTCGCAGGTTGAACAGGTAAAGGACGATGAGAGATAGCGCACCTGATATTGTGAAGGCTGTAGCGACAAAAGCCGCAGAAAAATCATCGTCCACCGGGATACGGATGGATTCGATTGCCCGTATGACACCGGTCGTCTCATTAAAACCACCCTGGCCGGTATAAATCTGCTGCAGCCCGCTCGGAGCCTCTTTGCGATTGCCATGGCAGCGAATGCAGGCTTGATTGGTTTCAAGGAACGGCTTAGCATAGACCAAATATTTTTGGCCGTTGATGGTCGTTATCTCGGAGTGGTCTTGCAGATCCCTGTTTGTGTTGAACAGCTTGATAAGTGCCGACTCTTTTTCATCAGCCTTGTTGACCGGGTTACGCGGATTATTGGCGGCCAGTTTATAGTAAACCGGAGGCAACCCATCTTTGGCCCTGTTTTTGTTGAAGAAGCCGTGCATGACACGGGTGACATATGACGAGGATAGAATTTCAGGGGCATAGAAGTCCTCTGCAATTTTGCCCTCATCGCGGGCCTTGTAATAGGTTGGGTGCATGACAAGCTGGATGTAATCGTGGAACGACCGATGGGACAGCATAATGCTGTGAAGGTTTTCTTCGGCCTTATGAACCACATACTTGGAAACGGCAGTATATGTAAAAATGCCAAAAGTCGTTGCCAATGCAAGAGCAAACAGCAGCTGTCGGAAAAATTTCATCAGTAACCCCTCAACCTACGCTCTACCAATTCTGCTGCTACAATAAATATTCAGAAGTCATATGCATACGCAAAATAACGGAATTATCAAAAATAACAATAGTTAATAGCACTGCGTTTCTCACCATAGAGTTGACTATGCTTGACTAATAACCCGATCACAATTGATCCGTCAATCCATGTGTATGGATATTGATATATTATCTTTCAATACGGAGCTGATTAAGCACTGATTTCCGGCCTTTGCCGGGCATAGCCGCCTGCAGCTCATATTTTTATCATTATAACCAAATATATTGACATGCATATATTTGAATAGTATTTTGTGCCATATCACATAACAAAGGGAGTATTCAATGAAAGTATGTTTCCCAGTAGACGGTAACCAGGGATTGGCCAGTCAGATATTCAACCATTTTGGCTCTGCTCCGGAATTTATCATTGTCGATGCTGCATCCAGTGAGTTCGAGTCTGTCAGTAATAGTGACAAAGTTCATCAGCATGGTGCATGTAACCCGGTTGCAGGTCTTGGCGGGCGTCATATTGATGCAATTGTTGTCGGTGGCATCGGTGGCGGAGCATTGCATAAATTGACTTCAGCCGGTATACGGGCGTTTAAGGCTCATGGTGGTTCGATTTCTGAAAATCTGGACATGTTGAAGCTTGGTACTCTTCACGAATATCAGCCAGGCCATACCTGTGGCGGTCACGGTCACTCCCATGGGTGTTCTCACTAATCATGGCGCGGCCACGTAAGCCAAGAAATTGCAGCTGTCCGCACCGAGCGGGCTACTCCGCGGTTTTTAAACCTGCCGGTACATCGCTCAAAGATTTGGAGATCATCCGTCTTGCCCATGATGAACTGGAAGCACTGCATCTGTGTGACGGTAAAGATAAGTCTCAGATCGAGGCGGGCATCTGTATGGGTGTCTCACGCGGTACGATTCAACGGCTTCTTTCCAGCGCCCGGTGCAAAGTGGCACAAGCGCTTGTCGGGCAAAAAGCGCTGGCAATTACAGGCGAGCGGCCGGGACCGGGAGAGGGCGCCGTTGCAGGCCAGGTCGCCGGAGAGAAGTCTGAATCTCTGGATGAGTTATGTAAATATGGTAGCATACAGTTATATCAGAATGAGACGCTGATCTGACTTGTTTGTTAACAGCAGCCTATTGGAGGAAATAATATGACAATAAAAAGAAAAATCCAGTTGATCCTGCTGGGAGGTTGGCTGTTCATTTCTCTTACCGGGATATGTGGTCTTGTTGGGATGCGTGCCAGCAACAACGAAATCCAGACCATTTATAAGGAAAATCTGTCGACCATCCAAAAGATCGGGCGAGTTACGGAGTTGATGCGAAATAATAGAATCCAGCTTTTGCTTGCATTACAGCATGATCCGGCTAATCCGGAAATAATGAAATTGCATGATCATGAGCTTACGGTACATACCGATCTCGTTACAAAAAACATTGAGGAAATATCAAACATCTGGAAGGAAGTCACATCTGCAAACTTGGATACCGAAGAGAAAAAACTTGCAGATGACTTCGCAGTGAAACGTGGCTCCTTTGTTAAAGAAGGACTTATGCCTGTGCGAGAGGCTATTCTGGCTGGTAAGTTCTCGGAAGCAACCGAGCTGACTCTTTCCAAGGTCAATCCACTTTTCAAACCGGCGGATGAGGCGGCAAAGACAATCCATGACTACGAGAGCAAGGACGCTCTTGCCATCTATAACAGGGCAATGCAGAATTACCATAGGACAATGGGGCTTATTATCGGCTTGGTGGGTATTGCAATCATCGGATCGGGACTCGTCGGACTACTGGTCATCCGCTCAGTATCTGGGGGCGCAAAGGTATTGATCGAGGCGAGTGTTGCTATGGCACAAGGTGATCTCAGTCGGCGAATCAGATTGTCCAGTAAGGATGAACTGGGCACTATTGGGGCTTCTTTCGATGATATGGCAGATTCTTTCAGCAAGGCACTCAATAAGGTAGCCGCAAGCTCAACAGAGGTTGCGGCCGCATCGAACCAGGTACTTAATACAGCAGAACGAATTGCCACCGGGGCCGAAGAGGTGGCGGCACAGTCATCAACGGTTGCAACTGCCGGAGAGGAGATGGCAGCGACGTCGGGTGACATAGCCCTGAACTGCCAGCTCGCGGTTGAAGGTGCCCAAGAGCTACTCAAGTTGCAAATGACGGCTTCGACGTTGTTCGCCATACCATCGACGGCATCAAGTTCCGTGGCGCAAAAACTCGTGAAAATGCCGTTATTATCGAATCGTTGGGACAGCGTTCCGATCAAATCGGTGCGATTGTCGCAACTATTGAAGACATCGCCGACCAAACCAACCTGTTGGCGCTGAATGCTGCAATTGAAGCAGCTCGTGCCGGTGAGCAGGGTCGCGGTTTTGCGGTTGTTGCCGATGAGGTTCGCGCCTTGGCTGAGAGGACTACACGTGCAACAAAAGAAATCGGCGATATGATCAAAGCCATTCAAACCGAAACGAAACAGGCGATTGCCTCGATGGAAGAGGGAGTGAGGGGCACTGAACGGGGGGCCGCTGAAGCGGCACAATTGGAAACGTCACTAAGTGATATACTTGAGCAGATTAATTCAGTCTCCATGCAGGTCAGCCAGATTGCTACCGCAGCAGAGGAGCAGACGGCAACCACAAGCGAGATATCAAACAATATGCACCAGATTACAGAGGTCGTTTGTGATACGGCCCGCGGTGCTCACGAGTCTGCCGCCGCAGCAACACAATTGAACAATAATGCCGAAGAGTTGCAGCGCCTCGTACGACAGTTTAAGCTTTAGCTCTGTAAATTACTTTTGTAAACCACCAATCCAGGGAGCGGAAGAAAAGTGAAATGAAGCCGCTATTCAATTTTCAAAAAAAATCCGGTCCGATTGTCGGGAAAGTACTCGTTGTACTGTCGATACTCTGTTTTTGCACAGGCTGCGACAAAAAACATCAACTTAAGATCGGCGATAGTTCACCGGCGATTTCGGGCAAGGACATTCGTGGAGAACTGTTCAGCCTTGATCAGTTAAAGGGAAAAGTTGTTATTATCTTTTTCTGGACCAATTCGTGTTGCGGGGCAAAACTGAAGCAGCTTGAGCCTTTTTACCGGCAGTATAAGGATAAAGGAATGGAGATTCTGGCTGTTGATGTGGGCGATAGCAAAGAAATTGTCGAGTCGTTTGCACAGGCAAACGGCATAACCTTCACCTTAAAGACGGATGAAAATGGTGAAACATCAAAGCGGTACGGCATTTTCGGTTTTCCGACTATTTTCATCATTGATCGGAATGGTATCATCAGGGAAAAGATTCATGGAGATGCTCAAACCGGGGTGCTGGAAAAACTTGTCGTAAAACAGTTCCGGATCCAAAAAGAAGTTGAAGCCAATTATCAAAAAATTCATCCTTGAAAAAACAGTTCATAACCACGAAGACGCGAAGTTCACTAAGAATTCGTAAAGTTATAAAACATTCTGCGATCACCTTTTGGGTGAGAGTGCATATTAATTGAACAAAAAAATGGGGAAGGCCAAAAGCCTTCCCCATATTGCATTATATCAGCTCTCTGACAAGCAATCAGTGATCGATAGCTTTAGCCATGCCGAGGCCGGTGTTCTGACGGACGTACACTTCGTCAAACATCTCTTCGGAACGCTTGTTCGGGAACATCAGGCATCCGAGGATGGAGGCGATGAAGCCGAGCGGGATCGAGATGATGCCGGGGTTCTTCAGCTTCAGGATCGGCTCGCTGAGACCCATAATGGATTTGCCGTCCATGCCCAAAACCTCAACCTTTGCTTTTGCAAGTGCTTTGGTGTCTTTTTCATTCAGTGCTGTACCAGGAGGCAGGGCAGCCTGTTTTTTCTCCATGGCGACGATTACTTTCTCGGCGCCTTTGGCAACCAGTTTCGGATAGGTCATGTTCGGGGAAACCATAACCAGGCCGATGGAGGCGATTGTGCCAACAGTCAAACCGGAGATAACACCGGCGGTGTTGAACTTACGCCAGAACAGCGACAGAACAACGACAGGCAGGTTGCCGGAGGAGGCAACGGCGAACGCCAGAGCAACCAGGTGGGCAACGTTGGCTTTTTCAGCCATGAGGCCGATCATGATGCCTACAGCGCCGACAACCAGCGAGGTGATACGGGCAGCCATAACCTGCTCATGTTGGTCGGCATGGCCGTCTTTGATGACGTTAACATAAATATCGTGGGCGATAGCAGCGGAAGCAGCCAGAACCAGACCGGAAACAACGGCGAGGATGGTGGCAAAGGCTACCGAGCAAAGGAACGCGAGGAAGATGTCACCCAGAACAGGAGCAATCTCGGCGCCCAGCGTCTGAGCGAGGATCAGGGTAGCCATGTTGCCGCCCGGGTCAACCGTGATAATGCCTTGCGGGGTAATGTTTACGGCAGCGCCGAAACCGAGCAGAGTAGTAAGGACGTAGAAGCCGCCGATGATGAACATGGCGATGATAACAGATTTACGGGCAGCCTGTGCAGTCGGTACGGTGAAGAAACGCATCAGGATGTGCGGCATACCAGCAGTACCAAGAACGAGGGCCATACCGAGGGAAATCTGGTCGAGCGGTGATTTCATGAACAGACCGGGCTCAAGGAAACGCTGACCGGCATCGACACCGTTCAGTATTACACCATCTTTCAGAACCAGTTTGGAAACGTGATCCTGAATATCAGGGCTGTTGACGATGGATTCAAAGAAGGCAAAGATGTTGAAATTGCACTTAAGCAAAACCAGGAACGACAGCAGGAAGGCGCCCGACATCAGCAGGCCGGCCTTGATGATCTGAACCCAGGTGGTGGCGGTCATGCCGCCGAAAACAACGTAGCCGACCATCAGGATACCAACGCCGACGATGGCTGTTTTGTACGGTACGCCAACCAACAGCGCCATCAGCTTGCCTGCGCCAACCATCTGGGCAGTCAGGTAGAAAGTGGAGACGGCTACGGTGGAGATAGCGGCAAAAGCGCGCACCGGTTTCGGATTGGTACGGAAGGAGAGGATGTCTCCCAGGGTGTACTTACCGGCGTTACGGCACGGCTCGGCAACGATCAGGAGCACGGTGATGTAAGCAACCAGCCAGCCGACGGAGTACATGAACCCGTCATAACCGTACAGTGAAATCAGGCCGGAAATACCGAGGAACGAGGCGGCAGACATATAGTCGCCGGCAATCGCCCAACCGTTCTGAGTGCCGGTGATACCACCACCTGCGGCATAGAAGTCGGCAGCTGTTTTGGTCTGTTTGGCGGCCCAGACAACAACAGCCAGTGTGATGCCGATGATGATGGCAAACATGGAGAGGGTGATGGCCTTATTGGCCTTCAAGGTAACTTTTTTCTTTTCAACCGGTGCCGGAGCGGCAGCAGGGGCTGTGGTTGCTGCACCTGGTGCGGCGATGGCAGGAGTGCCGGGGGTGGCCGGTGCGGAGGCAGCCGGAGCTGAACCTGGAGCTGCCGGAGCGTTCTTCGGCTCTTCAGCAAAGGCGGCTGCGGCGACGGTGAGGGCTAAGCAGGCTGCGATTATAATGTTTTTATAAGTCATGTCGTATCCTCCTTTTCTAAAGATGAAGTTCGTCGATCAGTTCTCTGGTTAAACGGTCAAAGTCTTTGTTGGCCACGTGAGCGTAATAGAGCGCCAGTGCCCAGGAGACGAAAAATTGTGAGAGTGCGAAAACGTAGCCGAAGTTGATGACACCGATCATCTTGATCTTGAACAGACCTGGTGCATAAGCTGCTCCGATGGGGAGCAGGAAGTAGTACACGCTGGAAAAGATCCACCAGCCGAAAAGGAACGCCTGTTTTTTGTGATGAAGTTCTACGAATTTCGGGTTTTTCGCGATTGCTGCCCAATCATACTGTCTTTCTGCCATGAGTTACTCCTTTCGTTTTGTTTGATGTTGTGTGCTTTACCGGCGTCTCCTTTCTTTAAGATTTGGTGATTTTTTCATGCAGGTATATAACCGAATCGCTGAGATGCTAATGCTGCTGCTTCCAAAAGCGATGGAATAATCTCTTTTTCTATCCGGTCCCGAACAAGCCTGAAGGAAGGGCCGTGCATTGTGATAGCCCCGATAACATGGCCGGCATAATCTTTGACTGCGACAGCGACGCTGATGAGCCCCTCGCCAAGACCGCCGATATCAACGGCAATTCCTCCGTTGGCCCTTATTTCCAGCAATTCCGAAGCAAGAGTGGCCGAATTTGGTATATTGCGGGATTTGCCGTATTTTTTGCTTTTCAGCCACTCTATAACCTCGGCTGATTCCAGAGCTTTCATCACTTTTCCGGCTGCATTGGTAAAATACGGAAATGATTTACCGATCAACGGCTCCGCTTTTATCTGCTGATGACAGTCTGCCATGTCCAGAAATAAAACATCATCTCCTTTTATGATTGTCATATAGACGGCCTCATCGTGCTTTTTGGCAAGTTGGACAATCACCGGATGTGCAATATTTATAATGTTTGAATTTCCGACAAGTTTTTGGGCCAGTGAAAAGGAATTCATGCCGAGTCTGAAGTTTCCGGAAGGTTTATCGTGTTCTACCAGGCCGTTTTCACAGAGGGTGGCAAGAAGTCTGAATGTTTTGTTCTGGGTCAGGCCGAATTTTAATGCAATTGCCTTAAGAGTCGAATCCGTCCGATCCTCAGTTAAAAACTCCAGTATTTCAAAGGCCTTATGTACGGATTCAACCGTATATGCTCCAACTTTTTGCGCCATAAGACACCCCATTTGCCATTGTGCAGACTGTAAATCAGTAAAAAACTTGCTATATAAATAATTTGGTATACAAACTATTTATATGTATAACAATATTTTATTGTGAAAGCAATAAATAATATTGACTGCCAAATATTTGTATAATAGTGTAAATAACATAGTATAATGAGTAACTTAACAATATCTATCTATCAACTCGTAGTTAAACTGCGGTTTATAATAAAATGTTTTATGGAGGTTATGCGTGAGAAAGAAAACGGATCTTATCGAAGGAATCATTGATGATATCAGACGTATTTTTCAGGCACTGACAGAACAGTCAAGAAGAGTAGGGTACGAGACGAATCTCACCGGGCCGCAATTATGGGTTGTTAAATTGCTGAAGGAAACATCTCCGATGAAAGTATCGGATCTGGCGCGCCGCATGTATCTACATCCGGCGACGATGGTGGGGTTGCTGGACAGGCTTGAAGTAAAGGGTTTGCTCAAGCGTACACGGTCGGAGGATGACCGTCGGGTTGTGTATATAAATCTGACGGAGCAGGGACGCGAGCTGGAAGTTAATTCACCTGAGGTTGTCCAGAATCTTTTGGCTAAGGGGCTTGAAGGACTTGCAGGACAGGAGTTGAGTGTAATATCAGAGAGTCTGGGGCAGATTGTTCATTTGTTAGGTGTTCAGGACGTGCCGCCACAGTTGATCATGACAGCTAAAATAAAAGTGCCGAAGACAAAAGAGCTGCTATGAATCAAGAATTGAGCGGACTTTCCGGAGAAGAGTCTCCGGCATGACCGGTTTGCTGATAAAGGGTATACTGAAATCGACAGCCAGCTTTCCACTTATGATTTCATTAGCATATCCGCTGATAAAGCAGCCCTTGACGTCAGATCGAAGGACACTTATTTCATCCCACGCCTGTTTTCCCGTCATCCTCGGCATGATGGCATCCAATAACACCAGATCAATCCTTTCACTCTGTTTTTGAAATATTTCCACCGCTTCGACTCCGTCACGAGCCTGAAGCACCTTGTAGCCGTGTGTTTCCAGATGGCTGGCGGTTATTTCCATGAGCATGGAGTCGTCCTCTGCCAGCAGGATTGTTTCGCTGCCGCGCAGTGATTGCCAGGCATTTCCACCCCCGGCAGCAGATGACTCACTGTCGGACTCTTCACAAAGTGGAAGGTAAATATAAAAAGTCGTTCCCTGTCCCGGTTTGCTGCTGCACCGGATAAACCCGTTGTGCTGGGAAATGATGCCATGAATCATGGAAAGGCCGAGACCGGTTCCCTTTCCTTTTTCTTTGGTGGTGAAAAACGGTTCGAATATCCGCTTTACGGTCTGTTCATCCATGCCGGTTCCGGTGTCGCTAATCCGGATTATTGCCTGCTCCCTGGAATCTCCATACCCGTGGAGTGCAATAAAACCATGGTCAAGTTTTTTAGAGGTAATACCAATGGTCAGCTTTCCGCCTGACGGCATGGCGTCTCTGGCGTTCGTTGCGAGGTTCATGAGGACTTGCTGAATCTGTGAGCGGTCAACGGATGAGTACAACGGGTCGGCGGGAAACGTTGTGACAAGCTCGATATCTTCACCGATTACCCGTTGAAGAAATTTGCAGTTATCAGTAACAAGCCGGACAATGTCGGTATGTTGGAGGTTGAATGTTTGTTTTCTGCTGAAAGCCAGAAGACCTTTGGTAAGTTCCGCCGCGCGTTCGGTTGCTTTCATGATTTGAGTTGCGCTTTCGCGCGCCTTGGCCTCGGACTGGCCGTTAACCAACAAGTCTCCATACCCCATAATGACCGAAAGGATATTATTAAAATCGTGGGCGATGCCGCCTGCCAGAAGTCCGATTGCCTCCATCTTCTGCGACTGGCGTAATTGCTCTTCAAGCCGGTTGTGTTCCTCTTCAATTCTGGTTCGTTCGGCAATCTCTTCTTCAAGTGCTGCCGTCTGCTCCTCCAGGTTTTGTTGAGCAGCCTCGCGCTCTCCTATCTCTTCTTCCAGTTCAACAGTTTTTTTCTGTAAAGCTTCATTGCTCTTCTGACGTTCAGCAATTTCTGTTTCGAGCAGCAGGGCGTTTTTGTGCAGATCAACCTCTGTTTTTTTTCTTTCGATAATTTCAAGTTCCAGTTGAATCTTTCTCTCTTGCAGGGAATGTTCCGCCTGTTTGCGGGCGGCATCTTTATCGGCCAGTGCTGCCGTCATCGCGTCAAAAGATTGTGCCAGACCTCCAATTTCATCATCAAGGTACGTTAAACCGCTTTTGGTGCCGAGTTCGCCGTTTTCAACCGCCTTAACGGTAGAAGATAGTTGTTCTATCGGCTGAATAAAAGAACGGTTTGCCAGCATTCGTGAAAACAGATACGAAATAATAAAGGCAAGAAATGTTGTAACTAAAATCGAGCCCACGAGTTTCTGCGTTTTTGAGACAACGGCATCATCCGGCACCGATACCCTGATGTAAAGATACGGCGCATCGCCTGTAGAAAGACGTAACCGTTTGTACCCGAATACGCGTTTATTGCCGTCACGTCCCACATCGACAAAAACGCCGGCTTCCTGCTCTCCCGTCATGTGACTCCACAAAACTGGAACGTCAAGGATTCCGTTCTTTAATGCACTGCTCTCAAGATATCTGTAGAGCACAATGCCCTTATGATCTATCAAGTTGATTGAAGCATTTGCGGGAAAATGCTGCGCTTCAAAGATGTTTTTGAACCGGGTAAGATCGAGAGCCGCATACAGAACCGTCAGCGGATTTCCTTCTGCATCAAGGATCGGCAGGGCAAAATGCAGGGTTGACTTTCCGACAGCCCTGCTTACAGTATATTCGCCGGAGCTGAATTTCTTCGTTCTCAAGGCGTCCAGAAAATATTTTCTGTCATCTATTTTATATCGGATCGGCAGCGATTGTTTTACGCCGGTGGCGACTACATTGCCGAGCGGGTCAGCTATGCCGATGTTCATGCTTGACGGACTTTGTTCAAGAATATTGTTGAGTATCTTTGAACACTCCACGGGATCCATGCGTTTGACTTCAGAGTATTGGGACAGCGTGATTAGCAGGTTCCGTATGCCCTCAATCTGGGCATTATTTTCCAGTGCTATTGATTGCGCTGCTACGAGGACACCATGCCTGGCTTCTGCGTAGCTTTGATCATATTGGGTTTTCAAAAAATAGAGAAATGCCAGTACGATTGGCAGCGAAGAAACTGCTATGATGAGAAGGAGTTTTGTCCGGATTGAGCAGCGATGTAAGAAAGTAGGCATATTTGAATCCTGCTTGCGAAAATTTATTGGGGATGAACAGTACTCAAGTTGTCAGCTTGGAGACTATACAGGCCAGTGCAATTGTACCTTCTTTCACAGATATATCATTATTAGGTGACGATTTACAAATTACTTTCACAAGAGCGTAATTACCCTAATTGAATAACGTTCCAAGTATTAATGTACGTGTGAAACCATTGTATTAGCTCATGATACTTCTGAAATGTTCTATTTTTTCATTGACTTAACAAGTCAATGCTACGATATTTAGCAGCCGTGGCAGATCGAATGACGCAAATCCCCTGCTATGTCAGCAAAACTCCGGACTAAGGGAAGGAATCAGTGTATGCAACAACCATTACGTGACGTACCACATGATGCTGAAATCATAAGTTTGATCATTGAAAAAACACTTACGAGCGGCATGTTGGTTGAAGTTTACCTTGTCAAGCATCCGCGCCAGTACGAATCGGCACTTTTCGTTGATGGCCATTACAAGCCCGGCCCACCCCTGCCGCGACCACTGGAAACTCCTTCCGAAACGGCAGCTTACTGGATGGGGGTACGCCCGAAAATTGGATTGAGCAAGGAAGAGGGAGATGAAATACTGGGGACGGTGAATGTCCAGAATATGATTCATCATTGTCACTTTGTTGATAAATGGGGCGTTTTGGAAGACTAGTATCCTTTACCACTACGGCACCCTGTAATGAGCTACAGGGTGCCGTACATAATGAACCTCGCTATTTCCGCTAAAACTATTTTTCTCTATTATCAGTCAATCTTTCTACAAATTAACACGTTTCTCACGTGGCGCACCCTTCTTCTTGCGCACTATCACCGGCACAGCCGCCTCATCAAAGCCTATGCTGAAATTACCGTCTTTGGCCATGTCCAACCGTACCGTTGTCGGCATATCTCCCGCTCCCATCATGGTCAGGATTCTTTCCGAAAGCTGGGGCAGGATCGTGCCGCGCATGATGTGGTCGATATTCCTGGCGCCGGTTTCAACTTCGGTACATCGTTCGGCAATGCAGTCCAGCACGGCTTTTGAATAGGAAAGCCGCATTTTGTGGCTCTCCAGCAGGCGCGCCGCAAGTTTTTCCAGCCTGAGTGTGACGATCTGTTTCATAAAGGACGGATCGAGCAGGTAGAAGGGAACGATTGTCATACGGGCCAAAAGTGCCGGTTTGAAATGGCGGGAGAGCATCGGTCTGATAGCTTCCGTCAGTTCCTCTGGCGTGGGCCGCTCCGTACCTGAACAAAGTTTGCTGATGCCGTCGGAGGCCAGATTGCTGGTCAGGAACAGCACCGTATTTTTAAAGTCGATGTCACGCCCTTCGCTGTCGGAGAGGCTTCCTTTGTCGAAGACCTGATAGAACAGGTTGACCACATCCAGATGTGCCTTCTCCACTTCATCCATCAGAACCACCGAATACGGCTGGCGGCGCACCGCTTCGGTCAACAGTCCCCCTTCGCCGAAGCCGACGTAACCGGGGGGCGATCCGATCAGGCGACTGACGGTGTGTGCCTCCTGAAATTCACTCATATTGATAGTGGTCAGAAAACGGTCGCCGCCGAACATCAGATCGGCCACGGCCAGGGCGGTCTCCGTCTTGCCGACGCCGGAAGGGCCTACCAGCAGGAAAATCCCCTGGGGGCGACTCGGGTCGTTCAATCCGGCTTTGGCAGCGCGGACAGTTTCGCCGATGATTTTGATTGACTCGTCCTGCCCCTTGATCCGCTGGCGCAGGTCGTTTTCCAACTGCATAACGGAGCCTGCCTGATCGCGCAGAACCTTGCCCAGCGGGATTCCGGTCCAGTCCGATACCACCTTGGCAATCACGTCCGGATCTACCTCAATCCGCACCAGCGGCGCATCGCCCTGCACAGCGTTCAAATCAGAGGTAAGAGTTGCAATTTCTCCCTTGATTTCTTTCCGGCGCTCTTCCGTCCCCTCTTGTGCGGCCTGCACACCCAGCTCCGTGCGGAGTGCCACCAATTGCTGAGCCAGTCCCTGCTCTGACCCCGGCGCCCGCCTGGAGCAATCCCATGTCGAGACCGAAAATGGCAACGTCACGCAGAATATCTGGCACAGCCGGGTCGATTTCAAACTGGCGCAGGATCAGCGGCAGATCGCCCTGCGGTTCTTCAATGAGTTTGGCCAGAACATGTTCCACCGTTACTTCATAGTGGGTACGGGAAACGCAGAGCCCGGCCGCTCCTTCCAGTGCGCGGGTACAGTGGGGAGTCAGACGGTTCAGCAGGTTTTTGATGTCAACGGTGAGCATGTGTGTTAGTTCCTTTGTCGTTTATTTTTAAATATGTTTTATTCCGCAAAAACCAGTTCATTACCACGAAGACGCGAAGTCCACTAAGAATTCGCAAAGTTATAAACCTGAAATCGGCTGTTCATGAACCACAGAGCAACTGAGCAACAGAGGAATCAAACTGTTACATCAACAACAGGCATAACCAAAATGGTGAGTTATTATTTCTGGTTTTAACCTTAATTCTTCATTGTTTTTGCTCAGTTGCTAAGTTGCTCAGTGTTTCAAATGCTTTTTTTTAGGATAAACATTCAGCAATCACCTTTTTGGTGAGAAGGAATTTGAATATATTCTATTGTTTTACTTTGTGTTCTTCGCGTCTTCGTGGTTCAAAATGCCGTTTTTGATACTGGTTACTCCGCAAATCGTTTACTCACCCATGCTTCATCAAAGGCCCGGTCGTCTGTACAGCCGTTTTCTGCCAAGGAGACAAAAGTTCCGTCAGGAAAAAGAAAATCTCCACCCTGAACGCTGAAAGTACGTGTGCCAAGCGCATCTTTCCGAAGTGATATTGTCGCTACTCCCCAAAAATGAGGCATGAGATATTTTTGATAAGGGGAGAGAAGCCCCTGGCACGTGCGGTCTAACAGTTGGAAATGCTGTGGTTGCAGTAAAATTCCCTGGTCCCAGAAAAGTGGTTTTTGTACGTTCATTATTTGTCCTTTGCCCTGGTATGTGTGTATCACTGCCTTTAAACGCTTATTTTGCTGCTTCTTTTGTTGTGGCCACTGGTTGCTTTATTTCGTTGGGATCTAAGTGCAGATTAATGACTAATTTTTCTGCCTTCTGTACAAGAACGGAGCCTTTTTTTACCTCCGATACCGGAATTGCGTAGGTTCTAACGGCGCCTTCCTTCTGCAGGGAGTAATAACCGGCGACGATACCTACATATTTTGCACCGTCAGTACGATCCAATGACTCGGTTATTTTTTGTCCGGGTTGGACTACCAGTTTTTTGGAATACGTAACGCTTGACTCAAAACGGTTGCATTCCAATAATTTGGGTAGCCCGTCTTTCTCGTCGCTCAACTGGTTGAAACCATTGAGGTCTTTTAGGTTGTAGAGACAGACAAGTAATGAATGTGCCTTTTTTTGGTAGAGATTTATTTGCGGGTCACTGGTGATTTGGAGCTGTATGGCGTTTTTTTCGTAGCCCCAATCCGGTGGTTGTTTTGCAAGCGGGGTCGAAGAACAGGCAAAAAGTAGTGAGGCTAGACTGAACCATGAGAGCAGTCTTGTAATGCGAAACATTGAGACCTCCCTGTATGAAAATAATAGAATTAATAGATGGGGGTGAAATTAAAAAATTAATAAATATTAAATAGTTATGTTTATATATAAATTATAATATAAATATATTATGGTCTGCTATGTTATAATAATAGGTACTTAAAAGATATGTTGTATTATGATTATAGTAATAATTAATTATATATAGCAAAGCTATTAAACTAATATTTGTAAAGTTGTCAACATAAAAGATTTAACAAAAATAATAAAAAGTTGTCAGTGTCGTTCTTTTGAGGGTGGGATTTGAGTAAATAGATGTGTGGTCTCCTGTTTGCATCACAGTCAGGGTGTGCTAAGCTATACAACGTAGTTATATTAACGAGCTCAGGGAGGTTTATCATGATGGAGTTGATTGAGAAGGTGGTTATGACGACAATTGGTGTTGCGGCGATTACCCAGAAAAAGGCTGAGGAATTGGTTGGAGAAATGAAAGACCGTTTCAAATTGAGTGAAGACGAAGGAAAACAGCTGGTTGACAGGATTCAGGCTATTGCTGCTGAAACCAGGGAAAAAGTTAAAGAGATGGCTGAGGTCGAAGTCAAGAAGGTTGTCGAGCGCTTGGGCCTGGTTCCACGCGAAGAGTTTGACCGGCTGGCCAAACGGGTTCAGGAACTGGAATCCCGCAGCAACGACTGATTTATGCTCGGATTTCTGAAGATTAATCGGAATATTCGCAGTATCAGGCGATATCTGAACATTGTTCGGGTGCTCAGCACCTACGGGTTTGACCAGGCTCTAGAAATGCTGGGTCTTGCCGATATGGTGGTGCGGAGTCGCAAGTTATTCAAAAAAACAGTGCCGGATATTGCCAGGCTTACAGCCGCTGAGCGGATGCGTCTTGCTCTTGAGGAACTCGGGCCGACTTTTATCAAGCTGGGTCAGATTTTATCCACCAGACCGGATGTTATCCCTCATGCGTTTGTGAGGGAATTTGAAAAGTTGCAGGACAATGTGCCGAGCTTCCCGTTTGCAGAGGTGTTGAGCCAGATATCAACTGAGCTGGGAGGTCCGGTCGAGCAGTTTTATGCGGAGATTGATCCGGTGCCGCTGGCTGCCGCATCCATCGCGCAGGTGCATCGGGCCCGCTTGAATTCCGGTGAAGACGTGGTGATCAAGGTGCGTCGCCCCGGTATCGTTGCTGTGGTGGAATCAGATATCAGTGCCTTGATGGCGTTGGCCGGTCTGGCGGAACGTCACGTCCCAGGAAGCGAGCTGTACGATCCGGTTGGCCTTGTGCGCGAGTTTTCCCGCACCATCCGCAGGGAAATGGACTTTTCACGTGAAGGCCATACTATTGAGAAATTTCGTGACAACTTCAAAAGAACATCCTGGATGTATTTTCCTCGTGTTTACTGGGATCAGAGTTCTCGTGCCATTCTGACTATGGAATATGTTGCGGGCATCAAGGTTTCCGACAGAGATAAACTTTTTGATCAAGGAATCGATGCCAGAGTGATTGCCCGCCGGGGTGCCGATTCATTCCTTGCCATGGTACTCGATCACGGCTTCTTTCACGGGGATCTCCACCCCGGAAACGTTTTGATTCTACCGGATAATGTGATCTGTCTTCTGGATTACGGTATTGTAGGGCGGTTGGACGAAGAGCTTAAAACCTTCCTGATCAACATTCTAATTGCCATTGTGAAAAGGGATATGGACGAGGTTGTATCTCTTCTGCTCTTTGCCGGCGATATCTCTGATAATCTGGACGTTCGTGCCCTTAAACGGGACATGTCCAATTTTATCGATGGTTATTATGAAATCCCGCTCAAAGAGATTGAAGTCGGGCGTATGTTGACGGAGTTTATCGAAATCATAACTCTCTATAGTATCAGGATTTCGCCCGACCTGATGATGCTGGCAAAATCACTGGTGTTGATCGAAGGGATGGGGCGGGCGCTTGATCCGGCCTTTGATATGGTGGAGCATCTGCGACCTTTCATTGAAAAGGCGCTCCGGCGAAAATTTTCTCCTGCGCGTATTTCACGTGACATGAATCAGATCCTGTCTTCATATATAAGTCTGGCCCGTAATATTCCCCGCGACCTGAAAGAGATCATCAATCGAGTCAACCGCAACAAATTCAAGATAGATCTCGAACATCGCGGCCTTGACAAGTTCACTGCCGACTTTGATCGCTCTATCAACCGTCTTTCAACCAGTATGATTCTGGCTGCCATGATCATCGGTTCCTCTATTATCATGCAGACTGATAAAGGCCCTAAATTTATGAGTTTTCCGGTGCTTGCCTTTATGGGGTATACCATAGCTGGACTTGTCGGACTCTGGCTGGTTTATGCTATCATTAGATCGGGGAGGATGTAGGGTCGCTATTTTTGCCGTAATGAGGGTTTTCTGCGCGTATGGCTACCGAGCAAGATTTTATGATATTAATTTGTACAAGACGCTTATCTGTAAAGTTTTGTATTGTTAATTAATAACGTATCCTCTATATTTTCTACTTATAAGATATTGGAGGATGATGATTATGGCTAATAAATTTAGTATTCTTGCTGTGGACGATGGACCGGATAATATTCTGCTTATTGCATCTGCACTCGAAGACGAATATGACATTTTCGTTGCGCTGAATGGATACGATGCGATTAGCCAGCTTAAAGAGCATAAACCTGATCTGATTCTTCTTGATGTGTTGTTACCTGATATTAATGGTTTTGACGTC
Source organism: Geobacteraceae bacterium (assembly GCA_025355325.1). Taxonomy (GTDB): domain Bacteria; phylum Desulfobacterota; class Desulfuromonadia; order Geobacterales; family Pseudopelobacteraceae; genus JACRCG01. The sequence goes on from JANXZX010000130.1 coordinate 40,675, forward strand.
TGCAAAATAATCAAGTCCAACGAAGCATTTGCCGATATTCCCATAATTTTTCTGACAGCAATGGATTCTCGCGAGGATACACGTATCGGACTTGGCATCGGAGGAATTGATTATCTTACGAAGCCGGTTGATCTGGATCTACTGATACTTAGAGTACGCAATCACATTGAATCGAAACAACGCAATGATCTGGTGAAGGAACAGCGGGATCTTCTTGTACGTCAGAAAGAAGAGCTGGAAGCAGCATTGGCCCGTGTTAAACAATTGGAGGGAATAATTCCTATTTGTTCATACTGTAAGAAAATCAGGGATGACCAGAATAGCTGGCATCAACTTGAACAATATATATCCGATAATTCTGAAGCAGTATTCAGTCACGGGGCTTGCCCCACCTGCGCACGTAAACAAATGGATATGATACGCAACCTTACTTTGTAATGTTCCTCAAAGTATCCCCCGCAATTTTCACAATTTAACCTAATATGACAAGCAATTACCGTGCTTTTCATGGTGTTGACCCGCCTTGTTGCAAACTGGACAACCCTGCATGGAAAAAGGCTTCTCCAGTCTGCATTCCTTAAGCAGTGCGTCATCAAGAAATATCTCTTCTGTTGCTCCATCAGCTACAACCATTCCATCGTGCAGAATAATCGTCCGTTGACAAAGTTCCAGCACCATGTCCAGGTCGTGGCTGGTGAAAATCTTCGTATGCTGAAATTCCCGTAACAGGGCAATCAGCTGGCGCCGTGCGTGGGGATCAAGTCCACTGGTCGGTTCATCCATAACCAGAATATCGGGTGACATCGCCAGAACCGTGGCAATGGCAACCCGTTTTTTTTCTCCACCGGAAAGATGGTAGGGGGGCTTGGTGCTCAGATGGCCTGCGCCAACCTGAGCAAGGGCCTCTGCTACCCGCCGGTCAACGTCACTGCCTGAAAGTCCGAGATTCAACGGCCCAAAAGCAACATCTTCGAATACTGTCGGCATGAAGAGTTGGTCGTCGGGATTCTGGAATACCATGCCGACCGTGCGGCGAATGTCAGGCAGGGTGCTCCTGGAAAGTGGTGTGTCCCCGATCCGGATCTGCCCGGTGGTTGCTTCCAGACAGCCGTTCAGATGCTGAAGGAGGGTCGATTTGCCCGCTCCGTTGGCTCCGATAATTGCTACCGATTCACCATGCATGATGCGGAACGAGACATCTTTAAGAGCGATAGTCCCATCCGGATACACATGTTGTAGATTCTTTGCTTCAACGGTGTGGTGACTCATGTGATTATTCCGGTAACCAGTGCCATGATGGCATCGGTAAAAGTGTTCATGCGCAGGGTGACGCATACAGCTGACCAGGTGAGTACGTAACAAAGTTCGGTTTTACCAAAGCGGGACTGGTGGTGCACAGGGAACCGGCCGACGAAGCCCCGCGCCTGCATGGCGGTATGGATGTGCTCGGCCCGTTGCCACGTCCGGAGCAGCAGGTGTCCCGCCAGTGAACCGAAGCTAGTGATGCCGAGCCCTTTCTTGCCGCATGATCGCAGCTCACGGGCACGGGAAGCTCTGGCGGCTTCATCGGCGAGTACGAATATATAGCGATGCAGGAACAGCAACTGCACGGCGAATAGCTGCGGAATCCCCAGACGCTCAAGAGCGTTACAGATCGAGGTGAATCCAGTTGTTCCCATCAGAATGACTGCCGCCCCGACGGTTAGTAAAGAGCGGATTAACAGCGAAGCGAGCGATATCCAGCCTCCGGTGATTTCCAGTTGGCCGATCTGATACAGTGCCGTATGGTCAAAAACCGGGTTGAAGAGACCAACCATCAACACAAACGGGCAAAGGAAAGCGACCTTGCGGACGAGATAGAGAGGTGGCAGTTTGGCTCGTGAAATCATGACGACGGGGAAGATAAAAAAAGGCAACAGGCGAATTAGCTCATATCTGCCGAACGAAACAACAGAAACTATGAATACAGCTGTCACCAGCACCTTGGCACGTGCGTCGAGAGTGTGGATTGGCGAATCTCTGTCGGCAAGAAGCTCAAGTTGCTTAAAATCAATGACGGCCGCAGTAATCGATATCATAAGGGTCTCAAACTCTTTGGAAGGGTATGGATGGTATCAGCAGTGACCGGATCTGTAACACAAAATTGAAAATAATCACACGAAAAAAGCGAGTCAATTCCCAATCGTGACATTTTGTGAAAAATCGGCTACGATGCCCCGGATTCAAGTGAGCAAGGGTCTAAGGAGGTCAGTTGTGGGACAAACGGTACGATTTGGTATTTCGCTTGATGAAAAATTGTTGCAGAATTTTGATCAGCTGATAGAGCAGAAAAGCTATATGAACCGTTCCGAGGCGATTCGCGATCTTATCCGGGCGTCGCTGGTCGAGGAACGCTGCGGAGCGGAGAATCAGGAAGCGGTCGGCACGGTAACACTGGTCTATAATCACCATGTGCGGGATCTTGCCGATAAACTGACCGACCACCAGCATGACCATCATGATCAGATAATATCCACCCTGCATGTTCATCTTGATGCCCATAACTGCCTTGAAGTGCTGGTCATTCGCGGGACAGTGCAATTGGTGAAGCAGATCGCCGATGAACTGATCAGCGTCAAAGGGGTCAAGCATGGCAAGCTGGTGCTGACCACCACCGGAGAGGATCTCTAGTCACGATGCCGGAGATGAAAACCGCTGCAACGATAGCCATCTTTTGTGCAGGTGGCGGACTTACACGCTACTACCTGTCCGGCTGGGTGTATAACCTGCTGGGCCGGTCGTTTCCGTACGGCACCTTTGTGGTCAACATCATCGGTGCTTTTTTTATCGGATTAATCATGGAGCTTGGCTTACGCAGCACCATGATTCCCGATACCCTCCGGCTCGGGTTGACGGTCGGCTTTCTCGGAGGTTTGACCACATTTTCCACCTTCAGTTTTGAGACCTTCTCGTTGCTGGAGGATGGTCAGTTCCTGATCGCTTTCACCAATATTCTGGCAAGTGTGCTGGTTTGTCTCCTGTTTACCTGGCTGGGAATAATAACTGTGAGAACCTTGGCATAAGGATACTGTTATGACTAAACTGATTGGCGAGCAGGTGCTGATGCGGATTTTTATCGGAGAGGGTGACCGTTTCGGGCACAAACCGCTCTATGAGGCGCTGGTGGAATTGCTGCGGGACGAAGGTTTTGCCGGGGCGACTGTGTTGCGGGGTGTGTGCGGCTTCGGTGCCAACCGGGTCTACCATACCCAGAAGTTGCTTGATCTTTCGGCGCACCTGCCGCTGGTGGTGGAAGTCGTTGATACACAGGAAAAGATCAACACGATCATGCCGCGTATTGATGACATGATGGACGGCGGCATGATCACCCTGGAAAAAGCGACCGTTATCCGCTACAGTCGTGAAGATCAGAAATAATTATTCATGATATTAATGTTTCACTACACTAGTTAAATGAACGGTGAGGTCAGAATAACGATGCAAGCTGATGCAAAAATATTTGTCGCAGGCCACCGGGGCATGGTTGGATCTGCCATAGTCAGAGCACTTCAGCAGGCCGGTTACCGTAACCTGCTGCTCAGATCCCGAACGGAACTGGACCTCTGTAATCAGGGCGATGTTGAAGCCTTTTTTCGCGAAAACCAGCCGGAATACGTCTTTCTTGCGGCAGCCCGTGTCGGCGGTATCATTGCCAACAGTTCCTATAAAGGTGAGTTCATTCATGACAACCTGATGATTCAGAACAACATCATCCACAGTTCCTGGTTATCCGGTGTCAATCGTCTGCTGTTTCTCGGCAGCACCTGCATCTACCCCAAATTTGCCCCGCAGCCGATGAAAGAAGAATACCTGCTGACCGGCCCTCTTGAACCGACCAATGATGCCTATGCAATAGCTAAAATTGCCGGAATCTGCCAATGCCGCTCCTACAATCAGCAGTACGGCACTCGCTACCTGTCAGCGATGCCGAACAACCTGTATGGGCCCAATGACAACTTTGATCCGGAAAAGTCGCACGTTCTTCCAGCCATGATCAGAAAGTTTCATGAAGCGAAGCAGCGTGGTGACACCCAGGTAACAATCTGGGGAACCGGTACTCCGCTGCGCGAATTTCTTCAAGTTGATGACCTGGCGGCAGCCTGTGTCTTTCTGATGAACCTTGAAGATTCTCGCTATGATGCGCTGCTGAATGATCCGGTTGCGCCGGCACTGATCAATATCGGTTCCGGTCAGGAAATAAGCATCCGTGATCTGGCGCTGCTTGTTCAGGATGTAGTCGGTTTTACCGGAACTCTGGTTTTTGACACCAGCAAGCCAGACGGAACGCCCCGCAAGCTGGCTGATTCATCCCGGATACATGCGCTTGGCTGGCGGCATGGGATTGAACTGCGGGATGGTATAGCAGGAGCGTACCGGTGGTTTCTTGATAATTATGCATGGATTGATTCCCGGCGGCCATAGTACGTTGAGGCAACTAAATGATACCGATATAACTGTAAATGGATTAAACACTCAACGGCGATTTAACAGGGATGCAGGGGATTCAGGGGATAAGATCAGAAGTTTGGACAGAAGATTTGTTTTAACAAGAAGTTTTGGTTTTCATCCCTTTTCCCTTTCATCCCTGTAAGAAAGATGATCCGGTTTAACAGGGATTCAGAGGATAAGAGCGGAATCGGATTGAAGATTTTTGTTAAACAAAAACCTTTATTTTTATCTTTTTTTCAAAGGTATTGTCAGCATGGTGCATGAAGAGCTAACAGAGAAAATCCTCAAAGCTTGTTTCGAGGTTAGCAACGAGCTTGGCAGCGGTTTTCTTGAATCTGTTTATGAGAAAGCCTTATTGATTGCGTTGAGAGACGCAGGGATAAAGGCTGAGTCGCAAAAG
>JANXZX010000132.1 GCA_025355325.1 Geobacteraceae bacterium
TGTCAGTCCGGCAACACCCAACTGTTCGACCACTTTTTTCACATCCTGGCAGCGCTCCCGGTCACAGACCAGAATTGCATCAGGTGTAGACACAACGACAATATTATGTACTCCTACCGTGGCAACCATCCTCTGGTCAGCGTAAATCAGGCAGTCTGACGAATCAACAGAGATGTGACCGGCTGCATTGACACAGACCGTTCCGGCGCTGTCAGGCTCAATAACCTCCGGCAGGGCGCTCCAGCTTCCGACATCACTCCACCCCATTTCAACCGGCACCATCTGGACCCGCGCAGATTTTTCCATAACTCCGTAGTCAATGGAAACGTTCTCGACATCATGATAAAGGGTCGCAATGCGCTCTTTCAGACTGTTCTGGTCTAACGTTTCACCGGCTGGTATCAGCTGCACAAGTTTGTGGTGCAGAGTCGGCATAAATGCTGCCATTTCTGCGAGGATCGTATCGGCCCGCCAGATGAACATACCGCTGTTCCAGAAAAAGTTCCCTTCTTCCAGATAGCGTACCGCCACGGAAAGCGCAGGTTTCTCCACAAAACGTTTCACCGGAAATGGCCCGGCTGAATCCGGTTCCATTTCGGTTTCAATATACCCATAGCCGGTTTCCGGACGTGAGGGCAATATGCCAAGCGTTACCAGACAGCCGTTTTTGGCCGTTTGAGCCGCAAAAATCAGGGTATCACGCAGCACATTTTCTTTTTTTATGAAGTGATCGGCAGGCAATACAGCCATAACGGCTGACGGGTCATGCGCCGCAATAAGAGCCGCCGCCAGACCGATTGCAGGGGCGGTATTGCGAGCGGCCGGTTCGGCAATGACATCAATCGGGACAGAGTGGTACGGTTGCATTTGGCGGGCCGTCTCTTCAGCCTGAAGATGGTTGGTTATTATAAGAATCCGCTTCGGGTTGAGCGGCAGAACCCGTTCAACGGTTTTCTGTAGCATGCTTCGATCACCGGTAATTGATATCAGCTGCTTGGGGCGGGCGGCGCGCGACAGCGGCCAGAATCTGGTGCCGGACCCTCCGGCCAGAATTACGATATACATGGCAGCGTTCCTCTTATTTGTACTGAATTCGATGAATAAAATCTGCGATTTCGCGCCCCAGCTGACTGATTGATTCAGATGTATCAAACACATCCCACAACGTCTGACGAAAAAAAGCTACTTCCTTATCAGTACTGCCGTCACGCAAGCTGGCTGATACAGATATTTTGAAACGCCCGACGCGGTTAAACTTCCCAATGAGCACCAATGTAGAAGCATCGGGTTCTCCAAAGCTGGAGATATTAGCATAGGTGCGGTGAGACTTGACATAGCGCTCGATATGCTCGGACAATTCTCCCGGCAGTTTCGTGTAGCGAAGGTCGCGAGTGCTCATTCCACCTGACGGAGAATCAGTATACAATTCACGCTTGAGTTCGAAATCCTTGATGATGAGCGACGTATAGCTGTACATCGGCTTGGGATTGGAAACGACCTCTTCTTCGATTATCGTTGCGGAAGAAGCGGCACAACCGGCACAGTACAGCAACAGGCAAACGGAACAGAGAGCCAGCAGTATGCGCGGTGAAGAGATTCTATTACTCGGCATTTACGTTGTCACAGCGATGGTAATCATCGTCAAAACGAACGATATCATCCTCTCCCAGATATTCTCCACTCTGAACCTCGATAATCACGAGAGGGATTTTGCCCGGATTTTCAAGGCGGTGGCTCTGGCCGATAGGAATAAAGGTTGATTCATTGACGTTGACAACCAGTTGATCGTCACCGCTTGTAACCAGAGCAGTGCCGGATACTACGATCCAGTGCTCACTGCGATGATGATGTTTCTGTAGCGACAGGCGCTGGCCGGGGAGTACTTCAATTCGTTTTATTTTGTAACTCGTATTTTCGTCAAGTACCGTATAGGTGCCCCAGGGGCGTTCACCACGTTCCATCGTTGATCCTTTCTGTGCGAAGCATTAGATATCCCTGTAGTGCCTTACGCCATTCCTGTGGCCGGAATCCGGTGTCTGCAACAAGTTTGGTGCAATCTAGTGTCGAGTACAGCGGACGTCTGGCAGGACGATTCAGCTCCGTGGTTGTCATCGGCTTGACCGAAACATTCAGGTCGGCTTCCTCAAAAATTGCCTTGGCAAATCCGTTCCACGAGCAGTACTCCGAGTTGGCTGCATGATAGATTCCCCGACAGCCGGAGTCTATCAGCGCTATAACGGCCTGTGCCAGATCCACGGTCCAGGTTGGCGAACCGATCTGATCGTCAACAACAGATAGTTCATCTTTTTCGGTTCCCATGCGCAGCATGGTCTCAACAAAGTTTTTGCCATACCGGCCATATAGCCACTGCGTCCGAACGACCAGGTGTTCAGGAGTGAAAGCTGCGTTCATTTCGCCCGCCAATTTCGATTCACCGTAGATGCTGAGCGGGCATGGAGCATCATCCTCTACGTACGGGGTGCCTTTGCCGCCATCAAATACGTAATCAGTGCTGATCTGAACCAGCAACGCGCCAAGATCCCGGCAGGCCATGGCAAGATAGCCGACTCCTTCGCCATTGACCGTCATCGCTGTCTCGACATTGCTTTCACAGCCGTCAACATCGGTATAGGCCGCACAATTTATAACCACTTCCGGCTTCAGATTTCCGACAACACGTAACACCGATTCAAGCGATGTTATGTCGATTTCGGCGATATCAACTCCGTGTCCTCTGTCGCCGAGCAGCGCCATCAGATCACGTCCCAGCATACCGTTTGCACCTACCACCAGAATCAAGCGACACCTCCGCCGTACTGTTGATTATAGTATTCCCGATACGAGCCCGATGTTACCTCGGAAACCCATTCCTGGTTGGCAAGATACCAGTCGATTGTCTCGGCGATACCCTGCTCAAAGGTGTATGCAGGACTCCAGCCGAGGTCGGCCTGGAGGCGCGAAGCATCAATGGCATAGCGTCGGTCGTGGCCGAGGCGATCCTTGACAAAGGTTATCAACGTCCGGTTTTCTCCGTCTGCACGGCCAAGGCGCTGGTCCAGCAGATCACAGACAAGATTGACGATATCGATATTTTTCCATTCATTGTTTCCGCCGATATTATAAACTGAACCGGGCGCCGCTTTCTTCAGCACGGTTTCAATCGCCATGGCATGATCTCGGACATGCAGCCAATCCCGGACATTCAATCCGTCTCCGTAAACCGGCAGCGGTTTCTTATTGATAATATTGTGGATCAGGAGCGGGATCAGCTTTTCTGGAAAGTGGTATGGGCCATAATTATTGGAGCAGCGGGTATTCAGGGTCGGCATGCCGAATGTTTCATGGTATGCACGCACCAGCAGGTCAGCTCCCGCCTTGCTTGCCGAATAAGGCGAATTGGCAGCCAGCGGTGTCTCTTCGGTAAAATATCCGGTATCCCCCAGACTCCCGTAGACTTCATCAGTCGATATCTGAAGGTAGCGGAAATCGGCAACGGCCCCGGACTGCCAGTGTTTGCGACTCTCTTCCAGCAAAACCTGTGTGCCGAGAACGTTGGTGCGGACAAATATTTCCGGTCCGGTGATTGAACGATCTACGTGGGACTCGGCGGCAAAATGAACAACCGCATCAATCTTTTTATCGGCAAGCAACTGTGCCACCAGAGGAGCATCACCGATATCACCTTTAACAAAGCAGTACCTCGGATTCCCTTCGAGTGCGGTCAGGTTCTTCAGATTACCCGCATAGGTCAGACAATCGAGATTTGTGACCGAGCTTTCAGGATTGTTGGCAATGAATGAATGGATAAAATTGGAACCGATAAATCCGGCCCCTCCGGTAACAAGAAGCGACGTTGGAGTAAATTTCACGATTATGGCGTCCTTTCAAGGGGAGTTGTCAGTACTCAGGCTATTTTCTTTTTTCAGTGACTCTGGTATGTTGTTCCGGACTATGAATTACACCTTTTGGTACCAAGGAGAATCACCATGACTGCCAATTCTAAATGTCGCTGCGGGGCCGACCACCACGGTCATCTGTGTATGCTGAGAAGCAACGGTTTGCATGATGAAATAACCAGAGTAAGCAATGATCCGAAATTTTATTGTTTTACCTGTGGCGGTGAAGCCAACTGTTCTGAAAATTTGTGCGATCCGGCTCCGATAGAGTAATTCAGGGCTACCCTTCCAGAACGGTTTCCCGTGAATCCTCTAGCATCGCCTCAAGCTCAACAATCTGGGCGTCGGTAATATCGAGGATTTCAGCTTCTTTCGTACCCATTAATACGAGTTCCGGTTCGTGCTTCAGCCCGAGGCCGATCCGGTGGCAGGCTAAATTGACAAACCGTACGATTGCCAGCATCTTGTTGACGGTGTCCCAATTTTCGGCGTGATGATCCTGTATAACATCACAGTACATGACCGGAAAATTCCAATGCTGCATCAAGCGGTATCCCTGTTCAACATGCATCGCTTCGAAAATTTCCAGAATCAGTTCATCATCAAAAAGAGAATTAATCACTCCTGCTGCCACCAGTTTCTCGATTGACTTCAACAGATACAATTTGCCGACATCATGCAGGAGCGCTGCCAGATAGGTTTCATCAGCCACTCCGCGCATGCCGCAGGAGTGGGCCAGCCAGCGCGCCCCGAGTGCACAGCCATGACTGTGCAGCCATAATTCTTTCATATAGTGATTAAGCGCCAGATTGCTTGATGTATGAGCTGATGCCTGGGAAGCCGCAATTACCAGATTTATGACCTGTTGCGCTCCAAGGCGGATGACCGCTTCCTTGATCGTGGCAACCTTCGAGCGCCCCATATACATCGGAGAGTTGGCAATTTTAAGCATCTGGCTCGCCAGGGACATGTCCTCATTGGCAACTTGAGCAACCTCATCGACCGTAAAATCATAATTCGAGAGCATTCTCTGTAATTTTAACGCAACCGGATGAAAAATCGGCAGCTCTATCGGCTGCGAGGCGAGTAGCCTTCGTACGGTTTCCGGGATAGTTGTTGTTGACATGATGCATCTCCTTAATATTTTTTATCTATAGTTCAACATATTACCTTATCTGTTTTAACGACAACCGACGCTCACTAACAGCCACAACCGCAGTTGTGACAGACCTTCCTGAATTCGCTGGAGGGGGCAATTGTTTCAGGCGCAAACGCCACACGCCGGATGGCAACGCCAACATCCTCCATAATATCAAGATGTTGACTCTTGCCGATGATATGACCGACGCACTGATTGCTATGGCCGTCCTCCGGTGATGATATTTTCACCACATTCAGCAGGTCGGCATAACTGTTCACTGAAATAACCGCATCACGATTGCGCACGACGGTTAAAAGAACCCCCAACCGCTCCATTTCGGCAGTTACTTCAGACAAAAAATTCTGAAACAGCTGGCCGTCAAAATCAACGCACCAATCATTTCTGAGATATTTTTGCTCATGGATACTGACGACCATCTGTTTAAATTTTTCACCTGCCATGTTCTTACTCCGTAAAAGCGGTTACAACCGTGCCGGACATTCCGCATCCCACTGGGCAAAGCCGGCGCCGGTAAGATTCAGAAACGAATCAATTCTCTGCCGGTAATAATCGAGCCGACCTACCTCTTCCAGAAGAAAGGCCAGTTCATCGGCAGAAATCAGATGTCGCCGATGCATATACCGGTACAGCTCGGATATCGCCGTCAGATGGTGTTCCAAAACAACAAATTCCGGGTCCAGAGTGTGGGTAATAAACCAGGATCCGGCAAAGGTGGTTACGATTCCCGGTTGGGGACGCACAATATTCTGGCGTCCGAAATCTATCAGATAATCCCGCAGGTAAAGGTCGGCACTGAAGGCAAGCTCAGACGCCTGTTCCGCCGCCATCCCCTGCTGCTGAAGGAATAGATAAAATTGTTTCAGAATCTGTTGGCAGCGCTCGTCAACCAGCAATTCTTCGTCAATCGTACCAAACTCGAAATCATTTTGTTCAAATTCAATTTCAGGATTCTGCGTCATAATTATGGGATTCTCTCTCAGACAGGATTAAGCTCAAGCAAATCTTTGTGAACAAACTTTCCGTTTTTCTGAATAGGGACATCGTCGAAGCGGATTTCCCCATCGGCCAGAATGCGTACGAGATCCCAGTGCACGGAAGAACGATTGCCGTTATCACACTCGTCGTACGCCTGTCCGGGAGTAAAGTGAATTGAGCCGAAGATCTTTTCGTCGAACAGGATATTGCGCATCGGTTGACGGATCCCCGGGTTGACACCAATCGCAAATTCACCAATGTAGCGGGCGCCTTCATCTGCATCCAGGATTTTGTTCAGCGCCTGACTCATGCCCCCTTCTGCAGTCGCCCTGACAATCCTGCCGTCGACGAACTCTAAACGGACCCCGTTGTATTCCTTGCCCTGATAAATACTCGGACAATTATAGCAGATATGCCCCTGAACAGAGTTTTTAACCGGCGCGGTAAACACCTCACCATCCGGCATATTGAGGCGACCATCGCATTTGATGCCGGGCAGTCCGTCAATACTGAAACGAAGATCCGTATCAGGCGCCAGAATCCGCACGTTTTTGGTACGATCCATCAACTTCTTAAGTTTTTCCTGCTTCTTTGACTCGGCCTTCCAGTCAATACAGCAGGCGGAGAAGAGGTAGTCTTCATATTCGTCCAGGCTCATCCGGGCTTCCTGGGCAGATGCATGGGTAGGGTAGCGTGTCACGCACCAGCGGGTGTGCTTGACGCGCTGATCAACCAGAGGTCTGGTCAGTTTTGCGTATGCGACCACCGACTCCTGACGGGCATTTGCCATAACCATGGAGTTATTTGCAGCTGAAATACCGATATAGACCGTTACGGTTTTGTAGAAATCCAGTTTATGCTGCGGGAAGTGTTCAAGCTGTTGTTTCGTCGCTGCGTTATAAAAGTTGCGATCAATTTCCGGAACTGAAAAATTGTATTCCACATATGTGGCTCCGCGCTTCAGACAGAGCGCGTACAACTCCTTGACCAGCGGCAACGCTTCCAGACCGGCAGCGTTGATAAGTACGACATCACCTTTTTTCACCCTGGTTGAATAATCAACCAGTATTTCTGCAAACTGCCGAATTCTCGGGTCGTTCATCAGCCTTCCTCCTGTTATATTAGTGCATCATCAGTCTGGTAACTCCCAGGACAATCCCGCTTTGCGAACCTGCCAGAAGATGAACACCGATATTGAGAACAGGGGAAATAACATATGAGAACATATCAGTAAAGAAAACCAGCACAATGATAATAATCATTCCATAGGGCTCAATGCGAGACCAGGCAGCCGCCTGACGATATGGCAACAAGCCGACCAAAACCCGCCCGCCGTCAAGCGGCGGCACAGGAATCATATTAAAGATAGCCAGCAGAAGATTGATATATACTGAAAAAGCCAGCATCAGAACCACCGGTTCAACCAGCATGGCAAGCGGAGACCCGGAAGTGGCCGGATTGCCAATCGCAACCAGGCCGCGAAGCAGGAACGCTGAAACCGTCGCCAGCACGAGATTGGTAATCGGTCCGGCTGCCGCCACCCAGATCATATCCCGTTTGGGATTGCGGAGATTTTCAAACACCACCGGCACCGGCTTGGCCCACCCTATGCCGATAAAAAATATCATGAGTGTGCCGATAATATCGATATGTTTCAGCGGATTGAGCGTTAACCGCCCCATCATCTTGGCAGTCGGATCGCCAAAACGCCAGGCCACATAGCCGTGTGAAACTTCATGACACACAATTGCCAACATACCGGGCACAAGCATTACTGAAAGCTTGAGGAAAAAACTTTCCATGTAGAGTCCTTTAAAGCGAAAAAATCATCACCTTTTCTAGCAGAGTACCTGGGCAAAGTCAATTGTAAGCAAGTCTTTGAAACGCAGAAAAGACGGGATTTCTCCAGCCTTTAGCATTTTCTGGATTACGTTAAACATCAAAAAGATATATCTCGCTATTTTTCAGTTCACGTACTGTAATACGACAAAACCCGCTTTCCAGTGGAGGCGGGTTTCTTTATCAAGTCAATCTACGTGCTGCCAGTTATTTATCGTCGTATTTCGCCCAAAAGGCTGTGCGTTGGTCACATTCCTTGCCCATAGGCCACTTGGTAATAACTGCAAAAACTGCGAATGCAAATGCCCACATTATTCCAATTGATATAACGCTCATGGTTAATTCTCCTTGAAGTGACCATAACCGCTTAGTTTGGATAACACCAGATAATTATGCGGATATTGCAGAGGGAGCGTAAATAGTTGATCAAGGACTTTTTATTGTTAATTCGAAAACACCGGTATTCCATGCTTTCAGCATTTTTTCCCCAATAACGCTGAACTCCGGGTGTTCGGCAGTGTATGCTGAAAGGAGCTCTCCGGTGCTGGTTACGGCCTCTGCAACTTCCTCGAATATCTGCCCTACTCTCCCGATTGGCAATGAAAGGTGCGCTACTGCAAACTTCTCCAACATTTTACGAGACCACCATTTTTTTGTACCGGCGAGCGTCAACGCCGGAACGTCTTTTTCGAGATACGCAACAGTTGTTACTACGTCATACGTTGGAGCGAGGGTAACGGGAGATCCTGGCCGTTCGTATAAGACCCCGTAGTTTTTCA
>JANXZX010000142.1 GCA_025355325.1 Geobacteraceae bacterium
TGTTTCTGTATCTGCTGAAACGGCAGACCATGCGAACACTTTCGATGGTCGGTTTCGTTTTGAAGCCTTTTCCCGCAGGGGTTTCAGGCAAAATTATCCCCCTTCTCGGATCTTTTATCGGGGGAATCAAGCTGTCGTCGCGTTTAAGGCACCATGCTGCTCTATTGGCTTCATCTGCAGGAATCTGGTTCTTTTGTGTCCTGCCGGTAGATATGACGTTACGGGCTTTCAATGTTCACTTGCCGATAACGGCCTCCGTATTTATTTTAATACTTCTGGTTTTTGCTGTTATGGTGCCTGCTTCTCCCGGATTCATCGGCACATATCATTATGCATGCTACAAGGGACTCTCAGTTTTTGGTATTCCGGAAACCACCTCCGTAAGCATTGCACTGATTATGCACGGCACCGGGTTTTTCCCGGTAATTATTGCCGGTATGTATTACTTGTGGAAAAACAAAATATCTCTAAATGAACTTAAAGGGACGGAAAAAGTCAGATGAGTTTACCCGGATTCAGTAAAATAAAGATGGATATATTTCTTGTACTTTCGTTCATTATCCCGTTTGCTATATACATGGCAACCTTGGCTCCATCAGTAACTTTTTTTGACAGCGGCGAGTTCCTGACCGCATCTGCCTCACTCGGATCCGCGCACTCTCCAGGCTATCCCCTCTTTTTGATGTATGCTAAATTATTTACCTGGTTGCCGCTTGGCAATATCGCATTTCGCATTAACGTTGCAACGGCTGTTTCTTCATCATTAGCTTGTATGGTGGTATATGTTCTGACACTATTTTTACTGAAAAAGGAAGAACTACTCGATGATGCACAGTTTAATCGTATTACAGTTAAATGTGCCGGTCTGGCTGCAGCGATTTCTTTTGGTGTAACGCCCCGTTTGTGGCTACAGTCCAATCACGATAAACCATATCCGCTGTTGGCGTTTATTTCAGCGATCATTTTTTATTTGTTGCTGCAATGGCAGGAAAAGTATCGGGAAGGTGAGGAACAGCCTTCTTACATCTACGTCTGCACTTTTTTGGCAGGTCTTGCAATGGCCGTCCATCAGACCATAGTTTTATTGCTGCCGGCCTGGTTTTTAATGATAGTGCTAACTGACTGGCGAATGATAAAACGGATAAAGGAACTTGTCCTTGCAACAGCTTTTGCTCTTCTAGGGTTCGCTGTTCACCTGTATTTGCCGCTCCGGGCTCTCAGTAATCCTCTTCTTAATTGGGGTGATACCAAAACAGTTGAGCAGTTTCTGTGGCATTTTCTTCGCAAGGGTTACCCGTCTGAACCTCCGGTACGAGGTGCAGAACTTTTATGGGCACAAATCAAAGCATTCAGCATTGCGCACGAGTTTACCTGGCTTGGCGCGGCCTTGACACTTCTTGGGCTCACGTATCTCTGGAAAAGAAACAAAACCATTTTAATAGCTTATATTGTTGCAATTCTGGTATTTCTTTTGGTGATTGTTGGTTATTTCAATACACCTATGGAAGTAATTTTTCTTACGGAAGAATTTTTTACGCCTTTGTATTTACTTACTGCCGTCATGATCGGAATAGGTCTCTTTGATCTGCTTGGATATGCGATACGAACGACATCTCTGCCTAAGCGTTTAGGGAATCCGATATACTGCGTTGTTGGTCTGATGTTTTTTTGTCTTCCTTCCGCATTATGTGCCGTTAACTACTTCGAGAACGATCAGCATAACAATTATATCGCGTTTGATTATGCTTCCAATTCGTTACGATCCTTACCGCAGAATGCCATTATGTTTACCTGGGGCGACAGCGGGGCGTTTCCTCTCTGGTATCTGCAAGGAATTGAACGGATGCGGGAAGATGTGGATTTGCCTCACACACCTCATCTTGTATTTAACTGGTATCTTGATTCACTGCCGCGCATATTTAAAAACAGCAACCTGAGAAAGTTTGATATAGCATCGTTAGGCCCTGAATCTGCATTACGGATCGCGGTAGCTGAAAACCTCGGAATCAGGCCGGTTTACATTGATTTTTCAACCCGCTATTCAATGGAGTTCAGAGATTTTTTACCTACTCAACGAGGAATTGTATACCGAATTAGGAGGAGTAATGAACCTTCAGGAATTCCGGATATTTCTATATACGATAATTATATTGATCGGGGAATTTTGGAAAAACAGTCTTTTCTCGATCTTGATACCGGAAAGGCAATCCTGATTTATGCAAACAGTTATCTTGAAGCCGGAGATTTCCTAGCCGGAATAAACCGTCAGCAGGAGGCGGTCATGTTTTTGGTGAAATCAGAGAAAATTTCTCCCGAAATGAGCGCTTCTGTTAACCAGGTACGAATGCGCTATAACTTGGGACGCTGATCAGACAGAGAGAGTCTCTGGAGCAACAGAGCCTCAAAATTGGATTGGCAAAAAACTGCCTGAAGGTGTAATTCGAAGGGCTTTAAGTAGTATTTGATGATGTTAACCGTAACATCTTGACAATAATCGTTTTTCTCCATAATATGGCGGCTTATACACGAAAACGGAGCTAGCATGCAGTCAAACCGACTGGGAGAAATCCTCGTAAAAAATAACCTGATCAGTCGTGATCAGCTAGGTAAAGCGCTGGAAGAACAAAAACTTTCCGGTAGCCAGCTTCGTCTTGGTACTATTCTAATTAATCAAAAATCAGTTACAGAAGATCAACTTACCTCATTCTTATCCAAACAATATGGCGTTCCAAGTGTAAACCTTTCCGATTATGAGATTGATCCGGGCGTAATTAAAACCATTCCGCCGGAAGTAGTTCAAAAGTATCAGTTAATGCCGGTTAATAGAGCAGGGGCGACTCTGATTATTGCTGTCAGTGATCCATCAAACCTGTTTGCAATTGAAGATATTAAATTTATGACCGGCTACAATATTGAAACGGTCGTAGCTTCAGAACGTGATATTAAAGCATCGATAGACAAGTACTACGATCAGTCCGCATCACTTGCCGACGTCATGAGTGACCTTGATGTTGAGGACATGGAAATTATTGGCGAGGAAGAGCAGGTAGACATCGGTAATCTTGAGCGGGCAACTGAGGATGCTCCGGTTGTCAAGATGGTCAATGCAATTTTGCAGGATGCTATCAGAAAAAAAGCAAGCGATATTCATATAGAACCGTATGAGAAGCTTTTCAGGGTTCGCTTCAGGATCGATGGCGTTCTCTACGAAATCATGAAGCCACCTTTAAAACTGAAAAATGCCATCACATCTCGTATCAAGATTATGGCTGAACTGGATATCGCCGAACGCCGTCTGCCACAGGATGGGCGTATTAAAATCAAACTTGGCGGCGGTAAGGACATGGACTTTCGTGTTTCATGTCTTCCGACGCTATTCGGCGAGAAGATCGTTATGCGACTTCTCGACAAAGGCAACCTGCAAACTGATTTGACTAAACTTGGGTATGAACCTGATGCCTTAGCACATTTTATGCACGAAATACATAAACCGTTCGGCATGGTTTTAGTTACCGGACCAACGGGAAGTGGTAAAACAGTATCCCTTTATTCAGCGATATCCGAACTGAATAAAGTTTCAGAAAATATTTCCACGGCCGAAGATCCGGTTGAATTCAACTTTGCCGGAATTAACCAGGTTCAGATGCATGAAGACATTGGCCTCAATTTTTCGGCGGCGTTGCGATCTTTTTTACGTCAGGATCCTGATATTATTATGATCGGGGAAATCCGCGATTTTGAAACTGCTGAAATTGCCATCAAGGCCGCGTTGACCGGTCATATGGTGCTTTCAACATTACATACCAACGACGCACCGGCTACCATTAACCGCCTGCTTAACATGGGTATAGAACCATTTCTGGTAGCTTCGGCAGTAAATCTGATAACAGCCCAACGTTTGGCACGTCGCGTCTGTGGTGAATGTAAACAACCGGAGGAGATTCCGCTTCAGGCATTAATTGATGCCGGTGTTTCTCCTGAGGAAGCGCCTTCGTTTGTCTGCATGCGCGGCAAAGGGTGTCCTGTCTGTAACAATACCGGATACAAGGGGCGCGTTGGTTTTTATCAAGTTATGCCGATGCGTGAAGAAATTAAGGAACTGATTTTAAATGGCGCCAATACTGCTGAAATCAAACGTGAATCCATGCGAATCGGCATCAAGACAATGCGTCAGTCCGGATTGACAAAACTAAAAGAAGGTGTAACCTCCTTTGAAGAAGTTTTGAGGATAACAGTTTCCGACGACTAAACAGGAGGGCACTCAATGCTCAACCTTCATCAGTTGCTTAAAACTCTCGTTGAAGCAAATGGCTCAGATCTTCACATAACAACCAACTCCCCTCCGCAAATGCGTGTCGATGGCCACCTGCAGGTCATGGACTTTCCACCCATGAATCCGGTTGAAACGAAACAGCTCTGTTACAGCGTGCTGACAGATGCTCAAAAACACAAATTCGAAGAGGAAAATGAGTTAGATCTTTCATTTGGGGTTAAAGGTCTTTCTCGCTTCAGGGGAAATATGTTCATTCAACGGGGTGCCGTGGGTGGCGTATTCAGGGTTATTCCGTACAAGATTCTTACATTTGAAGAATTAGGTTTGCCACCGATCGTCCCCGAGCTGGCCGCCAGACCACGTGGTCTGATTCTTGTGACCGGTCCAACCGGAAGCGGCAAGTCCACGACGCTTGCTTCTATAGTCGATTATATCAACATCAATAGACGCGAGCATATCGTCACAATAGAGGATCCGATTGAATATCTGCATCCCCACAAAGGCTGTCTTGTAAATCAGCGTGAAGTTGGCTCTGATACTAAAGGATTTAAAAACGCGCTCAAATATGTCCTGCGCCAGGATCCTGATGTTGTTCTGGTCGGAGAGTTGCGCGACCTTGAAACTATTGAGGCGGCCCTGACACTGGCCGAAACCGGTCACCTTTGTCTTGCCACGCTTCACACCAATTCGTGCGCCCAGACCATAAACAGAATTGTCGATGTCTTCCCTCCTTATCAGCAGACACAAATACGAGCGCAGCTTTCATTTGTTCTTGAAGGCGTCATGTCACAGACCCTCATTCCTCGGATGGGCGTAAAAGGCCGTGCTCTGGCTCTTGAAATCATGGTTCCCAATGCTGCAATCAGAAATCTGATTCGTGAGGACAAGGTTCATCAAATATATTCCCAGATGCAGATTGGACAGGAAAAATTCGGGATGCAGACCATGAATCAATCACTTTTTTCCCTTTTCAAAAAACGTATGATTTCTCTGGAAGAGGCTCTCGGGCGTTCGCAGGATCCTGAAGAACTGAAGCAAATGATGAGCAACCCAGCTGCAGGTATGCAGCGTCGCCCCCAGATGAACTGAAATAATGAAGGAGTATCATAATGCCAAAATTTAACTGGGAAGCCCGTACCAAAACCGGTGGCACGCAAAAAGGTGTTATCGAAGCGGCAACTGTTGATGTTGTTGAAGCGCAGCTGAAAAAGTATGGTTTCAATAATATTTCTATCAAAGAACAATCAAAGGGTCTGGGTTTCAAGTTGCCGAGTTTTGGCGGCGGTAAAAAAATCATTGAAAAAGATCTTGTTATTTTTACCAGGCAGTTTTCGACAATGATCGACTCCGGCCTGCCGCTTGTTCAATGCCTCGAAATCCTGGCCAGTCAACAGGAAAACAAAGCTTTTCAGGAAATCTTATACAAGATCAAGGAAAGCGTAGAGAGCGGTTCTACATTTGCCGATGCCTTGGCAAAACACCCGAGAGCATTTGACCAACTGTTCGTAAACCTTGTTGCTGCCGGTGAAATAGGCGGTATTCTGGATACCATTTTAACACGACTGGCTGCCTATATAGAAAAGTCGATGAAGCTGAAGAAACAGATCAAAGGGGCAATGGTCTATCCAATTACCATCATGTCCATTGCTGTGGTTGTTGTCGGTGTCATTCTTGTGTTTGTTATCCCGACTTTTGCCAAAATGTTTGCAGATTTTGGTGGTGAACTCCCCGCGCCAACAAAAATTGTTATTGCTCTCAGTAATTTTCTCGTTAAATACATTTTCTTACTTATTGGCGGGTTCTACGCCATTGTCTGGGGTATTAAAAAGTATTATGCCACTCCGGGCGGGCAGAAAAATATTGACCGTATGGCGCTCAAAGCCCCCATAGCAGGTCCGCTGATCAGGAAGGTTGCGGTTGCAAAATTTACCCGGACATTAGGTACAATGGTCAGCTCCGGTGTGCCAATCATGGATGGTCTTGAAATTGTTGCTAAAACTGCCGGAAACAAAATTATCGAAGAAGCGATTTATGGAGTACGTCAGGCAATTTCGGAAGGTAAAACGATGGCTGAACCGCTTGCAGCCTGCGGAGTTTTTCCTCCGATGGTAGTCCAGATGATTTCGGTAGGTGAGGCGACGGGTGCTATGGACGCCATGCTGAATAAAATCGCTGATTTTTATGATGATGAAGTAGATGATGCGGTAGGAGCAATGACCGCCATGATGGAACCGTTATTGATGGTGTTTCTCGGAACGACCGTCGGTGGACTGGTTGTGGCCATGTATCTGCCGATATTCAAATTGGCGGGAGCTGTCGGCGGTTGATCATGAGTTCTGAACGAAGGCTCAGGCTCTTCATCTATGCAAGGATACTGGTTTCTTTTCTTTTTCTTGTTGCAACACTGATTCTCGAATACCAAAACTCTTTTGTCGTAACGGAACGCTTTCAACCTGGTGTCATCAGATTGATGGCGTTTTCTTTTGTATTCTCCATCATTTCTTTATTCATCTTAAAGAAACGAAAATTCATCCAGTTTGTTACCAATCTTCAAGTCATCTGGGACTTGTCTTTTGTCACGGTTCTCGTATTGTTTACCGGAGGAATTCTCAGCCCCTATTCTTTTCTTTATCTTTTATCTATTATGATTGCCGGCATGCTGCTTGGACGGCGTCAGGCTCTTTATAC
The DNA here is from genome assembly GCA_025355325.1 of Geobacteraceae bacterium. GTDB lineage: Bacteria > Desulfobacterota > Desulfuromonadia > Geobacterales > Pseudopelobacteraceae > JACRCG01. The sequence continues at coordinate 6,962 of JANXZX010000142.1, forward strand.
CGCATCGCTGTGCGGAATTTTGTATGGGACTATTCTTGATTTTCAGTATTTCGGTTACCTTTCCTTCATTGGTCTTGGCCAGGAAGAAGCTCGACAGGTTGGTGCCCTACAGCTGTTTTACACTATATCGTTCAACCTGATAGCGTTTGGTTTGACGGCTTTTGTTACCGGATTATTGGCTGAGCGCGCCCATGTGAGCGAGGAGGCTCTCCAACGCTCTTCCATTGATTACTCTGAGCTGGCACAGTTGAACTCGGCCATTGTTGCATATAGTGAGAGTGGCCTGTTGACAACCACCGTAACAGGCAGGATCAGGGTTTTTAATCCGTATGCCGAAGCTATTGTCGGACTTAGTCAGTCCGATGCTTATGATAAACAGATTGAATCAATTTTTCCGCAGTTATCGGATCATTTTTTCCCGAGCAAAGACTCAAAAAAACTGGAATTTGAATTCCGGGCCCCGGACGGTACTGCTGTGACTTTGGGGTACCGTGTTGCGCCTTTTACTGATAGTGAAGGAAAATTGAACGGATATATCGTGAATTTCAGGGATATTACCAATATTCGTCAAATGGAAACAGCATTGAAAAAAGCTGATCGCCTGGCGGCGTTGGGTGAACTCTCTGCCCGTATGGCTCACGAAATACGTAATCCGCTAGCTGCGTTATGTGGATCGGTGCAGCTGTTGTCAAGTTCTGCAGATATAAAAGAAGCCGATGCACGTCTCCTGACAATTGTTACCAGAGAAGCTGAAAGGCTTGAAGGATTGATTTCGGAATTTTTACTGTATGCCCGTCCGGCAAAACCACAGATGGAGCGGATTGAACTCCAATCTTTTGTAGAGGATGAATTCCATTTTCTCGCCAATGACCGTCGATTTGTTAATATTACACTTCATAATCTTGTAACAAATCCTGTCGAAGTTGCAGTTGATCGAAACCAGCTTCATCAGGTTATGATTAATTTGCTGCAAAATTCAGCTGATGCCATGTCGGAAAAAGGGGAAATCAGGATAGAGTGCCGAACAACCTCTTCAGCCGTCAGCATTATTATCTCCGATACCGGCGCCGGAATAACCAAGGATGCCGCTCAACATGTTTTTGAACCTTTTTGGACAACAAAACCTGCCGGAACCGGTCTTGGTTTGGCTATCAGCTACCGTATAATTGAAGCGCACGGCGGAACACTGTCTGTCGATACTCCTGCCGATGGTGGCAGCAGGTTTGTCATTTCGCTTCCGTTACCCTGATACATGTCTATTCCTCTATCATACAGTATTCGCAATATTTCTTCCCGCAGATTAACAACATTTTTAACAGCTTCGGGAATGGCTCTTGTCGTGTTTGTCTTTGCCTCCATCCAGATGCTGTCAGCTGGGCTGGAAAAAACATTAATAGACACCGGCTCCGACGATAACGTGATAATTACCCGCAAATCAGCCAACTCTGAGGTGCAGAGCGGAGTTGAACGATCTCAGGCGGCAATTATTGAAAGCCTGTCTGATATTGCCACCGGCAGTCAGGGTGAACCATTGGTGGCCAAGGAACTGGTGGTGTTGATAAGCCTTCCGAAAAGAGGGAGTGACAAACCGGCTAATGTAGTAATTCGTGGTATTCAGCCGGCATCCTTGCAACTCAGACCCCAAATTACTTTGCGCGAAGGTCGGATGCCCCGGACAGGCTCATCTGAAATTATGGCGGGCAGCAGTATTGCCGCCCGGTTCAAGGGGGGAGGAATAGGTGAAACCCTCCGTTTTGGGATGCGTGATTGGAGGGTTGTGGGAGTATTTGATGCTGGCGCAACCGGATTCAGTTCCGAAATATGGGGTGATTCAACACAGTTGATGCAGGCATTTCGCCGACCGGTTTACTCTTCGCTTACCTTTCGTCTGCGAGATAGCGCTGATTTCCCCGCAGTTAAAGCGAAACTGGATTCTGACCCACGTCTCACGGTTGATGTCCGCCGTGAAACCCGATATTACCGCGACCAATCTGAAGCAATGGCAAAATTTCTTCGGATTCTCGGATTGTCTTTAACCGTTATCTTTTCTATAGGAGCGATAATCGGAGCTATGATAACCATGTATGCCGCTGTAGCAAACAGGGTAGGGGAAATCGGGACTCTTCGTGCCCTCGGTTTTAAAAGATCTAGTGTACTGGCGGCATTCCTGTTTGAAGCACTGTTTCTTGGTCTGATTGGCGGGATAAGCGGCCTGTTCTGTGCTTCATTCATGCAGCTTATCACCATTTCAACTATGAACTGGCAAACCTTTTCCGAGTTGGCATTCTCATTTACGCTTACTTTGGAAATTATTTGGAAATCATTGCTGTTTGCCATCACAATGGGCTTCATTGGCGGTGTTATTCCGGCCATAAGGGCTAGCAGGCTTTCTATTGTCGATGCACTCAGGGAACATTAATACGGACAATATTAAAGGAGAAATACCTGTGTTACGCAAGCTGATACTTAATAAGTGGTTAATGGTAAGCTCCCTGTTTTCTCTCTCACTGATTTTTTACGGCATGGATTATGTGCTGATTGGCAGTGCAAAAGAATTGGCCATCTGGTTTCTCGGCAACCTCGCTTTTCTGCCGATTTATGTCATTATCGTTACACTGATGATTGAACGGGTGCTTAAAGAGAGAGAACGTCAGGCTGTTATGCGTAAATTGAATATGGTAATCGGAGTTTTTTTCAGCGAAGTAGGTAATAGACTTCTCAAAGAGTTATCAGCGTATGTTGTTTCCTGTGACCAACTGAAAAAGCATCTGCTGATTAACGGAAAATGGAATGAACACGAATTTTCTATAGCACTTGAACATCTTCGTACAAGCAATATTTTGATTGAATCAAGCCGGTGTGAGATGATTGGGTTAAAGAAAGTACTTGTTGAAAAGAGGGGGTTCCTGGTCAGTTTGCTGGAGAATCAAAATCTTTTAGAGCATGAAGAGTTTACCGATTTGCTCTGGGCCGTATTTCATCTGGTTGAGGAGCTGGAAGCACGGAATACGTTTGAAAATATGCCGCAGAGCGACATAGATCATATCAATGGCGATATAAAAAGGGTCTTTGGGCACCTTTCCCGAGAATGGGTCATGTACATGCAGCACTTAAAACATGACTATCCGTACCTTTTTTCTCTTGCAGTACGCCTTAACCCAATGATCGAATCACCTGATCCTGCCGTCTATTAAGGGAAGGGAAATAAAAAAATTATAACAAGACAAAACATTCGCCAGTATTCCATACAATAGACGCAATAATCTCAGTTAGTTTTGGTGGATTATGTCGGAGAAATCTGATACTAAAGTGTACTATAGGCCTCAGCGATTATAGTTTACTGTTCATACCGTTATATTAATTTCATATTTACATTATAAGTCTTATAACCCAGCATTATAAGGTAGGATATGGACACTCATTCCACAGAAGATCCCGCTGCTTCCCCTGTAAAAGGTACAATTGTAAACTTGCTGCTCAAAGAGAACATTATCACTGCTAAGCAGCTTGATTATGCTGTCCGGGTTCGCAGCAAGATTATTTCTCCCAAAACCATGATTGCTACACTGGTTGATCTTGGGTATGTAACGCTTGATGCGCTACAAGAAGCCTTGAGGAACAACCGGGTAAACATCCGCCTTGGTGATTTTCTTGTAGAACTTGGCTACCTTCGTGAAGCTGATCTGAAACAGGCGCTTGGTATGCAGTCTGAATCAAAAAGCAAGCAACGTTTGGGAGAGATCCTGGTTGATCGAGGATTCATCGAAGAGCGGAAACTGTTAGAGGCCTTATCCTACCAACTGGGATATCCTCTGATTGAGTTGACCTTCGTGTCCATAGACCGCACGCTGCTTTCAATCCTCCCGCTCACAATCTGTCAGGAGTTGGAAATAATACCGGTTCGCCGCGAAGATTCCATGATTCTCCTTGCTGTCTCGGACCCGCTTGACCAATCATTGCTTGATCGTTCCAGAAAATATCTTGGAGATAATGTCAGTATCGCCATTGCTTCTAAGGAATCAATCCGCAACGCACTCAAGGCTCTTGAAAGGTCTGCGAATCAGCCGGTTCTCTCCGACGAAAATACGATCATAGGCATGATCAACTCCCTTATGGACGAAGCTATTCAGGATGGTGCCAGCGACATACATATCGAACCATTGAAGGACCGGCTTCGAGTCCGATTCAGGCTGGATGGAGTAATGCACCACCATAAAGATTTTCCGAAGGAGATTGCCCCACAGCTTTCCACTCGAATTAAAGTCATGGCTCAATCCGATATCGCTGAAAAACGCCGTCATCAGGATGGCAGAATTCTCTATAAAAGCCATATTCACGGAATTGATCTCGATCTTCGTGTATCAATATTTATCACCATTTTTGGCGAGAAGATTGTTATGCGGCTTCTCAATAACAAAACGTCACTTCTGGATATCAAGGAAATCGGCATGGCTCCCCGCATGCTGGATCATTTTATCTACGAGGCGGTTGAAGTTCCAACCGGTGTCATGATTATTACCGGCCCGACCGGATCAGGCAAGACATGTACTCTCTACAGTTGCGTTAATTATCTGAATAACGTCAATACCAGCATTATAACGGCCGAAGATCCGGTCGAAATTGTTATCGATGGTATTTCCCAATGTTCCATCAATTCAAAGATTGGCGTTACCTTTGAAGAGACATTGAGGCATATCGTCAGACAAGATCCCGACGTTATCGTTCTCGGAGAAATTCGCGATCATTTTTCTGCAGAAACTGCTATTCAGGCTGCCTTGACCGGTCATAAGGTTCTAACCACGTTTCATACCGAGGACAGTATCGGTGGTTTAATTCGTTTGATGAATATGGAAATTGAAGCGTTCCTTATTTCTTCAACGGTAGTCTGCGTCGTTGCGCAGCGCCTGTTGCGCCGGATCTGCCCCGAATGTTCCGAACCATATATCCCTACACCACTGGACTTAAGCAGGCTTAATGTAACGGTCAATGATCTGGTTGGCGCCGAATTTAAAATCGGGCGGGGTTGCAAAGCCTGCCGATTTACCGGTTATAACGGGCGGGTAGGGGTGTTCGAATTGCTTGTAATGAATGAAATGGTCAAAAATGCCATACTCAACAAAAGGAGTTCTTACGACATCCGCAAAATCAGTATTGAAACCTCGGGGATGGTTACATTGCTTGAAGACGGCTTGGTCAAAGGAGCCCGCGGAGAGATTTCATTGAATGAAATAATCACCGATCTTCCGCGACTTGGCAAACCACGATCTTTGGCAGAATTGCGCAGAATATTGGGAGTAATTGAATGAATTCAGATCAAAAGCCACTTGTTGAGTTAATTAAAGAACGCCTTCAGGGAGATCAACTGGATCTGCCTGTGTTTAATTCTGTAGCGGTAAAACTTCAGCAAATGCTGGCTCATCATGATTTCAAGATTGACGACATTATTGATTTAATTAGCGAAGATCAGTCTTTGGCGAGTAAGGTGCTCAGAGTAGCAAACTCGACCTACTACTCCGGTCTTTCAACCATTGCCACTATCAAAGATGCTATCGTTAGACTGGGTGCCCAGGAAGTTGCCAATATGGTAATGGTTGCATCTCAATCTGAACTTTTTCATTCTGAGAATGATGCGTTGAATAATTTGATGCAGAAGCTCTGGATACACTCAATCGCATGTGCAAAAGGTGCCCAATGGCTGGCTAAAAAAACCGGGTATATCAATCTGGCTGCGGAAAGTTTCATGGGTGGTTTGCTGCATGACATTGGACAACTTGCATTACTAAAGGTGCTCGATGACATCTATCGCAGTATGGAGGTAAAGACCACATTCTCGGATATTTTAATCTGCGAGGTTCTTGAGAGAATGCACGAAGAAGTCGGACATCAATTAATGAAATCCTGGTGTTTGCCGGAAGTATACTGTTCTATTGCTGCCAATCATCATAGCATTGATTTTGACACCAATGACATCCTATTGGCGGTTGTAAGGCTGTCTGACAAGGCCTGCAAAAAAGTCGGAAAATCACTCAATCCTGAGTCTACTTTATCGCTTGTTTCCTCTTCTGAAGCGTTGGTTCTTCGGGTAAACGAGATAACTCTGGCAGAACTGGAAATATTTGTGGAGGATTCAGGTGAACTTGAAGAATGAGGTAACGTGAAAACGTAGCTGAATTGCTTTTATTTAACTGTAACAGCAGAGAAACAGGAGAATTCCTCGTCCTAAATCTTCCCGATATTTACTTTATCAAAGTCACCGCTCTGCACCAAAATCCCCGGCGGATCACGGAAGTACATCCAGGCGGTATATAATGTACCTCCAACTGTTACGGATATTTCCCTGCGCTCATAATAACGTGGATGTCCTTCCATTCTGTCTAATAAATTCAACGTCTCATCATCTACGCCATACAATTCACCGACAATTGGATATCGAGTTTCAGAAGAGGTAATATAAGGATATCCGCTGACCAGGTACATGGCATAACTGGACTCAGTACTGCCAATTCCATAGCAATAGGCATCTTTCAGTAGATGATGGTTACAGTGACCATTTCGCAGCGTGCCGTATACAAATATCAGGTTCTTTTGTTCCATGAAAGATATACCTCACTTAAATACTGCATATATATCTTACTGAAATCCTTAACGGAATATTTATATTTTTACCGAAAAAGCTTTGTATAAAGCCTTCATTTCTGCATGAGAAACAGGTATTGATGGCGCGGAGGACGTTGAACGTATGTTCTCCGTTTGAGGCGCAGACAGGGTTACCGTATCTTCCTGGGAAATTTCTTTACCTTCATCGGTCTTGATGGAGTGGGGGATGATTTGCTTCTTATTCGGCTCAGATCGTTTCTTCTGCGCCGTTGGTGTTATTTGGTTCTGCACATTGCGCGTAGTTACCGGTTGCATATGTAAAAATCCTCTGGAATGTGCTTAAATCAATCGTTATGTCCAGACAGTTTAATCCGTGGTTTCTCATGGTACTGTTACATTATTTTTTGTAATTATTTTGAGTCTGAATTTTTTATATATTTTTTAAATATCACGGCAGGTGACTTATTGCAATTTCCTATTTCATGTACTTGACATAATATATCTTATGGGACATTTCCTGAAATCCTTAATAACTACTTTGTACAATTATCTTGCATTTTCAAGGCACTATCAGTAATGTATCGAAGTTCGCATCAAATGCATTATGAGGAGCAGGTCTACGTATGAGTAAAGAAGAAGCAATTGAAGTTGAAGGCACCGTCATCGAGCCGTTACCAAATGCGATGTTTCGCGTTAAGCTGGAAAATGAGCATGTGGTACTAGCTCATATCTCCGGTAAAATGCGCAAATATTTCATCAAAATTCTGCCAGGCGATAAGGTTACTGTGGAACTTTCTCCTTACGATCTCAGCCGAGGCCGTATTACCTATCGCGCCAAATAAATTATTACTATCTTGTTTATATAGAACAGGCCCGTCCATTCTGGAGGGCTTGTGTTGTTTAAAAATATATTGCGTGAGGAACGAATGTACACTGTAGCCGACTTGAAAAAAGGATTGAAGATTATTCTGGATGGCGATCCGTATCTGGTTATTGCCTTTGATTTTGTAAAACCGGGCAAAGGCCAGGCTCTCTATCGCACCAAGATGCGTAACATGATCAACGGATCGCTTCTTGACCGTACGTATCGCTCGGGTGAATCGTTCGAGCCAGCCAGCCTCGAAGAACGTACCATGGAGTATCTCTACAAGGAAGGCAATCACTATACGTTTATGGATCAGCAGACGTATGAACAGGTCGTGATGGAAGAAGAAGTTTTGGGCGATTCCAAAAATTACCTTCTTGAGAACCTGAAGGTTGAAGTCATGCTCTTCGGAGAAAAAGCCATCGGTATTTCCCTCCCGAACTTCGTAAACCTGCGGGTGTCTGAAACTGAGCAGTGGGCCAAGGGTGACACCAGTGGCAATGACTCCAAGCCGGCCACCGTTGAAACTGGCTATGTGCTGCGCGTACCCCCTTTCATTGAAGAAGGTGAGCTGATCGTAATCGATACTCGTACCGGCGAATATTCAACACGCGTCAAGGGGTAATCCCATGAAAAAAGACGCCTTGTGGTTGCGGGCGAATGTAATTAAAGCAATACGTGATTTTTTTTGGATGCGGGGGTTTCTTGAAGTTGAGACCCCCCTTCTTATTCCCGCAAACGCCCCTGAAGAACATATCAATCCGATTACCACCCTCTCCTCCTGGCAGCTTCAGACTTCTCCGGAAATCTGCATGAAGCGTCTTCTCTGTAACGGCCACCAAAAACTGTTTCAAATATCACGCTGCTGGCGTTCTGATGAACGCGGCACTCGACATCTCTCTGAGTTCACCATGCTGGAATGGTATCGGTCCGATTGTGATTATCAGACTTTGATGACTGATTGTGAAGAGCTCCTGCAATATGTTGCCGCCGTGTGTCAACCTGATCGGCGCACGTTTATGCGAAATTCATTGCAAATCGATCCATTTTCCCCCTGGCAACACATAACAGTCCAGGAGGCTTTTATACGATTTGGACAGGTGGATGTATGGGATTGTCTGAAAAAAGGGCTCTATGAGGAAATTCTGACGTCAGTAATTGAACCGGCTCTGGCTGAATATAATACCCCGGTGATTTTGAAGGACTATCCTGCGGAGTTGGCCGCCCTGGCTCGAACAAAACCGGGAAACCGCAAACTGGCGGAGCGTTTTGAACTGTATATTGGCGGGTTGGAGCTGGCCAACGGTTTTAGTGAACTAAACGATCCGGAAGAACAGCGTCGGCGCTTTGAAGAGGCAAACCGTGTCCGCAAAAATGCCGGTCAGGCTGTCCTGCCACTACCGGAGCCTTTTCTCGCAACTCTTGCGACAATGCCGGAATCAGCGGGAATTGCCATGGGAGTTGACCGCCTGGTAATGTTGACGTCCGGAGCTCACACTATCGATGAAGTTGTAGCGTTTACTCCTGAGGATTTATAATGTCCTGATATGTCACCCGTTCTCCGGTATAGGTCTGGAGATGAAGTGTGTTCCCCCTGATTTCTACATTATCCGGCAGCACGGCAACCTTCCCCTTCCCTCCCGGCAGATCAATGACATAGTGCGGTACTGCAAGACCTGATATGTGGCCACGTAATCCCTGCATTATTTCAAGGCCGGCACGAACCGAGGTTCTAAAATGAGCCGTGCCTTGAACGAGATCCATTTGATGCAGATAATAGGGCTTGACGCGATGCGCAAGCAGTCCGGTCATCAGGCGTCGCATCGTTTCAACTGAATCGTTTACACCTTTGAGCAGCACGGTCTGATTTCCGAGTGGAATCCCGGCATCCGCCAGTAGTGCACAGGCAGCTGCGGATTCAGCTGTTAATTCATCAGGATGATTAAAGTGGGTATTGATATACAGTGGGTGAAACTTTTTCAGCAGACTGCATAAATCCGGCGTTATCCGCGAAGGCAGCGTAACCGGCACCCGTGTTCCGATACGAATGATTGTGACATGGGAGATTGCCCGAATGCCGCTCAGGATGCCAGACAGTGACTCGTCGTCAAGCATCAGTGGGTCGCCGCCTGACAGGATCACATCATGAATTTCCGGATGAGCAGCGATGTACTCCAGAGCTGTGCGAAGCGCGTTATCACTCATTGGAGCATCACCACTGCCAACAAGCCGTTTCCTCATGCAAAAGCGGCAGTATACCGGGCAGCGATTGGATACAAGCAGAACCACCCGGTCCGGGTAGCGGTGAATAAGGCCAGGAATCGGACTGAGGGAATTCTCGTTCAATGGGTCCGCGCTCTGGAAATCATCGTCCAGTTCCCTGTCATCCGGCATACACTGTTTCCAGATAGCATCGTCTGTTCGCGTGATAAGGTTGGCATAATAAGTGGACAGACGGACGGGATATCGTGCCGAAACGCGATCATTAAGTGCACTATTATTCTTTATTATATAGCTATTTGTTGAATAATCTGTAAAGTATTGCATTAATATGTTTCCTGCCTGATATTGACGCGGGGTCAATCTAATAGGTAATCTTCAACTATGATTCTTCTTGAAAATAGTCAGCTTTTATGAATAATACAACCTCTTAATAATCTTACTTTCCAAATAAAGTAACCTGACCACTAACGCGAACCTGCCCAAATCGGTTACCAGCCATGTACACAAAATATTTTGGATTCAACGAAAAGCCCTTTACGCTGACGCCCAATCCCCGTTTCATTTACCTCAGCAAGCACCATAAGGAAGCTTTTGCCCACCTCCTGTACGGTATCAACAACCATTATGGTTTTATTGAGCTCATCGGTGAGGTTGGCGCCGGCAAAACAACTGTGCTGCGAACGCTTCTTGGCCAACTGAACGAAGAAAGCTACCGCTCGGCACTGATTTTTAATCCGTGCCTCACCGGAGTGGAGCTGCTTCGCAGCATCAACCATGAATTCGGGTTGAATTCTTCGAGCGAATACGCCAATGAGTTGCTTGGAGAGTTGAATACGTTTCTGGTTCAGGAAAATACACGGGGAATAACTGTTGTCCTCGTTATCGACGAAGCACAGAATCTGTCTCCGGAGATTCTCGAACAGTTGCGGCTTATATCCAATCTTGAAACTGAAAATGATAAACTTATTCAGATTATACTGGCTGGTCAACTTGAACTGTCAGCTCTGCTGGAACTGCCTCAATTAAGACAACTGAATCAGCGAATCGCTGTGCGGTACCGACTGAGAACCATGAGTAATGACGAAACCTGTGCATATATCCGTCACCGTATGGTGATAGCAGGCGAAACCGGCGGAGTTTCTTTCAGCCAGTCAGCGTATACATTAATCCATTTATACTCTCACGGATTGCCCCGACTGATCAATAATCTGTGTGACCGGGCGCTGTTGATAGCATATGGCGACGAACAACGGCGTGTAACTGCAAGTATCACCATCAGAGCCATCAGGGAGCTCCTGAACGCGACTCAGGCCAGACGGCTTGCACTGGTATGCGTCGGCGTAACAGCCATTGTTGTATGCCTTGCATTGGCCTTAAATATAACCGGAGGGATGGCGAGCAAGCAGATTTCTAAATCGGCAGACACTTCACCTCCTGAATACGCCTCAACGGCCAAATTGCCAGCTGCTTCTCCGGTAGTGACAGATCATCCTTTTTTACAGCTTCAGCAGGAAATTCTGCTTCATAACCAGAATGATTTTCAATTGCGGACTTTTAACGCGATTGCCGAAAAATGGGGTGCCTTGCCGATAAAAACATTCAGCGGTGACTTCACCGTTCCGGATGTGTATTCGCGCTTTGCTGCAAATAGAAATCTTCGCGTCACCGCTTTTACGGGGACTCTGACTGACGTAATCCGATTTAATATACCATTTATGGCTCTGACAAAAGTACCCGGCAGGACTGGAAGGTACTGTCTGGCGGTGACGTCAGTCAGACAAAATACTGCCATGGTGTCTCCACCACTGTTTGGTAGCAGTACACTTTCAATCAACGACCTTGGTTCAATAGCTGCCGGGACATTTTATCTTGTATGGCAGAATCCTGATCATATCCCTTACCGGATAAAAATGGGAGACAAGCGTTTTGAGGTGCGGGCACTTCAAGCGCTTCTTCGGCAAGCCGGCACCTACAGAGATGCCATTGACGGTATCTACAGCAATATAACAGCCAAAGCGGTCACAGATTTTCAGAGTTCAGCCAGAATTCCTCGTGACGAAATGGTAGGAGAATTGACTCTTGCGGCCCTTGCTCGATACAGTACCAATCCGAAAGCGCCGTCAATTTCTTCAACTGAAGGTTCACCATGAGTTCGATACTAAAAGCCCTGAAAAAACTCGAACATGATAAAGCTTCATACCACCCTGATGAGTTGAAGATCGATGCAGAAATACTTCGAACTGACAGCTCGTCCCGTTTTTCAACCTCACGCGTCATGGTAGCGTCCTTATTGCTCCTGGCTGGCGGTTCCGGTGCTACCTATCTGTATATGAATCATGACAGGGCATCCGAGCGTACACGCTTAAACACACCAGTTATCGCCGTATCAAAAGTCGCCCCTGTATCAGGTACCTCAGGTATTCCGGATATCAAAACGGAACAGCTTCCTCCAGCCATTGAGATAGTACCGGCACAGCCGGGAAAAAACGTTACTGCCAAAATTCAAGCGCATAACGTGTCAGCGGTTCCCGCCAAAACACCGCGCTCTATTAATACCCAAAAACCAGCTCAATTGAATCCGGTTTCAGGCCCTGGCAGCAATGGCAAAACTCCTGAAGCCATCAATAACTCCGCGCCCTCCTCTGTCAGTAAGGTTATACCGCCGCTCAGAGTAAGCGGCATTGCCTATCAGGGCGAAGGCGCTGACAGTGTTGCTATGATCAACGGCGTTCCGTTGTCACGCGGAGAAGTTATCAACGGGGTGAAAATTGAGGAAATCCATAAAACCATGGTGAGATTCAGCTATAACGGGGAAAAATTTGATATTCCGCTGGGTCAATCAAACAAGTAGTGTTGGTGGGGGTTAGCGGGTAATGACTTTAATAAATCTTGCCAGGTAATCAACGCCTGACCAGATCGTCAGAAGAGTTGCAATCCAGAGAAAAAACATGCCGATGTTGTGCATATTAACCGTAAGAAGCGGATGCGAAATACCAAAGAACCAGTTGTAATCGTAATGAAGCACCAGCCCTAATATTGCTACGATCTGGAATATGGTCTTGAATTTGCCCAGATCACTGGCCTGAATTACAATGCCCTCGCTCGACGCAATTCCTCGCAATCCGGTAATAATAATTTCACGCCCCAGAATTACCAGTACCATCCAGGCAGGAACCCGGTCAAATGGAAGAATCATAATCAAGGCTGCCATGACGATCAGTTTATCGGCGATGGGATCCAGAAACTTACCAAATATGGTTACAATACCCATGCGGCGGGCCAGATACCCATCCAGCCAATCGGTAATTGATGCCACTGCGAAGAGTGCTGCAGCCCAAAAACCGGCAGATCTGCCGGGCGACATCAGGAGCGCTGCCAGGAGCGGAATGGCCGCAATGCGCATCATGGTGAGCATGTTTGGTATATTCATGACCTGATTTGGTCGAGTTATAGTCATTATTTAAATACCACTTTCCTGGTAGGATTTCATATAGGAAAGAACCCGGTTCACATAGGTTCGTGTTTCGTTATAGGGAGGGATTCCGCCATATTTGGCTACCTTGTTAAGTCCGGCATTATACGCTGCCACAGCCAGTGAAACGTCGCCACGGAATGTATCCAGCAGAAAACGAAGGTATTTCACCCCACCCTCAACATTGTCCTTCGGATTGAAACGATCAGCAACTTTAAGCGACTTGGCGGTACCAGGCATCAACTGCATCAAGCCGCTGGCACCTTTACTTGAAACGGCGTTCGGGTCGTAACCGGATTCAGCGTGAATAACTGCCTTTACCAAACATTGATTAACTCCGTATTTTTCGGAACAGGTCTTGATGAGCTGTTCAAATTCTGCAGGATTAACAGATGACGCATATTTAAGTTTGGTGCGGAGCTCCTTATCCTTTTTGAGGTCGCGCATAAATATTTTAAAGCGTTTATCGGTGGGAGCATCGGTAAAATGAGTGATGTCATCCTCGTCAACATACCGGTAGATATCGGCCACGGCATTGCCTGCCATTATCATCCCACAGAAAAACAGTGAGCAGAGGCATAACACAACGCAGGGAACATATGAGGAGATTTTCAGAGTCATCCTGTTAATAATCCCAAAACACATGGATTTGTCAAGATAAATTCTATTAAATGTGTTTCTGACACCAGTTTGAAATTGACATTTCAGAGGTCATGATCTACAAAGATTCTTTACGTAAAGGGGAGATGATATGAGTGAAAAGTCTGTTACCTATAAAGATTCCGGCGTTGATATTGCTGCCGGGAATAGTTTTGTCAACCTGATTAAGCCATTGGTCAAATCTACGTCACGTCCGGAAGTTCTGGCTGATATTGGCGGGTTTGGCGGTCTTTTTTCTCTCAACACTGCAAAATATAAAAACCCGGTTCTGGTATCGGGAACTGACGGAGTCGGAACAAAGCTTAAAGTCGCGTTCCTGACGGATCGCCATGACACTATTGGCATAGATCTGGTGGCAATGTGCGTGAACGACATTATTGTCCAGGGGGCCGAACCGCTCTTTTTTCTTGATTATCTTGCCACCGGAAAGCTGCTGCCTGAAAAAGGCGCCGAAATTGTAAAAGGAATCGCTGAAGGATGCAGGCAGGCCGGCTGTGCGCTGATTGGTGGAGAAACCGCAGAGATGCCGGGCTTTTACGCCGATGGTGAATATGATGTAGCCGGATTTACTGTCGGTGTGGTTGACCGTGAAAATATAATCGACGGTTCGTGTATTTCTGTCGGCAACAGGCTGATAGGTATTGCATCCAGCGGGTTGCACAGCAACGGGTATTCTTTGGCACGAACGTTGATATTCAATCATCTTAAACTTTCCATAGACGACCGATTCCCAGGTGCTGATGGCGTTTCAGTAGCCGATGTTCTTCTGACCCCGACCCGGATTTATGTGCGCTCAATTCTAAACCTGCTTAAAGATTTTGCCATTAACGGCATTGCCCATATTACCGGAGGCGGGTTGTTGGAAAATGTTCCGCGTGTTCTGCCCAAAGGGTGCCAGGCTCATATTCAGACAAACAGCTGGCAATTGCCAAATCTTTTCACCGTACTGCAAAAAGCCGGTAATGTTGAACGCGATGAAATGTACCGCACCTTCAATATGGGAATCGGAATGGTACTTGTTGTGGCAGAAAATCAGGCTGAAGAGATAATTGATCGCTTGAAAGGATTAGGAGAGTCAGCCTGGATCATCGGCGACATTGCAGCTTGTGAAGACGGTAATGAGTGTGTAGAGCTGGTGGAAAAGTAAGATGACTGACAATGGCAATGCACCCTGTCGGTTGGGGGTCCTGGTTTCAGGTGGCGGAACAAACCTGCAAGCCATCATCGACCGGATAGAAGCCGGTGAGATTCGTGCCGAAGTGGCTTGTGTTATCAGTAATAAGGCCGATGCTTATGCCCTCACACGTGCATCACAGCACGGAATTACGGTTGTTGTTCATGAAAATGCCAACTTTTCCAATCGTCAGTCGTACGATACTGCAACTGTGGAAATACTGCGCAGCCATAACGTAGATCTTGTAATTCTGGCCGGTTTCATGAGGATTCTGACGGACGTTATGGTTAACGCGTATCCGAATGCGATCATGAATATCCACCCTGCCCTGCTTCCGGCTTTTCCCGGTCTCCACGCCCAACAGCAGGCGCTCGACTATGGAGTTCGATACTCAGGGTGCACTGTACACTTTGTTGATTGTGGAACGGACACCGGGCCGATTATTATGCAATCGGTTGTTCCGGTTGAGCAGGATGATACGGAAGAAACGCTGTCTGCAAGGATTCAGAAGGCTGAACATCAAACCTTCGCTACAGCAATCAAGCTGTTTGTAGAAGGGAAAATCCGGGTTGACGGTCGGAAAGTCAGAATAGCCGCTTAGCCAACGCCGGATTTACATTACATCACTACTTATACGTTAAAACGGAAATGCATAACGTCGCCATCTTTGACGACATACTCTTTCCCTTCCAGTCTCATTAATCCCTTTTCCTTGGCCCCTGCTTCTCCGTTACAATTGATGTAATCGGCAAACGCAATAACTTCGGCTCGAATAAATCCTTTTTCAAAATCGGTGTGGATCACGCCCGCAGCCTGCGGCGCCTTGGTGCCGTTGGTTATTGTCCAGGCACGAACTTCCTTGACTCCGGCAGTAAAGTACGTGATGAGCCCTAACAAGGCATAGCCGCTGCGAATAAGGCGGTCAAGTCCCGCTTCCGGCAGACCCATGTCATCAAGAAATGCCTTCTTTTCTGAACCGTCAAGCTCAGCAATTTCCGCCTCTAGCTTGCCGCAGATAACCACGACTCCAGCCCCTTCAGATGCGGCAATTTCCCGAACCTTGGCAACATTGGGATGGTTGCCTTCCAGGTCATCTTCCGCCACATTGGCAACATAAAGCACCGGTTTATCGGACAGAAGATGAAGGTCCCTCATCCATGCCCTCTCGTCCTCATTCTGGGCGGTTCCCTGAAGTTTCTTTACCTGTTCGAGAAGAGCTCTGACCCGGATATAAAAATCAACCTCATCCTTTGCTTTATTATCACCACTGCGAGCCAGTTTTTCTGCACGCAACACTTTCTTCTCGATAGTATCAAGGTCTGCCAGAGCAAGCTCGGTGTTTATAACTTCAATGTCATCAGCCGGAGACACCCGACCATTTACGTGGACAATATTGTCGTCGTCGAAGCAGCGCACCACATGCACAATAGCATCGACACTCCTAATATGACCGAGAAACTGGTTGCCGAGACCTTCACCCTGGCTGGCACCTTTAACAAGTCCGGCGATATCGACAAATTCGATGGTCGTTGGTTGTATTTTTTGGGGGATGACGATTGCCGATAATTGATCCATCCGTGGGTCAGGCACCTGTACGATGCCGACATTCGGCTCAATTGTACAAAATGGATAATTGGCAGATTCAGCACCGGCTGATGTGAGAGCATTAAAGATGGTGGACTTGCCGACATTCGGCAGTCCAACTATTCCGCAGTTAAAACCCATATAATCTATCCTTCCAGAAAGTTCTTATTATGATAAAGACTCATTGACTTAGGGAGTCCTTCTTTAAGCATTACTTCAAGCATTTCCCTGCCGCCGTCAAGTACTCGGGAAAGCACTTCCATCTGTTCAGGGGGGATCCTGCCAAGAACATGGTCGGTTGTGTCTCCGTATGGTGATTTTCCGATGCCAATGCGAAGCCGGTAAAATTCTTTACCAATGGTCTCCATTATTGAGCGCAAACCATTGTGCCCGCCATGTCCCCCTCCCTGTTTGAATCGCACGGATCCAAACGGAAGATCAAGCTCGTCATGAATAACGATAAGATTTGAAATCGGGACTTTATGGAACTGGAGGGCCTGCATAACCGACTTTCCCGACAAATTCATAAACGTTTGCGGTTTAAGTAATATCAGGCGGTTGCCGGCACATTCCCATTCTCCTGAAAAGCCGGAGAAAGCCTTTTTTGAGATGGAAATATTTTCCAAATGGGCGAGACGATCCAAAAAAAGAAAACCCGCATTATGGCGGGTCCACTGATACGTGGGGCCGGGATTACCCAGCCCCGCAACGATATAAGTACTCATACTCGATTATTGCTCTCAGTTATGCGACAGCAGCCGGAGCTTCTTCTTCCTTGGCTCTGCCAAGAACGCTGACAACTGGTATCTTAGGCTGATCAAGAATTACTATGCCTTCAGGAAGCGGAATCTCACTAACGTGAATTGAATGGGCAATCTTGAGATCAGTGACATCAATAACAATGCTGTCAGGAATATTGCCCGGCAAGCATTCAATGTGCAGTTCATGGTGAGCAAGGTCAAGTAGACCACCCTCTTTTACTCCTACAGCAGTACCAGTAATAACAACCGGGACGGTAATACGAAGTTTTTCATTCGGATTGATGCGATGAAGATCAACGTGCTTGAAGGTACGCTTGATCGGATCGCGTTGAATATCAGCAACAATAGCGATATTCTGATCCAGGCTTCCGCCGCCGATCAAGGTAATCAGATTATTCTGTCCGCCTGCGCCGGAAATGGCATCCTGCAGATCGCGGCTTTTAACACTTACTGTTATCGGGTCAAGACCCTTGCCGTAAACAACACCCGGAACCATATCGGCATTACGGAGTCTCCGGCTTACGCCTGTACCGGTCTTGGTGCGCAGTTCAATATTCATTTGTTTCTGTTGCATACGTTCCTCCACGTGTAGTGACGGGTCAACCCCGTCCTATTCATAAACAATTATTTGATACTATACAAATAGTGAACTTACCGATTCATCTTCATGAATACGCCTGATCGCTTCGGCCAACAGGTCCGCAACCGAAAGCATCCTAATTTTGGTAGTTGCCGTTTCGCTGTTGCCATCAGGTATTGTATCAGTCAAAACGATTTCTTCAATATCAGAATTATTGATGCGCTCGATTGCAGGGCCGGACAGAACCCCATGCGTAGCACAGGCAAAGATGGCTTTTGCACCATTTGCCTTGAGTGCCTTAGCCGCTTGAGTCAGTGTGCCTGCCGTATCTACCATATCATCCAGGATAATGGCAACTTTGTCGCGAACATCACCAATCAGGTGCATAACTTCGGCAACATTAGGACCGGTGCGGCGTTTATCAATAACGGCGAGAGTACATTCCAGGCGTTTTGCAAAGGCGCGGGCTCTTTCGGTACCGCCGGCGTCCGGGGAAACCATGACAACTTGTTCTCCGCTAAAACGCTCTTTAAGATAAGTAAGAATGACGGGGGCGGCATACAGATTATCAACCGGAATATTGAAAAAACCCTGAATCTGCCCAGCGTGCAGGTCAATTGTAACAACCCGGTTGACACCAGCGGTTGTTATAAGATCAGCAACCAGCTTAGCGGTAATCGGAGTACGCGGAGCAGCTTTTCGATCCTGACGGGCATAGCCGTAATATGGAATTACAGCTGTTATCGTCGCGGCTGACGCCCGTTTCAAGGCATCTGTTATGACAAGCAGTTCCATCAGGTTGTCGTTGGTCGGTGCACACGTTGACTGAACAACATACACATCACGCCCGCGAACGTTCTCGCCGATCTCCACCATAACTTCGCCATCGGAAAAGCGCCGGACCCGGGCTGCCCCAAGAGGGACACCAAGGCTTTCACATATTTTTTGGGCAAGGTTCGGATTCGAGTTGCCGGAAAAAATCTTTATTTTATCGTGCATGGTGTTCAAGCACCTTTCAAATGGGAGCGGTGAAAAACAAGTGCTAAAGAAAAGAGAGCTATACTAAAATATTCACCGAAATGCAACCACTTTCGAAACATGGTGGCAAATCAACAGACATAATTCCGGCATTTCAGGCATCTTTCACAACAATTCCTTCCTGTAGTGCAAAGACAATAAATTCGTCGGCTTCATCGGAAGTGAGCCCGGTTCCGGAGGCCAGGTCCCCACTGTTTCCATCACGTATATTTTCCAAAAAAAGAATATACGGAATTGCCAGGGATTCTGTGCACACCATACCGTTATTGTTGTAGATAACCGCTTGAGATCCTGTTGGGGTAAGGTGCTGGTACATTGAGGAAATCTGGGGTTCCCCGCACTCAAGCAGTTCATCGATTTCGTATGAGAAGTGGATTATTCCGGCAGATGGAGCGAGCTTCAGGCAGGCATTGCGTACATTCAACGAACGGTCAAAAGCTCCTGATGCGTCTGGTCGGGGAGCGAGCAGCGCAACCGCATACTGATGGTGGTACTGTACAAGATCAAGCACAAGCGGCAGAAATTTTTTCACTTTTTTGCTGCTGAACAGATGTTTAAGAAACAGTTCCTGTATCTGCCAGACATCGTCATCGCCGAGATCAGACTCTTTGGTGATACGCCCTCGATAATCATGCAACCAGACACTAAACTTTTGAAGTAATTCAGACGGTTTCAAACCAATAACCCTGATTATCGCATTAAACCATGCAACCGCTTTGCCTCGGGTATAAAAGATATCGCAAGCCGTGGCAAGTTCTGCAGCGGCTGCCATGTCAGCAACGCTGAAAGTACCGGTTTCTTCGAGAATGTAGGGTGGTTTTGGATTCCAGCGCATATCCAGGGCTGTGCCGCGTTCTGCCAGTTTGGTCCCTGGCAAAACAGCAAGAGGGAAAATATCAAGATGATTGGGATAAAGTGCCAGAGCAAAGTCAAGCGTATCGAAAAATCCTTTCAGAGTATCTCCGGGCAGACCATAAATCAGATCAAATCCGAAAGTTGCCCCGCTATCATTCAACAGGCCGACTTTTGCTGAAAAATCAGCTTTTTTGAATGATCGTCCAACCAGTCTGAGGACTTCATGATCCGCACTTTGCAGGCCGATTTGCAACGAACAGGTAATTTGGGCAAAGAGTTTTGCCATTTCACGATCAATAAATTCGCTCCGTACCTCAAAATGAAAATGAATGTCCGGAGCAATGTTTTTGATCATCTTCAATATTTTCTTGGCTCGAACTGGATTCAGGTTGAACGTTGAATCAAGCACAAAAACCTGTGAAACTCCTGTTTCTGTAAAATGATGTAATTCAGATTCTATTCGTGTCAGGGAAAAATGGCGTACTCCGTGTATTCCACGCGAATCAAAGCAAAAATCACAGGTAAAACTGCATCCTCGCGACAATTGCCAGAGTATACCCGGATTGGAATTCGTATCGATCACTCCCGTTAAATATGGCGACGGCAACAAATCCAAATCAGCTACGGGAGGCTGGATTAGGGGCTTTATGGTGCCAGGAAGGTGAACTCCCGGAATTTCGGAGACATCCAACCCTTTTGACAGAGCGCGACAGACTGATAGAAAGGGCACCTCTCCTTCCCCGACAATTACGAAGTCAAAAACTCCCCCATTTGCAACAGAATCAGGATCGGCAGTTACTTCCGGGCCACCACAGAAGAGTGTGAGCGCAGGATGATTGCGACGCAATTCTGCGGCGATGTCACAGATACGTTTTCGGTTCCAGACGTACATGGAAAAACCGACCGCATCAGGAAATGGATCGACAAGTTTCAAAGCGCACGAACCGGCATCGTCTTCAAGAAAAAAATCAATCAAAGTAATCGAAACAGAACTCTTAAGGGCGAATGCCTTAAGAAAGGCATTCGCCAGAGGAATTGATTGCGGGGAAGGAGCGGTATGGATTGAAACGAGGTTGATCAACATGTCAATGTGCGTCCCCGGTATGTTGTCGCAGTATGTTATCGACCTTTTTTATTGAGCAACATAACGAGTTATGCTATCATATGAAGCTATTTTGTCAAATATTTAACCTTCGGGAGATAATCAATATGTTCGGTTCACTTATCAAAAAGTTTATCGGTAGCAAGAATGAACGTGAACTAAAAAAATTGTGGCCGATTGTTGCGCAGATTAATGCCCTTGAAGCTTCACTTTCCGCGCTTTCAGATGATCAACTGAAAGGTAAAACGGGCCAGTTCAAAGAGCGATATGCAAAGGGAGAGTCTCTTGACGCATTGCTCCCTGAGGCATTTGCTGTGTGCCGTGAAGCAAGCAAGCGAGTGCTTGGCATGCGCCATTTTGATGTCCAGTTAATAGGCGGCATGGTTCTGCATTCAGGGAAGATTGCCGAGATGAAAACCGGCGAGGGGAAAACGCTGGTTGCCACCCTCCCCGCCTACCTTAACGGTATTTCTGGCAAAGGAGTTCATGTTGTAACGGTTAACGACTATCTGGCAAAACGTGACTCCGAATGGATGGGCCAGATATACAATTTCCTTGGGCTGACGGTAGGAATCGTTGTTCACGGTATAGAAGATGATCAGCGCCGCATCAATTACGCCGCCGATATTACGTACGGAACGAACAACGAATTTGGTTTCGACTATTTGCGGGACAATATGAAGTTTGATCTGGATGATTATGTGCAGCGCGGGTTCAACTACGCTATCGTGGATGAGGTTGACTCCATCCTGATCGATGAAGCCCGTACCCCGCTGATAATTTCCGGCCCCACCGAAGATTCGACCGACAAATATTACGTAATTAATGCCATTATTCCAAAACTGGAAAAGGGCGAAGTTATTGATGTGGAAGCAAACACACTTTCCGGAAAGCGCAAACAATATACCGGTGACTTTACTATTGATGAAAAAGGCAAAAGTGCTGCTTTGACCGAACAGGGCGTTCTGAAGGTTGAAAAACTCCTGAAAGTCGACAATCTGTATGACCCCAGAAATATTGAGATACTTCACCACGTCAACCAGGCTCTGCGCGCTCACGCCATGTACAAGCTGGATGTGGATTATGTGGTAAAAGACGGCGAAGTCATGATTGTTGATGAGTTCACCGGTCGTCTCATGCCCGGTCGCCGCTGGTCTGACGGCCTGCACCAGGCGATTGAGGCAAAGGAAGGGGTCAAAATCGAAAATGAAAACCAGACCCTGGCAACGATTACCTTCCAAAACTATTTCCGCATGTACAGTAAATTGTCCGGAATGACCGGAACTGCTGATACTGAGGCGGAAGAATTTCATAAAATCTACAAACTCGAAGTTAGCGTCATTCCGACGAATCGACCGCTTCTCCGTCCTGACTTCCCCGATGTAATTTACAAAACGGAGAAGGAAAAATTCAAAGCGGTTATTGAAGATATCAAAGAGCATTATGCCGTTGGTCAGCCTTGTCTGGTCGGCACCATTTCAATTGAGAAATCCGAAGTGCTTTCAGAGTTACTGAAACTCCAGGGTGTTCCGCACAGCGTTCTTAACGCCAAACAGCATGAACGTGAAGCCGAGATTGTCTCTCAGGCCGGTCGTAAAGGCGCCATAATGATTGCCACAAACATGGCGGGCCGTGGAACCGATATCGTGCTGGGCGGCAATCCGGATGCGCTTGCCAAACAGTGGCATCGGGCTAATCCTGAGGCAACTGACGAGCAATATGAAGCTATTGTTGCCAAGTATAAGGCTGATTGCCTTGCAGAACATGATGAAGTTGTCAGTCTGGGTGGTCTGCACATTCTCGGAACAGAGCGCCACGAATCACGCCGCATTGACAACCAGCTCCGTGGTCGCTCCGGTCGCCAGGGTGATCCGGGTTCATCTAAATTCTATCTTTCATTGGAAGATGATCTGTTGCGAATTTTTGGATCAGAACGTGTCTCAAAAATCATGGATCTTCTGAAAATTGAAGAAGGTGAAGCTATTACCCACAGCATGATTTCACGGTCGATTGAAAATGCGCAGAAAAAAGTTGAAGCACACAACTTTGATATTCGTAAACATCTCATCGAATATGATGATGTCATGAACAAGCAGCGTGAAGTAATTTACACCCAACGTCGTGAGATTCTTGCCGGTCAGGATATTCGCGGGACGTTTCTGGATTTGCTGGATGAAACCATAGAAGAAATTGCCTCTACCTTTGCCGTTGACAAGGTATCACCGCACGATTGGGATTGGCAGGGATTAAGCGAAAGCGTTTACAAGTGTTTCAACCTTCAACTTGATCTGCCGAAAGACATGATAAGCCGCCTGAATCCGGTTAACTTTCATGACACCCTTAAAGAACAGGCCCATGCAATATTTAACGGGCGGGTTACGGAGATGGGTGATGAACTTATGGATCACCTTATCAAAGTTATGCTGCTGCAAGCGATCGACACTCACTGGAAAGACCACCTCCTGAACATCGACCACCTCAAGGAAGGTATTGGCTTGCGCGGGTACGGTCAGAAAGACCCGAAACAGGAATACAAAAAAGAGGCTTATAACCTTTTTATGGAGTTGATGGTTCGTATCCGTGTAGAAGTTGTTGAACGTATTTATTGGGTTCAGATTAACCACGAAGGCGAAGAAATTGCGGAAATCGAAGAAGAATTACAAAGCAAGAAACTGATTTTCAATCTTGGTGGCGGTGAAGAGCATGCCCACGAACCGTTAAAAAGCCAGAAGGTTGCCGGACGTAACGATGCCTGTCCCTGTGGAAGTGGTAAAAAATACAAAAAATGTTGCGGGAAGTAGCAACTGATTTCCACCGTGCATCATGATGAGTAACAAGAGGACATCCTTATGAATATACAGGGATTTTTGTTTTCAACAGTTGAAGCGGCAATAAAGAAGCCCGGCCGCAGGGACCTTGCGCTTATTTACTCTGAAGTGCCTGCGACAGCAGCGGCGGTTTTTACTACCAGCACCGTCAAGGCGGCACCGGTATTGGTTTCCTGCGAACATATCGCCTGTGGAACAGCTCAGGCGCTTATCGTTAACAGCGGTAATGCCAACGCATGTACCGGCGAACCCGGTATGATAGTCGCGAAAGAAACGGCACATCTTGTTGCTCATCGTCTCGGTATCGATGATTCAGCGGTACAGGTCTGTTCAACCGGAGTGATTGGCGTACCACTACCTCTGGAACGCATCAGCTCGGCTATACCGCAGCTGGTTGAAGGGCTGTCATCAGGCACGCTGGATGATGTTGCCCAGGCAATAATGACGACCGACACCTTCCCGAAAATGGAAGCGGTCTGCGGTACAGCAGGAGGCAAGACTTACAGTGTTGCCGGCATCGCCAAAGGGGCCGGCATGATCATGCCTAATATGGCAACCATGCTTTCGTTCATAATAACTGATGCGGCTGTAGATTCAGACTTTCTGCAAAAGTTATTCAGGAATGCGGTTGATTGTTCATTTAATGCCATCACTGTAGATGGCGACATGTCAACCAATGACACCTGCCTGATAATGGCCAACGGCATGGCTCAAAATCCGTTGATCAGGGAAGGATCAATTGAGGGAGAGACTTTTGCGGCACTAGTATGTGACGTATTACTTTCTCTGGCCAAACTGATCGTAAAAGATGGCGAAGGCGCAACAAAATTTGTCGAAATACGGGTGAGCGGCGCCAAAGACAATTCAGACGCAAAGCGGGCCGCCATGGCGATTGCCAACTCAAGTCTGGTCAAGACCGCTTTTTTTGGACAGGATGCCAACTGGGGACGGATTTTTGCCGCCGTCGGGTATTCTGGTGCCGAGGTCGATCAATCACGACTTTCATTGCGCTTTGATGATGTCTGCATGGCCAGGGATGGCATATTTGCCGGTGGAGACGCAGAAGCACTCGGCACAGAAATACTCAAACAGAAAGAGTTTACCGTTTCGGTAGATCTTGGCATCGGGAGTGGCACTGCCACAGTGTACACCTCGGACCTGACACACGAATATGTCAGTATAAACGCCGATTACCGATCTTGATTTAATACACAAACCATCTTCGAGCCCCCCACTTGCGGGGGCTTTTGTCGTAATTCAGTACTCCAGAGATACCTCGTGACTATTTTTAAAATTATTCTTACCGTAGTACTTCTTTCACTTTCGACCAATCTAAAAGCCGCTGATGACCTTATGGATGTGGGTCGGGCTGTATCCATCGATGCCATGCTTGAAAACGCCATTCGTCGTGGAATGATTGCCGGCGGCGTAGTGGTTGTCGGGAATCATTCCGGGCAGCTGTATAGTACCGCGCAAGGCCGATTGTCTCCGGACGCCGCTTCACCCCGGCTTACCGAGCGAACGCTCTTTGATATAGCTTCACTTACCAAAGTAATAGCGACAGCACCCGCAATAATGAAATTACTGGAAAAGAATGAAGTCAATCTGCTTGATCCGTTGTCCCGCTGGTTTCCGGAATTTGAAGAAACAGATCGAGAAGAAATCACTATTCTCAATCTATTAACACACACGTCCGGAATTGATGATATTGATATTACGACCGAAGATCCGCTTAATAAACTGATAGAAAAACTTCGATTTCAACACAACGGCATATATCCCGGAAACCGCTTTCGATATGCCGACATTAACTTCATTTTGTTGGGAGAACTCGTAAAACGGGTTTCCCACATTCCTCTTGACAGCTTTTGTTCCGAATATATTTTCGCTCCGACAGGTATGGCAGAAACCGGTTTTCTGCCTCAAACCGGATCAGGCGTTATCGCACCCACATCTACTCAGAGCAAAATGGTTCCGGTCGGAATGGTGCAGGATATGAACGCGCGCCGACTGGGAGGGGTTGCAGGACATGCCGGTTTATTCAGTAATGCCAACGACCTGAGCAGATTTTCAGCCATGATCCTCAACCGGGGAACATACAATGGTAACCGGATATTTTCAGAACGCGTCATAACACAAATGACGTCTCCGTACTTTGCCAACCATGGGAAGATAATGAGAGGGCTGGGCTGGGACATTAATTCGCCTTTTTCATCGCCGAGAGGAGTCTATTTTTCCGACATGTCTTTCGGCCATACCGGATATAGCGGTTCATCGATCTGGATTGACCCTGATCAGGACCTCTATGTAATTCTTTTGACCGTGCGTCTGGATTACTCAAAAGTTCGTCAGTTTAATCAATTACGAAGTGATATATCGAGCCTTGCCGTATCCATTTTTTCTAACCCGAAAATCGTATCAGAAATTACCAACAGCTTCAAAATCCCCTGAAACGCTAATACCTTGACACGATATTACGCCTGTGCTAGTTGTTCCTAAGAAGTTTTATCCTGCGTACCCACTCAGCAAGGGAGGGATCGATGAGCATTAAAGTGCTGGTAGCCGACGACAGTATCACCATTCAAAAAGTAATCGGCATCATATTCGGCGGAGATGAATATTCATTGACGGTTGTCGACAATGGCAAAGCCGCAATTGAAAAAGCCCGGGAAATTAACCCGGATATACTTCTTATAGATGCCCTGATGCCGGGTATGACCGGTTATGAAGTTTCTGAAGTGGTTCGTGCAACGCCGTCTCTAGCTGACAAGCCGATTCTGATCCTTACCGGATCTTTTGAGCCATTTGACGAGGAAAAGGCAAAAAAATGCGGAGCTGACGATTTTATTGCCAAGCCGTTTGAATCGCAGCAGATAATCACCAAGGTACAAGAGCTATTGGAACTTGGAAAGAATAGAGCCCAGTCAACTCTGGCCTCGCAGGCACAGACTGAAATAAGTGCTGAACAGCCTCCAATAGCAACTGCTCCCACATTTGATGTATCGGCTCAGGTGGCTTTTGTTCAGCCTGAAGCTCCGAAGTCAGCAGATCCTGCCGATATATGGGGCGCTTTTACTCCTGAAGATGCACCGTTTGCTGAAGTCACAGAAGTTCCGGTTACTGAAGATCTTTCTGCTTCATCCTTCGATCCCGATGTTTTTGCCATCGTATCCGAGGAAGAAGATGTACAGTTCACAAAGCCCGCCCCGGTAACAACTCCATCATTTCAAAGCACCGGTACTCAATGGCTTCCTGTTGAGGAAAGTACTTTTGAGTTTGAAGAAGAAACCGGATCTGGTATCGCGACTACAGTTGTGGAACAGTCGATTACAATCCAGGAACCATCCATCGATGACATTTCTTTTGAGGATGAGACTGAATTTCAAACAGTACAAACTCCTCCGGAGGCTGATTATACTTCTGCTCCCGCTCCGGAAAGTGCCGACTTCACCGTTCCACCGTCGATGTATGAAGAGCCACCAGTGCTTGAACCGGTTGCTGCCGCAATGGTTGCATCCACCGAAACACCCCCTGCTCCGCTCAGTCTGACTGAAGAACAATTGAAAGCTGCAATCTCAAGCGCATCAAAAGAAGTTATTGAACGAATCGTTTGGGAAGTTGTTCCCGACCTTGCTGAAGCCCTGATCCGCGACGCAATCAGAAAAATTAAAGAAGGGATTTAATTCCCCGCGTGTGCATAGCAACTATGAGGGGGTGGAAACATCCCCTTTTTTTTGTACGGAGAAACCGACATGATAAAAATAGCCATAGCCAAAGTTGTTGAGCGTAAAAATCTGACCGAGGGCGAGATGATCGAGGTCATGAACCAGATCATGTCCGGCGAGTGCACCCCCGCTCAAATCGGCGCTTTCATTACCGCCCTGCGTATGAAGGGGGAAACCGTTGATGAAATCACCGGCGCTGCCCGGGTTATGCGTGAACGGGCGACCCCGATCCGGGTCGGCAAAGGCGTGTTGGACATCGACCGCGACGACATCAATATCGACCGGGAAACCATTCTCGATGTGGTCGGTACCGGCGGTGACGGGACCAATACGTTTAATATATCCACCACTGTATCCTTCGTTGTTTCAGCCTGTGGAGTCAAAGTCGCCAAGCACGGCAACCGTTCCGTATCCTCTTCCTGCGGCAGCGCGGACGTACTTGAAAAGCTGGGCATTAACCTTGACGTAACTCCGGAAACGGTTGAAGGGTGCATCGACCGGATCGGTATCGGTTTTCTTTTCGCCCCTGCCCTGCACGGCGCCATGAAACATGCCATAGGACCGAGGCGCGAGATCGGTATTCGCACGATATTCAACATACTCGGCCCACTGACCAACCCGGCTGGAGCCGATTGCCAGGTGATGGGGGTATATCAGGCCGATCTGGTTGAAAAGCTTGCAGGTGTCCTGCAAAAGCTTGGCTGCGCACACGGTTTTGTCGTACACGGTTCGGACGGAATGGACGAAATGACGTTGACCGGCGAAACGCTTGTTGCCGAGGTTACCAAGTTCGGTGTTACACTGAGCACCGTCTCCCCTGAGCAGTTCGGACTGAACCGCTGCACAATGGAGGCGCTCAAAGGAGGCGATGCCGTTGTAAACGCTGAGATAGTTGCAGCGGTGCTGAAGGGCGAAAAAGGACCCCGACGCGACATTGTACTGCTGAATGCCGGATTTGCCCTGGTAGCAGCCGGGAAGGCAACCTCTCCATCTGAGGGAATGCTTCTTGCGGCTGAGGCCATTGACTCGGGACGTGCCCTGCAGCAAGTGCAAAAACTGGCAGAACTGACGAACAAGGATTAGAGGGAACCATTTACCATGACCGCCAACACTCCCGACATTTTAAACAAAATTGTCGCCTGCAAACGTGAAGAAGTTGCAGCAGCCAAAGCCGCAGCACCAATTGGAGAGCTGAAGGCACGCATTGGCGATCTGGAGGATGTTCCACGCGGCTTTGCGCGGCACCTTCGTGAAGCCGCAGCTTCAGGTTGGACAGCAATCATTGCAGAAGTCAAGAAAGCTTCTCCGAGCAAGGGGATCATTCGAGCCGATTTCGACCCACTGGAGATTGCCGGGATCTATCAGGAAAATGGAGCCACCTGCCTGTCGGTTCTCACCGACGAGCATTTTTTTCAAGGGCACCTCCGCTACCTGGCTCTGATTCGTGAGGCTGTATCGCTGCCGTTACTGCGCAAAGACTTTATCTGTGACCCGTATCAGATCTATGAAGCTCGCGCCGCCGGTGCTGATGCGATCCTGCTGATTGCCGCGATGCTTGATCTGAACGAGCTACGTGAATTCCATGCAGTGGCACGGGACCTTAATCTTGATGTGCTGTTGGAAGTTCATGATGAAGCTGAAATGGAAACTGCTCTTCATACTGATTGTTCGCTGATAGGTGTCAATAATCGTAATCTGCGCACGTTTGAAACCGATCTCGGCACTACCGGTGTCCTGGCCCGCATGCTGCCCACGGATCGTTTGCTGGTTACCGAGAGTGGCATTGAAAATCGTGCAGACATCGTCCGGCTGCAATCTGAAGGAGCCAGGGCCTTTTTGATCGGCGAGTCGATGATTCGTGAAAACGACATTGGGGCGAAGTTGCGCGAACTATTAAACGACTGATAGACTGGGGAATTACAGATGGCAAAAAAACAGGGCATCGGATTGGCAATTATTGCCTTTGCAGTATATATCATCGGCGGAATCGGAACTTTTGGCGGCTTGGCCTTGATCTTCTTCATGAAAAACAAGGATCTCATGGGATGGGGTGAAGGAAGGTCAATCGGGTATCTTTTTCTCTGCGTGGGACTCTGTCTTTCGATTATGGGTGTTATCCTGATGCGGGTGTTCAGGAACCGGGGACTTTGAATCATCTTCCTGAATTTTGATCATATTTACATAAACCCACCCTCTTTCAACACATTGAGCGAATTCAGCAATTCAAGTGCCCGCCTGAGCTGAATGTCTTTCCGGGCATCGGCGTCGTTGGCTGCTCCACCGCCAACACTGCTGGAATACGTCTTGTGAACCATCTGGGAAGCACCGTCCTCTTTGCCATCTGAGGCAAGACTCTTTTCCAGATCCTTTTCCTTGATTTCCATTCCCTTCACTTTAGCCGGAAGCGGCATGACATTCGATACTTCCACATCCGGAATAATCCCTTTCGCCTGAATTGATCGACCAAGCGGCGTGTAATAGCGTGCTGTTGTCAGTTTGAGTGCTGCGCCGCCTTTCATCGGTACTATTGATTGAACCGATCCCTTGCCGAAACTCTGCGTCCCCATTATTATCGCTCGTTTATGATCCTGAAGGGCACCGGCGACGATTTCAGATGCGCTGGCACTGCCGCCGTTGATGAGGACCACTATCGGATAGTGCGGCTCCTTTGCTCCCACAGACGCGTTATAGACACGATTTGAATCGGAGGTACGCCCTTTCATACTGACAATTGCGGTATTATTGATATTTTCCCCGACAAAACAGTTGGCTACTTCAACGCATGAACTTACCAAGCCACCCGGATTGTAACGAAGATCCAGAATAAGCCCCTTTAGTGTTCCGCCGGATTTGGTATGGAGCGCTTTCAACGCTTCCTTGAACTCACTTCCGGTACGCTCCTGAAATTGGGATATCCGAATGTACCCATATCCGGAATCAAAGAGCTTGGTTTTCAAGCTCTTAACCTTGATAAGGTCACGCACAAGTTTAAATACCAGCGGCTTTGCGCTTTCGGCACGAACTATTGTCAGAGTTACCGGCGTACCCTTCACACCGCGCATTTTTTTAACTGCTGCCGTAATATTCATCCCGTTGGTTGACGTTCCGTCTATCTTCCATATGTAATCATTAGCCAGAATTCCAGCCCGTGAGGCCGGTGTATCGTCAATCGGGGCGATAACCATCAGCTTGCCGTCTTTTGTTCCAAGCTCGATTCCGACGCCGCCAAACGCTCCCGATAGCTGCACTTCCATCTCATGATACGGTTCAGGAGGAAGGTAGGCGCTATGAGGATCAAGTGTTGCGAGCATGCCATCAACCATGCTTTTTACAAGTTTCTTGGAGTCAGGTTTTTCCACATAGTTTTTAAGAACTGCTGCATACGCTTGCCGGAGAAGGTTTATCGAATCAGCTTCGGAAGTGACATTTTGGTGTTTACGGGCAAAAAACAAAACAGAAAGACAGATCATCACCAGACAAACTAACAGTACTAACAGCTTGGGAACAGGTTTCTTAAAAACAGACAGCATTATGATTGTCTCCGTACGTCAATGCCGTAACTTTTAATTTTACGGTGCAGATTACTGCGCTCAAGTTCAATCAAATCAGCCGTGCGGGATATATTCCAGTCATTTTCTTCGAGTTTTCGTATAATAAACTCTCGCTCAAAATCTTCCCGTGCATCTCTGAGTGCAGACCGTGAAAGAGAACTGCCAGGCTTCACAGGAGACGCAGCTGATTCTCCTGACAGCTGGGGTATATCCTCTGCCGAGATAACTCTTCCGGGCGATACGATAAGAAGACGCTCAACCATGTTTTTTAATTCACGCAAATTGCCGGGCCACGAGTATTGCTGCAATTTATCGAGTGCTTCCGGGAGAAAAGCCTTTGCATCGCCACCTTCGCGGCGAAAGAACTGAAACACGAAATGCTGGACAAGCAGACCAATATCCTCCATGCGCTCCCGAAGCGCCGGGGCCTTAAACAGAATGGTGCTCAGTTGATAATAAAGATCGGTACTGAATGTACCTGAAACAATATCCTTATCAAGTGACCGGCTGGTGGCTGAGACTATTCTGACGTCAGCGGTAAGCCGGCGGGTTCCACCGACCCTCTCAAAAGAGTGATCCTGGATAAAGCGAAGAATTTTCCCCTGAGTGCCTGGCGGCAATTCACCAATCTCATCCAGAAACAGGGTGCCCCCGTCAGCATGATCAATACTTCCCTTCTTGTGAGAGGTTGCGCCAACGAATGCCCCCTTCTCATGTCCGAACAGTTCACTCTCAATCAGCTCTTCCGGAATGGCGGAACAGCGAACGGCAACAAACGGACGTTCACGGCGCGGACTGTTGCAATGAATGGAACAGGCGATTAATTCCTTGCCGGAACCGTTTTCGCCGTTTATCAGTGCCGGGGCTGACGTTGGTGCGACTCGCCGGATCTGCTCCCGTATGGCATTAATAACCGGCGACTCGCCAACAAGTTCGGATTCGGCTGATACTGATCGTTTGAGTTCGGCATTTTCAACTTTCAATTCCTGCAACTTCAGAGCATTGGCTACGCTGATCAGCACTTTTTCGAGAGAAAGCGGCTTTTCAATAAAATCAAAAGCCCCCAGCTTGGTTGCGCGGACAGCTGTCTCAATAGTGCCATGTCCGGAAATCATGATGACCGTCACATGCGGAAACAATTTTTTCAATCTTCCAAGAGTTTCCAGGCCATCCATGCCTGGCATCCAGATATCCAGCAGAATAAGATCTGGAGATTCCTGCCGGGCACACTCAATGCCATCTGCACCACTTTCCGCAGTCAAAACCTGGTAATCTTCATCCTCAAGAATCCCCGTCAAAGCGGTTCTGATATCTTTTTCATCATCAATTATGAGTATGGTATGTTGCATAACTGCTCCTCAAAACTGGTATATTTCACCCGACCGGTAATTCAACAACGAAAATTGCACCACGGGGTATATTGTCGCGAACCCGAACAAATCCCCCATGATCCGTCACGATACTGCTTACAATAGCCAATCCGAGACCCGTCCCGCTCTTTCTGGTTGAAAAATACGGTTCAAACAGGTGCGGTTTATCCTCCGGCAGAATTCCAGGCCCATCATCAGCAACGTTTACAACAGCCATTTTCAGTACATCATCAAATGAAGTTGACAAGGTAACCGTGCCTCGTTCTGACAGTGCTGCAACAGCATTTTCAAGGAGATTTATCAACACACGCTTGATCTGATCGTGATCAATCATTATCAGCGGCATTTTGTCATCCAGATTGATATCGAATCTAACTCCGCGATGTGCCTCCTGATAGAGAGTTAAAGATTCTCGAATCAGCTTGTTAAGATCATTCGGCTCAGATTGTATTGCAGGCAATCGGGCAAAATTGGAAAATTCGTTAACCAGATTTTTTAACTCATCGACAGATTTAATGATCATTTCGGTACATTCGTCAAAGACCGTCTCATCATCACTGAAACGGGCAAGATACCGTTTTCTGAGTCGCTGGGCAGAAAGCTGGATTGGAGTCAACGGGTTCTTGATTTCGTGAGCGATTCTGCGGGCGACCTCTCGCCACGCGGCCATGCGCTGAGCACGCATCATCTGTGTCAAATCATCAAGAACGGAAACCATACCGATGACCTCTCCGCTACTGGAGCGCAGCAGCGTCAAGTGCATTTGCAGAGTGATGCGGGAACCGCGAATATCCAGAAAAACCTGTTTGCTGATCGTCCCCTGTTTTGACTGCAGCAGCTCACGAATTGATCCCGTAGCCATTTCAAGGTGGTGTTCCAAAACAACTTCGCGGTAGTTTTTACCCAGAACTTCCGTAGCGTTCAAGCCAAGCAGTCGCTCGGCTGAGGTATTGATGGTGCGCAGAATCCCTTCACTGTCCATCGAGATTACACCCGCAGCAATGTTGTGCAGTACAATTTCCATATATTGCTGCCGCCGTTCAATTTCCTGGCTACTCCGCAGCAATTCAAGATTTGATGCATTCAGAGCATCCTGTTTTGCGCGTAAATCGTCCGTCATGGTATTGAATGACTGAATCAGCATTCCGATTTCATCCGCAGAATACGACTCAATCCGAACATCAAGGTTGCCGTCCGCCACGGCACGGGTTGCATCAACCAGATCCTGAAGCGGCCTAGTCATGCTGTTCGCCAGATACACTCCCATCCAGTAGGCAAAGAAGACAATAACCATTGTGATTAAAAACAGCGTGAGAATATATCCGGTCCGGATCGGGTTTTTCATGATCTTGAGCTGACGAAACTCGTGGTAAGACGCAGTAATTTCCTTCATTTTGTTAACAAGGGAATATGGCACATAATAATTAACAACAACAACACCGACAACATCCGACTCGTTCCAGGTCGAACGAACAGGCACGATTCCCCTGATCAGATCAGCCTTTCCTGCCGGATTAATTCTGGTCAGCTCCTCACCCGCCAGCCCACGTTTAATGTCCTCTGAAGATGGGTTGGTAAATTCCCCTTTGGGAACTGCCGGGTTTGAAGAACGGACAAGTTCCTCTCGCTGGGCGGAATACACCTCAACGACCCCAAGATTATACTCAACCTGTTTCTGGCGGATCAGTTGTTTAAGCTGGGGAAGATTTGCCTCATTGAGCAGCT
Source organism: Geobacteraceae bacterium (assembly GCA_025355325.1). GTDB lineage: Bacteria > Desulfobacterota > Desulfuromonadia > Geobacterales > Pseudopelobacteraceae > JACRCG01. The sequence continues at coordinate 41,072 of JANXZX010000142.1, forward strand.
TTTTATCCTGGATAAAGGTGCTGATCTGTTTTCCGTAGTAGAGTGAGTTTGAAGCAGAATTTTTATAATACGTCTGAGCCACTTCAAGCGATTCGCTCAAAGATGTTTCTACCTGGGTGTTAAACCAGTTGTGAACGGTGTTGTTAATAAAACCGGCGGCAGCAAAAAAAAGCAGCAAGGTAGGAACCAGCGAAAGACCAACAAATGAAAGGACAAGTTTTGTGCGTAGTTTTTTGGCAAACGGATTGGCCCGGCTTTCGACAAAGAGCTTTACTACATTACGACTAACCAGATATACCAACAGAATTACCAGCAGAATAACAACATTTATCACCGCAAAAATGGCGATATTGCTCCCCATTTTGGCATCGGCAGTCAGCCTGGTCAGGTTTATTTCCGCCCTGGTCAGGAAAATAATAAGAATGACTGACAATAAAATTACAATTGTTTCACGGAGCCTTTTTTTCCGCTCTTCCAATGGAACGCTGTTCTTCATCAAACGAATATCCTTTCTTCGAACAAAAACGTGGCAATACTAGCATGGATAAAATATGTTTAAAACCCATTGTTGCATTTTTGCATCAATTGCCGATTGAACTCAGGTGTGATATGGTCGAAGCGTAATTCACCAATTACGAGGTCTTGTTATGCGTATTCAGGATTCATCATCAGTTCGGGAACTTGATAAAAACACGAAGAGTTCTTCACCGGTAAAAAGCATCATGAATTCAATTTTTTCTGAGGAATTGAATTTTAAAAAGTCTGAAATCGAATCGTATCAGGATGATATTGAATCACTCAGGGCAAAAATTGAACACGCTGGAAACCTCCTGACAACAGATCCGACACTTGCAAACTTCAAGCAATTTCGCGATCTGTTGAGCACTCTGGCAAAAAAGATAAATGTCGAAGCATACAGACTGGAAAAGTTTGGCGGGACGCCCCAAAACCCCCGTTATTTCGAAATTATCACGGTAATAAACCGGGAGGCCGACAACCTCTACAATCTTATTGTCAAAGAGAACAAGGATTCCATGGCGATTACAGCTAAAGTGATCGGAATCAAAGGGCTGGTTGTTGATTTAATCACCTGAGTGAAACTACTAATATAATGTATCAAAAGGAGCCGATCATGAGCGACGCTGGAATGAACGCAACAATACAAAAAGGGCTGGAGCTTCTTGATCAGGGTGAAGTCGCACAGGCACTGTGCATCTTCGAAAAATACTGGGAAGGAAATAAAAATCTTCCTGACAGCTGGTTTTATCTCGGCGATGCACTGGCCGAAGACGGACGTCTCGATGACGCCATTGCCCGCTATCGGGAAGGCCTAAAACTTTCCCCTGAAGATGCCGATGCCCTGACGACGCTTGGCGATATGCTTCTTGAAGCCGGAAACCATAAAGAGTCGCTCGCATGCTATAAAAAAGTCCGGGACATTGATCCGAAAGATGCGGATGCGCTTGTGAGTATTGGCCTTGTTTATAACACTCAGGATCGTTTTGATGATGCAATCAAGGCTTTTCGGGAAGCACTGGAAATTGAACCGGACAATGTCTTTGCGCTTAACGCCCTGGGAGATGCTCTGTACGGACAGGGGGACGTAGATGGAGCAATCGAAGCCTTCACCAGAGGCGTGGAGATTGATCCGGAAGACCCTGCGGCCCATTTCAATCTGGGCGAACTGTACTATGACCTGGAAGAACTTGAAGAAGCTGAGGATGCCTGTTGTGAAGCGGTCAAGTGCGACCCGACCTACAGTATGGCTTATCTGACACTTGGCGGCATCTGTATGGATATGGATCGCACTGCTGATGCAATACGGTATTTTGAAAACTATTTGAAATATGAAAAATCAATTCAGGCTGCCGATATGATCGCCGAAGTCAAGGCGGTTATCGAAGGTCTTAAAGAAGAATTGAAGGGATAATAATGTCGCAGCAAAAGCCTGTTTTGATTGATTCACACGCTCATATATACTATCGCGATTTTATCGCTGATTTTGACGACATGCTCAAACGCGCCGAAGATGCCGGTGTATCGGCTATTCTAGTGGTGGGCACAGATATAGAATCTAGTCGTGAATCGGTCATGCTTGCAGAAAAATACCCGCACCTGTATGCCGCCGTCGGCATCCACCCCCATGACGCAGGGAGAGTCACTGAAGCCTGTTACGACATCATTCGTACTATGGCCGTTTCCAGCCAAAAAGTTGTCGCCATTGGTGAGATAGGACTTGATTTCTATCGCGACCGCTCGCCGCGAGATGCACAGGAAACTGTCTTTCGCCGATTTCTCCGGATGGCGGCAGAGCTGAACAAACCGGTTATTATCCATGATCGTGACGCTCACGACCGAATCATGTCTATTCTAAGGGAGGAACCGGCACGGAAAGGCGTGCTGCACTGTTTTTCCGGAGATGCCGCTATGGCCTCCGAAGCAGCCGCACTCGGCTTCCATATATCAATACCGGGCACAATCACGTATCCCGGCAATGAGAGCCTGAGGGATGTCGTACGTGCCGTCAGCATTGATCGAATGCTCGTTGAGACTGACTGCCCATATCTGACCCCTACCCCGCATCGCGGCAAACGAAACGAACCTGCTTACGTACGGCTGGCTGCCGAAAAACTTGCCGAAGTCAAAGGTTTGACTCTGGATGACGTCGCCCGGATCACCACCAAAAATGCCAGTGACCTGTTCGGAATCAACCTCTGGGATCAGTCAACAAAGATAGCCTACCGGATTCGCAACTCGCTGTACCTGAATATCACCAACCGCTGCTCAAACCGGTGCACGTTCTGTCCCAAATTTGATGATTTTACGGTCAAGGGACACAATCTGATGCTGGATAGTGAACCTTCATTTGAGGAAGTTATGGCGGCAATCGGTCAACCGGAAGGAATTGATGAAATAGTTTTCTGCGGCTTCGGTGAGCCGTTAATCCGGCTTGATCTGGTGAAAGAACTGGCAACTGTACTTAAACAACGGGGTTTCTGCATACGTATTAATACGGACGGGCAAGCCAACAAGGTCTATAAGCGCGATATACTGCCAGAACTGGCCGGACTGGTTGACAGTCTCTCAGTCAGCCTGAACGCGCCCGATGCGACTACATACAGTCGACTTTGCAACACCCCCTTCGGCGAAACCGGCTTCTCTGCTGTCTGCGATTTTATCCGCGCTGCCGCAAATCATATACCACAAGTAATCGCCAGTGCCGTTACCGTTCCGGGTGTCGATATCGAAGCGTGCCGAATATTGGCAGAATCACTCGGAGCAGAGTTCAGGGTAAGAGAATATACCGAAGTTGGATAGTTTGTTTGAAGATGAACGACAAAATCAATCGTGCTGTTGAAAGGAAAATTGAATGCGTTTTGGTACCATATTTATTTCCAGTTTAAGGAATAGTGCCTTTGTCATGATGTTATCGCTGATTTTGCCTCTGTGTGTAGCAGTAGCAGCCCCCGAGACTGCCGGTGCAACCGATTTTGAAATTCCCATAAGCGAACTGAACAAGGTAAAGAAGAAAACTCCGGTAAAACGGACGACTCACGAGTCAAAAAGGAAGAACAGAAAAGATAGCAGACATCAGGATTCGTCTGCGTCAAAGCAGATCTCCGGCCAGTCGCCACTGATTTCCGAGTTCATTCAGATTCACCACTCCCCCTATAGTTTTGTGATTGCAGACAAACAAATTTTCCTTCACGCCGTTATCAGCAGCAAGTCTGATATCCGTGAGGTTCTCTGCAATATTCTGACAGATAAAGGCGAGTCGCAAACACAGATTAAAATGACACTCGTAAGCGGTACACAATTCACCTATACCGCTGCACTTCCTGCCTTGACTACTAAAAGCCCCGCTCTTCGCTATTCGATCATCGCCGCTGATACTCTGGGCAGAAGGACCCGAAGCCAGGATTTCGTAACACCGGTAACGTCGTCATCTGTGGTGCCTCTGTGGCAGCAGGAAAACACCACTGTCGAGATTTCTCCTAAAGTGGATAATTTAAATTCATCAAAGTCGGAAGAAAGTGAGGAAGATGATGGAGATGAGGACGAAGAGTCTGAAGAAGGTGGCTCTGGCCCCACATTGACACAATAACACAGGACATTTTTTCGAAACTGAATCAATACCGCATTACCCGTCCCAGAAACTGTTGCAGTTCCCTGCTGTGCGGTTCCGTAAACAGGCTCTCGACGGGGCCATTTTCAACGATTTTACCACCATCAATAAACAGGCAGTGATCCGCCACCATGCGGGCAAACCCCATGTGATGAGTGACCAGTACCAGATCACGCCCTTCATCACGTAACTCTCCGATAATATCGAGCACCTCTGAGGTCATCTCCGGATCAAGGGCCGAAGTCGGTTCATCAAACAGCAAAAATTTTGGTTTGATGGCTATTGCCCGGGCTATGGCGACCCTCTGCTGTTGACCGCCCGACAATTGGGCCGGTTTTTTGTCCGCATGTGACATCAATTGAAAGCGACTTAATATAGTCTCTGCCACTTCTACTGCCTGTATATGATCATATCCATGAACCCTCTCCAGCGGCAGGACAACATTCTCAAGTGCGGTCAGATGAGGAAACAGGTTAAACGCCTGAAACACGGTACCGATGCTGCGCCTGTGCAGAAGAAGGTGTGTTTCATCAAAATTCAACGCCACGCCGTCAATATTCACCTCACCGGAATCAGGCCTCTCAAGGCCGGCAATTATCCGCAACAGGGTTGTCTTGCCGCCGCCTGAAGGGCCGATTACAACAAGGGCATGGGCATCAGGCATGTCTATGGAGATATCGTCCAGAACCGGACACTGACCATATGATTTGGTGAGATTTCTGAATCTAAGTTGCATAGCGGTATTTTTTTTCGAGGTAGCGGCTGAACAGTGAAATAGGGAAAGTCAGCAGAAGATAGCCTACCGCCAGCGGGAGGTAGCTTTCAAGGGTGCTGAAGGTGTAGGAGTTAATTTCCTGGGCATTAAGGGTAAACTCACTGACTGCGATAATCGACAGCAGCGAAGAGTCCTTGATCAGTGAAGCGAACTGCCCTGCCAACGGCGGCAGAATCCGCCGCATCACCTGTGGAATGATGACAAAACGGTAAATCTGGAAGCGGGTCAGTCCGATAGATCGCGCCGACTCAAGTTGCGACTCACCGATGCTCTCGATGCCTGCTCTGATGATTTCACTCAAGTAAGCACCTGAAAAAAGTGCCAGTGTCAGAATTCCGACGGTGTAGCGATTGGTGACACCAAAAGCGTCCGCAACCACGTAGAAAAAGACCAGTATCTGCACCAGAAGCGGGGTTCCCCGAACCACCTCGATGTACAGCAGAGCAAAATAGCGGAGAAGCAACAGACGGGAGCGCCGTGCAACGGCGAAAAAAATACTTATCAGAAGACTGAGGCAAAGTGCGGCGGCAGATATCATCACGGTAACCAGCCACCCCTGCATAAATTTTTGGCGGTATTCCCATACGGCGTGCCAGTTCCAGCCATACATCAACTTGCTGAAGGCAAACCAGAACAGCGCCGACAACAGCAAAGACACAACGGTAAACACTACAATTCTGGAAATCAGCGGTATGTCGCTGCCATCATCCGGTTCAAGCCATGTCACAGACATCAATCTCCCCATAATGCTATTCACAGGAAGAACGGATACCCAAGCCGCTTGAATTCCAGCTTCTGCTCTTTCAGCCACGTATCGCCGAGCTTGTCAAAACCACCCTTGGCACGGTATTCCTTAAGAAATGCGTTGATGCGTAATTTCAGAGGATCGTTCCCCTTGCGGATGCCGATTGCCCAGGATTCATACTGAAACGGCTTCAAAATGGCGCGGGTGGTCGGCTGGTTTCGCTGCCAATTACTGTAGGTGGACATTTGATCGTAAATAAATGCATTTGCTTTACCCTGCACTACTTCCAACACGGCAGCCGCCTCCTTGTCCAGAACAAGTACCTGGGCATGTTTCAGCCGTTTGCCGGCATAGCTGTGACCGGTGGTCCCTTTTTTTACCGCCACTGTCATGCCTGGCTTATCCAGATCAGAGATGTCCTGAACAGGGGAATTCTTCTGCACCAGAAGGCAAAGGCCGGTCTGCAGATAGGAATCGGAAAAATCAATCGACTGGGCGCGTTCCGATGTAGCGGTCATCGACGATATGATCAGGTCAATCTTGCCCGTTTTGAGGGATGGAATCAAACCGTCAAATGACATATTTTGAATCTGTATCTTCATGCCGAGCGCTGCGCCGAGCGCATTGGCCAGGTCAACACTCACGCCGATCGGGTGACCTTTGGTATCAGTCATCTCAAAGGGTGGATAGGCAAGTTCCATCCCGACGATCAACGTATCTTTTTTTTCAGCACCAAAGCCGGATCCGCATATCAGTACATTGGCCATCAGGATACACAGACCGACAATAGTGACCCGAATGAAACGACTCGCAAAGTGTACAGATCTCATCGATAGTCCTCCCGAACACGAATTTATCCAAAGAGTATCGCAAAGATCACCATGTTTCAATCGATTAGCAAAAAATATATCTGGAACCCGACAAAGTGTAACGAAATAATGCTTTATTTCACTCCAGGTTGCTACAGCCTTAACCTTGATGTATTATCCCCTACCCGTCCACATATCGGATTTGGTTAAAGTACCTTACAAGTGAGATCGACTATTCATGTTGCTACAAGCTGTCATCTGGATGAACCTTGCATTGATTTTTTACACCTGGGCTGTGTTCAGCGCACGTAAGATCGGTTTATTCAGAAAGCATCTGGTCCTGTTCGGGGTTGGTTTACTCTGCGACTATCTGGGGACGCATCTGATGCTGCTCTATGGTCTCTCTACCGGCGTTGTACCCGAGTGGCACATAGCAATCGGCATCGCCTCACTGTCCGGTATGGCATTTCATTTTCTGTTGGCATCAGTTGCGTCTTTAGTCAGTCAGGCTGAATCGGTGAACCGCATATTCCATCGAGTGAGTCTCTATATTTATTCGGCCTGGTTAATCGCATTCATAACCGGGTCAATTGCCGGAATTGCCGGGTAACAGGGAGTTTTGAATGATTCATGGTGTTTTTGGAATGTGTGTGTTGCTTGGAGTCGCCTGGCTGTTCAGCGAAAACCGTCACGTAATTCATTGGCGGCTTATTGCCTCCGGGGTAATCCTGCAGTTGCTTATCGCCCTGATGATGTTGAAGGCTCCACTGTTCCGGGATATGTTCTTCGGTCTGAATGCTGTTGTTGCCGCTCTGGAAACCGCGACCAAGGCCGGTACGTCATTCGTTTTCGGCTATCTGGGAGGAGGCCCGCTGCCGTTTGTCGAGACCACACCGGGGGGATCATTCTCTCTGGCATTCCAGGCTCTGCCGATGGTGCTGGTAATTGCCGCTTTAACTGCTCTGCTCTATTACTGGCGAATTCTGCCCAGGGTCGTACAGGCATTTTCATGGGTACTGCGCAAGAGTATGGGAATCGGTGGAGCGCTCGGCGTTGCAGTATCCGGCTGCATTTTTCTGGGAATGATTGAATCTCCCCTGCTGATACGGCCATATCTGGCCAGAATGACCCGCAGCGAGATCTTTGCCATGATGGCCACAGGTTTATCCTGCATCGCCGGCACCATGCTGGTGTTGTATGCCACGGTACTACAGCGCGTTATCCCGGATGCACTCGGTCATATTCTGACAGCTTCCATCATCCACGCACCAGCCGCACTGGTTATAGCTTCCATCATAATTCCGGAAACGGAACACCAAACTCTTGGAGGAGAGATATCATCATACAAGGCATCAAGTGCCATGGATGCGTTGGCGAAAGGAACTTTTGACGGTCTCAAGATCCTCTTCAATATTGTGGCGATTCTGATAGTGTTTGTTGCGCTGGTAAAACTTGTCAATATCGGGCTCGGGCAGATGACGGATATAATGGGTACCCCCCTGACTCTTGAGCGCATTTTGGGGGCGCTGATGGCTCCGGTTGTCTGGATAATCGGCGTGCCGTGGGAAGAAGCAAAAACCGCCGGTGCGCTCATGGGCACCAAAGTAGTGCTGAACGAGTTTCTGGCGTATATCCAATTTTCCGCCCTGCCGGAGGCGGCATTAAGTCCGAAGAGCAAAATAATAATGACCTATGCAATGTGCAGTTTCGCGAATCTGGGCAGCCTGGGCATTCTGATCGGCGGACTCAGTTCTCTCTGCCCCGAGCGTAGTGAAGAAATCGTAGCAATGGGTTTCAAGGCCCTGCTTGCCGGGGTGCTGGCCTCGCTGATGACAGGAGCAATCGTGGGGATGCTTTGAGTTTTACGTGTGGCGGATGACAAATTTAAACAGGAAAATATTCAAACAGGAAAATATTCAAACAGGAGATTATACCTCAATCCGAAACTCTGCCCCCTCCCCTACATTGCGAGCCATCAAGTGACCATTCATATTCTTTTCGATAATAACTTTTGACATATACAACCCCACCCCTGTTCCCCTTTCCGGGCCACGGGTGGTGAAATAGGGATCAAATATTTTAGTTATTATCTCGTCCGGAATACCGCCGCAATTGTCTCGTATGTAGAGCACAGAACAATCATCCTCCCGGGTTATGCGTACAACAATGCAGGGATTGGAAATAGTACGTTCGGCTGCTGCTTCTTGAGCGTTGTTGATGATGTTTAGCAAAACCTGCGCATATTCATTCCGGTAGCCAACAGTGGACACTTCATCGTCCGCTTCAATTTTTACCGTAATGTCATTGCAGATCAGGGACTCGGAAATCAGTGACAAAACATGGTCAATCAATTTACATAGGGAAAACTCCTGTTTTTCCTTATCCTCCCGGAAAAAATTCCGAAAATCATCGATTGTACGCGACATGAGCATAATGAGATCCATCATGCTTTTAGTGTCACTTTCCATTTCTTCTTTGGTGAGTGTGCCGGAGTTATATTGCATCTGCACGTTCTGAACGATAAGCCCGATATTATTAAGCGGCTGACGCCATTGATGGGCGATATTGCCGATCATCTCGCCCATGGAAGCCAAACGGCTCTGCTGTATCAGCATCTGGTCCTTGCGGCGAAGCTCCGAAACAACTTCAGCGACACGTGTTTCCAGAGTCTTATTAAGCTGTACGATCTCTTTCTCAGCCAAGCGGCGGGCTGTGCGCTCCCTGACCTCATCGAGCGCCCGCTGAATTGCCAGGGGGAGCTTGTCCAGACGGTTTTTCAATACATAATCAGTAGCGCCCAGCTTTAGAAGTTCGACAGCTTTCTCCTCGCCAATTGCACCGGAAATACAGATAAAAGGTATGCCGGGACAGAGTTTTTGAGCCACCCGGAGTGCCTCAGGAGCGGTGAAACCTGGCAAATGATAGTCGGCAAGAATAAGATCGTAACCGCCGCTTTGCAGAAAATTTTTGAAGTCATTTTCGTTGGCAGCCCAATCAATTTCCGCCAATAAACCGGTATCGGCCAGCCGTTCCCGTATAATCTCGGCATCCAGCGCTGAATCTTCTATATGTACAATCCGTAGTGGCTTATCAGTCAGCATGCGTGCTTGAACCCTCCGGCGGTAGTTCATTCAGCACCGCCCAGAAACCGCCTAACTGCTTAACAGCTTTGACAAACTCGGAAAAATTTACCGGTTTGACCACATAGGCATTGATCCCCAATTCATAGCTTCGGATCAGATCCTGCTCTTCACGCGAAGAGGTCAGCATTACCACGGGTATCATTTTGAAAGCGGGATCAGAACGGATGGCCCGCAGAACTTCGATGCCGTCCATGCGGGGCATCTTGATATCAAGTATCGCCACCGCCGGATTGAGCGGCTTGCGTGACTGGTATTTCCCCTCACAGCGAAGAAACTCCATCGCCTCAACACCGTCAGACACGTGGGTAACCCGGTTGGCCAGGTTGTTGTCGGCCAGAGCCTCAAGGGTCAGTTCTGCATCATTCGGGCTGTCTTCGGCAAGCAAAATCGGTCTCAGTTCAGACATGGTACTGTTCCTCCGTTAAGATGGTATTGTGAAATAGAATTTGGCTCCCCAGTTCAATTCGCCTTCGGCCCACACCCGACCTCCATGCCGGTTGACAATGCGCTGGACAGTTGCCAGACCGATCCCGGTTCCCTCGAATTGTTCCTGAGAATGCAGGCGTTGAAAGACACCAAAAAGCTTGCCGACATACTGCATGTCGAAACCTACCCCGTTATCCTCGACGACAAAGACGTCCTCACCATTTTCTTTATACGTGCGGATTTCAATGTGCGCAACGTCTCTCGTTCGGGTATATTTAACGGCATTCCCGAGCAAATTGGCCCAGACCTGACGAAGGAGGGCATAGTCACCACGTACCGGTGGAAGATCAGAGATGACCCATTCAATGGCACGTCCGGCAGAGCTTTCCTGACACAGCGCCAAGGCTTCCTGCATTGCCAGATTCATATCCATGTTCTCATGATGCATTTCCGCACGACCGGTTCGGGAAAACTGCAGCAAATCATCTATTAACGTTCCCATCTGACGCGCTGAAGCGGCGATAGTATCAACGTAGTGAAGTCCTTTTTCGTTAAGGCCGTCACGACAGCGCGAAATCAGCAGATCAACGTAGCCATCAATATGCCGCAATGGAGCCCGCAAGTCGTGGGAAACAGAATAACAGAATGCCTCCAGTTCCTTGTTGGCCGTCTCCAACTGAGCCGTCCGCTCGACCACCCGCTGTTCCAGTTCGATGTTCAATCGATGGATTTCATCTTCTGCAAACCTTCGTTCAGTGATATCCCTGTTACTCGCCCGCTGACCCGAATATTTTCCGGCACCATCATAGACCGGCTGGCAGACATGGGAAAACCACCTCTCTTCGCCACCGCGGGTAATAATTCGGAAGTCAATATGGTGCTGATGCGATTTTGGTGCTTCATCCTGATCAACAACTACATGGCCTGCAAGATGATCTCTGTCATCCGGATGGGTGATTTTATTCATCAACGTTGGGTCTTGTTGGAACTCTTCGGCGGTATACCCCGTGTGCCGTTCACATGATGGAGATATGTAACGCAGGTTGCCGTCCGGAGCCAGCCAGTATTCCCAGTCATACGTAAAATTAGCGACAGTGCGGTATGCTTCTTCACTCTCACGCAGCGTTTCCTCGACCTGCTTTCGTTCGACTATCTCTGCTTCAAGTGAAGCAGTTCGATCACCAACCAGTACTTTGAGACGCTTGTTAAAGAAAAACAGTAGAAGCATAACTGCAAAGCCGACCGAGAGTGAACAGGTCAGAATCAGAGCGGTTGATATCTCGCTGTTGATCGGCATCTTGATCGATTCAATCGCCCGATAAACTCCCGCTTTTTCGTTAAAGCCGCCCTCTCCCGGATACAGCGCCTGAAGTCCCGGCGGCGCATCCTGTCGTTTACCATGACATTTTAAGCACTTGGTCTCTGTTTCCAGAAAAGGAATCGCATAATAGAGATATTTTGTACCATCAACCGTAATTACTTTTCGAAACTCTCTGACGTCTCGATGCTCATTGAAATATTTGATCATCGATGCTTCAAACTCATCAGCAATATTGACCGGATTACGCGGATTTACCGAGGCCATCTTGTAATATACTTCAGGAAGTCCGGCTTTTTTCATCTCTTCATTATAATATGCATGCATATTCCGAACGATGAATGATGAAGAAAATAATTCAGGGGTATAAAAACTTTGAGCTACATCTCCATTGTCCCGTGCCTTGTAAAATGTCGGGAGCATGTTTCTTTGGATGTAATGGTGGAAACTTTTGTGTGACAAGAGAATATTTCTTACTTTGTCCTCGGCATCTTTTAAGAAGAATGCCGATAACGCGTAATAAATGGCAGCCGCCACAACTATCATGGTCACTACAGCGAATAAAACCGGCTTTATGTACGGATGCAATTTACCCGGACGAATACTTTGGTTGTCGCTACTCACACAATCCTCCTTTCTCTACGAAAGTCAGGTTTCACTGGGTGTTCGACAAAAATGTTGGTGGATTCAACAACAACCTCCCCTCCCCTTGCGGGAGGGGATTGAGGGGTGGGGGAAGCGGATTGTAACACTTCTAATATTACAACAACTTCACCCACCCCCTGACCCCCTCCCGTCTAGGGAGGGGGAAAATAAAAACATAAAAGTGGTG